>CAJTOB010000020.1 GCA_910578035.1 uncultured Muribaculaceae bacterium
CCATCTCGTACTTTTCGGCCTGTGCTTTCACATATATTATTAAACAACCTCTAAAGCCGAAAGAGAGTGTTCGCGCTATGATGTCATTCCGGCTGATTCCATTGTCGACAATGATATTGTCTCTATGGTATTGAAGGAGTCGCAAGCTAAATTTGAACGTCTTGATTCTGCTTGGCAACAAGAAATATATGCTATTTATGATAACCCGGATTTTGGTTTTAACAAACGATGGCTAACATTTCTGCCTGAACTGAAATTATATGGTTTCATTATCCCTGAATCGCCGCATGACGATGCAATATGGTGGTTTGATTCTGAGAATGGTAAATATATCTGTCGCGCGGCTTGTCCCACGGCTGTAAACGCCAATGGGATTTATGTGTCACAGGTCGGATATGATTGCGACTGGCCTTTGGATTTGAGATTCTTTCGTCGCGATGGAAACTTTATATATGAATTTGAGTCATACAAGAGCCTTCAATACAGTGGTGAAGAACTTTATGGTCAGTCCGATGAATCCGGGCTTCGCACTATTTTCTGGCACAACAACAATACGTTGTATCTGAAAACCATCGACCATAACCGTCACGAATCTGTATATCTAAAAATCAAAGTTCAGCAGACCGTCAGGAACATGCTTGAAAACGTAAAGCAAAACGAAGCTGTTAGACCGGCTCCAATAAAACAACAAAAGCCATGAAACGTATATTTTTCATAATTACAGCCATATTGACCTTGTGCGTCTCGTGCAGGGGCAAAGGATCAGAGTCGGCATCGAATGATACCCCTCATGACTCGATTGCAGCGATAGATGACAACAGGTCTTTTGAGTTCTTAAGAAAGCTCGGCATAGAATATGAATCGCTTATTGCTAAAGATGATTCTTTGCCGGCCCCATCTGACCGTGATTTTCTCCTTACCACTCATGAGCAGTGTTCATTGCTAAGAGGCATAATCACTCCTGATTTTGCCCCGTCTGATACCGCGTCGGCATATCTTGTATCTGTCCGTCAAATAACCGACAACGTAATCCTATGCCAATATAAATATCTTTTCAGCGACGCCGAAGACGTGTATCTCGCTACATACGATACAGACGGGCATCTGATTGACGCAATGTTCGCAGGTAACGATTGGGATGAGTCGGAATTAGCTTATAATCTGACGGACTCTACAGAGTTAGTCTACGTAGATCATACTTTAGTATATTTTATCGGAGACCAAGAATTTACACATAACCATGAATACAAAGAAATAGAACATAACGTCAATACCGACAAGGACACAAGCACATACTCTCAAATGGTTTCAATGACTTGTAATATAGAGCAGAACGGTAAAATCGACATAACTATGGAAGACGGATATGAAGAAGGTGCATTCAGATTAGGGCATGGTTCAGACAGTAAGAAGGAATGGACTCTAGTGAATGACATACTCACACTGACCCGCTATCCTTATTCCGATAAAAAAGTGCTTGACCGATGGAACGATTTGGGTAATCGGATTGATGTGGCTCCTTCCGAATCATTCGATTATCATTTTTTCAAATATGTATTCTTGCCACAGCCTGAAAAGGTTTTGAAGTGGGTTTACGATAACCGTGACGATAAATCAATGGCCTTAATAAGACCGCTCAGATTCTATTATACATATACTCCCCAATCCCGCAAAATAATAGACGAAGCTATCGCCCGACTTGGCAACCCGGAAATGCAAGCATATTATAAGGAAATGACTGAACAGTGGATTTCATTCGAGGTGAAATTCAAGCCAAATCCCCAAGACGATAGCGTGACAGATACGCTATACTTGCAAGTTGATGGTGCCACAAACAAGATTCCAAAAATAGACACTGCTCGCAGGTCGCGGAGTCATGATGAACCGGCATCGGATTGCTTGTAGCAATACAAAACAAAAGCCATCGGAAATCGCTCCCGATGGCTTCTGGGTTTTGATGGCAACACCTTCTTAAATGATGTTGGCTTTGATTTGTTCGGCGATATAGCGCACATGCTCGTCGGTCACCCAGGGCCCTGCGGGCAGGCATATTCCGACTTTGAACAGGGCCTCGCTCACACCATTTGTATACGCAGGCGCATTGCGGTACACGGGCTGTTTGTGCATCGGTTTCCAAAGAGGCCGCGACTCGATGCCGGCGCTGTCGAGTGCCATACGGAGAGCTTCTACGTTGTCGTTGGGCTGGCAGTCGGTAGTGGCGCATGTGCTTGCGTGGGTTACTCCGGCTGCTCCGCCTACAGCACCTGTTATCACTTGTTTATAAGCGTTTTCCTGATTCTTTATCCTCAATTCTGGGTCAAGAGTGGCAGTGCATAGCCAGAAATTAGAATCATATTCTGCGCCGGGATTGGTATGCATCGTTATTCCGGGAACGTCTTTCAATAATTCGCAGTATAATTCCTGCACATGCTTGTGATGGGCAATGTGCTCGTCTACGATAGTCATCTGGCCGCGGCCTATGCCGGCGCAGATATTAGACATTCGGTAGTTGTATCCGATGGCTTCGTGCTGATAGTAGGGGTAGCTTTCGCGCGCTTGAGTGGCATACCAGAGTATTTCGCGGGCTTTGTCGGCATCGGGGCATATGAGGGCTCCACCGCCCGAGGTGGTAATCATCTTGTTGCCGTTGAAAGAGAGCACGCCATATTCTCCGAATGTGCCGAGAGCCTGTCCGTTGAAATTTGAGCCGAAGCCTTCAGCTCCGTCTTCTATTACTGGAATCTCATAACGGTTGGCGATTTCCATAATGCGGTCTATACGATACGGCATGCCATACAGGGCCACAGGAATGATAGCCTTGGGCTTCTTGCCCGTCTTGGCAATGCGGTCTTTGATAGCCTCTTCGAGCAAATCCGGGTCCATGTTCCACGATTCCTTCTCAGAATCGATGAAGACAGGAGTTGCGCCCAGATAAGTAATAGGGTGGCTCGACGCGCAGAACGTAAACGACTGCACGAGAACCTCGTCGCCATAGCCCACACCGCATGCGATAAGAGCCAGATGCACTGCCGCTGTGCCCGCCGACAGACACACCACTTTCTTTTCGAGCGCCGGCAGACCCTCGCGCTTGTTTACAAAAGCCTCAAGATCTTTCTCGAAGCCGGTAACGTTCGGCCCCATTGGAACAACCCAATTGTCTGCAAACGCTTCCTTTATAAAATCCATTTCCTTGCCGCTCATATGAGCCAGACAAAGCAAAATCCGTTCTTTCATATGTTTTGTTTATATGATTGAATACGTTCAATCTGTTATTTTAACAAGATAATCGCATTTAGCGAAAGTTTCTCCATACCGTGGTTGGAGTATGGTTGAATCAATTTCATTTCCAGCCAACCATTCGATAATGGCTTTAGGGTAATTAACGCCAGCCTCGTAACTGAAAGGGAAGCCTCCGCCAAAGCGAGGATTTAGCTCAAGGACATAGTAGATTCCATCTTTTTCGAAAATATCCACATCTAGATTTCCTATATGATGGAGATTATTCCCTAAAACGTTGCCGATGTGTCTTAGCTGTTCATTGTCAGTTGTTTGTGCTTTGTCTGTTTCTCCGGCTCGCATTGAGAGTTTCTTTTTTACGGAAACCGCACGATGATTGCCTTTGAGGTCGTTCATCACATCGAGTCCATATTCTTGTCCTTCGATCTTTTCTTGGATAAGAATATAATTATCACCCTTAGACGCGTTAGAAAGTATTGTTTTCCTTATTTTTTTATGAAGTAAAGCATACGTATCCTTTAATTCTTCTATTGTGTTGACAAATTCGATGCCAATTGAGCCTGAACCCCATCTGGGTTTTAGTACAAGAGGGAATTTCAATCTTCCATTGTCGATTGCTTTGATTGACTCTTCAATGCTAACAAATGTTTTGGGAGACTTCAGGCCTAAACTTTCAATATATTGGGCTGTCTTTAATTTATCAAAGCATATATCAATGACTTCAGGAGAGGATACAATGACCGATATTCCGATATCCTCAAATTTTTGTCGGTTTGCCGCAAGTATTGGCAATTCTAAGTCATTGAGACTTATTATCGCATTGACATCATGACGTTGACAGATTTCCAATGTAGTATTGATATAGTTCTTATCATAAACTGCCGGAACTTGTTCTTTTATATCTGCCGCAGTCAGCGCTGGCGCGCTCAATTGCATGTCAGTTCCTATTATAAGACCCTTGTCGCCAAGTTGCTCTTTAAAGTATTTAAGCAAATATGTACGTCTCCCTGCGCACGTAAAAAGAATATTCATTTTATTTATTATCTTGCCGGTATGCTAATTGCTTAGTCTTTGTTTCAAACTCTTTTTGATAAACCTATATTTTATCCTACAAAAACGAGTGGATATTTATCGATATCTATTTCTTCAGATAAAAGGCCGTAGTACAAGCGGTCGTCATATTTATCATTAGTAATCATTTCAGCTCGATGTACCCCCTCAAGGGTGAATCCCACCTTTTCATAAGTTTTGCGGGCGCCATAATTTGTTGAGTTTGTATAAAGGTAGATTTTGTGAAGTTGTAGGATATCGAAACCATATTTACATAATAGATAGGCTGCTTTGGTTCCAATACCTTCGCGCTGTCTTTGCGGATTGACAAAAATATAGAATTCAGCTTTACGAACAGAATAATCAATGGCCGTTAAGCCACCCATCGCTACGAGATTACCTTCGTTATCTTCAAAAGCAACATCACATCTGTTGTTGTTATTTTGGTTTCTTGAATGCCATTCTATCGTTTTTTCGAGTGAAATAGGTGGCGTGAAATGCATGCTTTTATATATCGCCGGATTATTCATCCATTCGACCCTTATAGGCAAGTCATCTTTAGTTAGCAGTCTTATTTTCATTTTTGTTTCTTCTTTCAACGTCAAGAAATATTCCTTTAGGCGCTACATCAATGTCTTTGCTTGCAAAAACATTTTTTATGGTGGCATATATTATTCTACAGTCCGCGATAAATGTAATATTTTCCACATATTGAGCGTCATATTCAAGTTTTTGTTCCCAAGTCAGAAAGTTGCGTCCATTTATTTGTGCAAGCCCGGTAATTCCTGGTCGTACACTATGTCGGGTCTGTTCTCGCTCAGTATACCATGGCAAATATTGTGGAAGTAAAGGCCGAGGGCCTATCAGAGACATATCGCCTTTAAATACATTCCAAAGTTGAGGCAGTTCGTCAATAGACGTCTTTCTGATAAACGCGCCGACTTTTGTCAAACGCTTTTCATTTGGCAAAAGTTCTCCATTTTCGTCGCGTTCGTCTGTCATAGACTTGAACTTGACAACTTTGAATATTTTGCTGTCTTTACCCGGGCGCTCTTGAAAGAAAAAAGCTCCCGCGCCTTTATTGGCAAAGTGCAGCCATATAGTGATTGCCCCCAATGGTACAGAGAGGACAAGCAAAGCACCTCCCGAAGCTAAGATATCGATTGTGCGTTTGAAAAAACTTTTATATAGGTTCATTTTCATTTAAGATAATGTCTGCTACGGTATCTACTGTATAGTGTTTAAGGAGGTATTTCTCTCCGGTTTTGCCCATATTAATCATGTTGGCATTATCCGTTGAGAGTTTCTTCATGTTAGCCATGAACCTCGAAAGGTCTCCGCTTTTACACCATAGTCCGAATCCTTCTTTCTCGGCTATCCGGCCCATATCTGTATTTTCGTCGGTTGCAAGCAGAACCGGCATGCGGTTCTCAAGATACGAAAGTAGTCTGGAGGGATAGTTCGGAATTGTGAAGCGCGAATCAAGGAAAATCAATCCTACGTTGCATGCACATATGAGCTTGTCATATTCAGTTTTAGGCAATGCTGCAATGAGTTTGGCATTACGCGGTTTGACTTTGTCAAACCAGCGTTCCATTCGTTCATATTCCGTTCCGCTGCCGACGACTATGATATAACTGTCAGTGTTTTGTTCATTGGCTTCGATAACTTTCAGGAGAAAGTCGATGCCCTGGGGTTTGCCGAGATTTCCGCCATAGATGAAGAGGGTTTTATCTGTCGGAATATTCAGTCGGGCAAGCAATTGGTTGCGTTCGTCGGTAGAAAGTGGTGCTATTTCGACCGGCATGACAGCATTCGGGCATTGTTCTACTTTAGCAGAATCGACATTTGGATTGTGCTTTATCACATATTCACAATTCGCCGGCGACATGCAGCCGATGCGGTCGGAAATCTCATACAGGCGCTCTTCCTTTCGGCGGAACATGCGGTGCAGCAGGCTTCCTTCTTTCATCATACCGAGGTCTACTGCATTTTGAGGGAAGATATCCTTGAGCATCAGATAGCTTCTGCAGCCGCAACGATTCTTTACACGTTCGATTACCTTGTTGAAAGTAATCGGAGGGGTGGAGTAGAGCACAAGGTCGAAGCGGACGTTGCCCCAATATTTGCGTATTGCCTTGTCGAATTGCCATTCCAGCAGCAATGTGCCTATTCCTTTCTCTACGACGTTGGTTTTCTGAATATTGAGAGTCTTAATCTTTAGAATATGGCACAGGCCGTTCTCTATAAGATGAGTTTTTTTGCCAAAGCGGCGTTCTGTAGGAGAGGCGATATATACTTCATTGCCACGGTTGATAAATTCGCGCATGAGGTCGGAGTATATGCCTCTTACACTCACATCGTCAAATCTCGATAGAGAAAGAAACAGGATTTTCATAGCTTACTGGTCTTTACGCCAAACCATCTTGTTTACGACGGTGACGTAACTCTGAATGATTTTCACTACTATATTGCTCACATTCTCGCCTACATACACATCGACCGGAGTGCCGTTGTCGTGGTTTGCATTCATCGAAATGGCGGTTTCTACTGCCTGCATAAGCGACTTTTCGTCGATACCGGCAAGAATGAATCCGGCGTTGTCGAGCGATTCGGGGCGCTCTGTCGAGGTACGTATGCAGATTGCGGGGAAAGGATGGCCAACCGATGTGAAGAACGATGATTCTTCCGGGAGTGTGCCCGAATCGGAGATAACGGCTGCCGCATTCATCTGGAGGCAGTTGTAGTCATGAAATCCGAGAGGTTCGTGGCGTATCACACGCTTGTCGAGCTCAAAGCCCGACTGCTCGAGCCGTTTGCGGCTTCGGGGGTGGCAGCTGTAGAGAATCGGCATATCATATCGTTCGGCGATGGCGTTGATGGCATTGAAGAGCGAGAGAAAATTTTTCTCCGTGTCAATGTTCTCCTCCCGATGCGCCGAAAGAAGGATATATTTGCCTTTCTCAAGGCCGAGGCGCGCATGAATGTCGCTGCCTTCGATATCTGCGAGGTTCTGGTGAAGGACTTCGGCCATCGGCGAGCCTGTCACATAAGTGCGTTCCTTGGGCAGTCCGCAGTCGGCGAGATACCGGCGCGCGTGCTCGCTATAGCACAGATTCACATCTGAAATAATATCTACAATACGGCGGTTTGTCTCCTCGGGCAGGCACTCGTCCTTGCAGCGGTTTCCGGCTTCCATATGGAAAATAGGAATGTGAAGACGCTTGGCCGCTATGGCGGAGAGGCACGAATTTGTGTCGCCGAGAATAAGCAGTGCATCGGGTCGAATATCGGCCATAAGCTTATACGAGCAATTGATGATATTGCCCACGGTCGCTCCCAGGTCATCGCCGACAGCATCCATGTAGACCTCCGGGTCGGCAAGCTTTAAGTCTTTGAAGAAAACGCCGTTGAGATTGTAGTCGTAGTTCTGACCTGTATGGGCAAGGATTACGTCGAAATACTTGCGGCATTTGTTGATTGTGGCCGCAAGGCGGATTATCTCAGGGCGGGTGCCGACAATAATAAGCAGTTTCAGCTTTCCGTTGTCGGCGAACTTAATATCTTTATAATCAGTTTTCATTACTTTTCTACTGGGTCGAAATATGTGTCCGGTTTGGCGGGATTGAAGATTTCGTTACAATACATTACCGTCACCAGGTCTTCGGTGTCAGAAAGATTGATGATGTTGTGGGTATAGCCCGGGAGCATTATCACAGACTGTATTTTGTCGCCGCTCACTTCATAGTTGAGCACTTCGTCAGAACCTTCACGGCGCATCTGTATCAGTCCATGCCCTTTTACAACTATAAATTGCTCCCATTTCGTGTTGTGCCAGTGCTGGCCCTTGGTGATGCCCGGTTTCGAAATATTGATGCTTACCTGTCCGCAGTTTAGCGTATGGACCAGCTCTGTGAAGCTGCCGCGGTCGTCGGTATTCATCTTCAGATCGAAGATAGCCTTCTCCTTCGGCAGATAGCTGAGATATGTCGAAAACAAGCGTTTGGCAAAACTGTCGGCCGGAATCTCCGGAATCATCAGGCTTGCAGGCATTTCCGAAAACTTGTGAAGCAACTCTACAATCTCGCCCAAAGACACATGGAATGTGGTCGGCACATAGCAATATCGGCCATCTTCACGGCCGACGGCCTCTACGCCGTCAAATTCGCAGTGATGCTCTTTCCCTTGGAGCGCATCAATCATTTCTTCAACGAGGTCATCGATGTAAAGCAGCTCAAGCTCGACAGCCGGGTCGTTGACCTGGATTGGCAGACCCTTGGCTATATTATTGCAGAACGTCGCCACGGCAGAGTTGTAATTCGGGCGGCACCACTTGCCGAAGAGATTCGGAAAGCGGTAGACAAGCACCTTAGCGCCCGTCTCGCTGCCATACGCAAAAAACAGCTCCTCGCCGGCCCGCTTGCTTTCGCCATAGGGATGACCGGCATAGCGCCCTATGAGAGTAGCCTGAATAGAGCTGCTCAGCATCACCGGGCAACTGTTGCCATGCTTCCGGAGAGTATCGAGCAGAGTCGAGGCAAAACCGAAATTGCCCTTTCGAAAATCCTCAGGATTCTCCGGGCGGTTTACCCCCGCAAGATTGAACACGAAATCGGCTTCGCGGCAATACCGCTCCAAATCCTCGGGCTGCGAATCGATGTCATACTCAAAGACCTCGTCGATACACACCGGGTAATTCTTCGCCTTGCCCTCTTTTATATTATTCAGCTGTGCGCACAGATTCTTGCCTACGAACCCCTTGGCGCCTGTGACAAGTACTTTCATCACTGCACGAAATTTCCGGCTCCGTTGAGCTCATTCTGAATATACTCCAACGCCGCAATCTTGGCCTTGGTTTCCTCTACACTCAGCTGGCGTGTATTGTTGGAGTTGAATTCAGAGAGAGTATTGCGGGTCTCGTCGCCCTCCTTGAAGAACTTATCGTAGTTGAGACCACGGTTGTCGGCAGGCACACGATAGAAATTGCCAAGGTCTTCTGCTTTGGCACATTCCTCGTTCGTAAGCAGTGTCTCATACATTTTCTCGCCATGACGGATACCGATCACTTTGATATCCTCTTTTTTGCCCCCGAAAAGCTCGCAGACGGCCTCCGCCTGTGTGCCGATGGTACAAGCGGGCGCCTTCTGCACAAGAATATCGCCGTTCTCGCCATGCTCAAACGCAAAAAGCACAAGGTCTACCGCCTCCTCCAGGCTCATGATGAAGCGAGTCATCGACGGCTCCGTCAGAGTAATCGGATTGCCCGAACGAATCTGCTCTATCCACAGAGGAATCACCGACCCGCGCGAGCACATCACATTGCCATAACGGGTGCAGCAGATTTTGGTCTTGCCCGAATAGCGGCTCTTGGCAACAGCCACCTTCTCCTCGATAGCCTTCGTGATACCCATGGCATTGATAGGGTAAGCAGCCTTGTCGGTAGATAGACAAATCACAGCCTCTACGCCCGCCTCAATGGCTGCCGTGAGAATATTGTCGGTTCCGATAACATTGGTCTTCACAGCCTCCATCGGGAAAAACTCGCAGCTCGGCACCTGCTTCAGTGCCGCCGCATGGAAGATATAGTCCACACCTGGCATCACATTTTTGCACGACTGCAAATTGCGCACGTCGCCGATGTGGAATTTTATTTTGTTAGCCACCTCAGGGAAACGCACCTGATACTCATGGCGCATATCGTCCTGTTTCTTCTCATCGCGGCTGAAAATACGGATTTCCTTTATGTCGGTGTTCAGAAAACGGCGCAATACCGCATTGCCGAACGACCCCGTGCCTCCCGTAATCAGGAGCGTCTTATCCTTAAAAACTGACATATAAAGTTTATTTATTCTTGTTTGTCTGATTATTTAGTTGCTAATGTAATAAAGTTATTGATTAGCTCGCTAAAGGTTTCGTTATCTTTGTTTATTCTATTTGAAAAATTAGTTCGCCCCTCGTTATACTTGTTGAAATCAAAGTTCTCGATATATAAGGAGATTTGAGATTCGATAGTCGCGATATTATCAATGCAAATACCTAACGAATAACGTTTCACATATTTACTCTGTTCGCTATTTTCATTTACTATTATGGGCTTACCAACTATGGCACTTAGATACAGCCTATTACTTAATAACAAAGCGCTATTGTAATTCATTGGCATAAAAGCGTTTATCATTTCGCAACTTCTAGCAATGAATAATTCATCGACTTTTTTATAAGCACCCGTAAAAAGAATATTAGTTAGTTTATGCTCTGAAACAAAGTTTTTAAGGCTATCTAAGGCATAGCCTTTTCCTGCATATATAAGTTCGAAAGATTGATTATTGCCCAATGATTTCAAAATTATGGAATTGGCCTCAAAATCTCGAATTTGTCCTATTGTGAGTATGCGATAGGGTTTATTTCGAAAAATAATATCAGAACTAAAATCAGTAAATGCTGTGGGGTGAATGTTATGTGAAAGCACATAGTTTACACCCGAAGGCAAAAAATCCTCAAAACCAGTTGATGAAACAACTGTAGCATAGCTGTTTTTGACTAGTTTGTGAAATTGTTTTCTAAATAATGGATTCCTTAAAGTCGGACTAAAATCGCGAATATCAATTATATATTTTCCGTTAAATTTTCGTAGAGATTTTTTTATAAAAAGAGTTGTCTGGATTGTAAAAGAGACTATGCCGTCATAATGGTTTGTCTTTATTACATTAGCTGCGAATTTAGCAAAACGATGCATATCCAACATTTTACCGATTGGATTTCGTCGAATTGGCGAAATCCGATTAAATACGTGATAGTTATTTGGATATTGCTTGTCAATTTTTCCACTACGGTTCCATATGATATAATCAATAGAAACGTTTTTTAAACCAAAATAATGCTCATAATAAGATATATACGGAGCGTCTTCAGGCAATGACATCATTATGAAAAGTACTTTTCTTGGGCGCATAGCAGATGTTTTTTAGAGATTTATGCCTGAAAATAAGTTTATGATACGTTTACACTGAATATTTGCAGTTTTATTACTGAGAATATAATCACGCCCGCTTTGATTTTTTTTATTGCGTTCTGATTTATCCATTTTAAGAATATCATTAATCTTATTTATCCATGAATCTGTATCTTCAGACTCTGGATAATTTAGATATTGGTCATATTCCTTAGGTATTCCCGGCAATCTGTTCATTATTACAGTCTTTCCTGCTAATAAATATTCGATAGTCTTGGACGGAAAAGAGTATTTGGTATATTCTCCTGCCGAAGAGCGGGGATTTGCTAAAATTGTTGCAATAGATTGTAGTCTTATCGCTTCAGAAGAATCAACGAGCCCAAAGAATTTGATGCATTTTGACTGAGCTGCAATTTTTTCTATTTCTTCGGCACATTCGCCAGAACCGCAAATCCAAAGTTCAGTGTTGTCAAAATTACCTTTTGTAAAAACTTCGATGAGATTCATTACACCGAATATACGCCTTAGCGTGCCTGCGTAGAGTAT
Organism: uncultured Muribaculaceae bacterium; assembly: GCA_910578035.1. GTDB lineage: Bacteria > Bacteroidota > Bacteroidia > Bacteroidales > Muribaculaceae > CAG-873. The sequence goes on from CAJTOB010000020.1 coordinate 11,786, forward strand.
TATTTCCTTGTCGGATTGAATTGAGTTTTCAGATATTTTTTTATTTTTATCTATTAGCCCCTCCATCACAATATAATCTGATTTCGGCACATTGTAGAAATCATTCATTGCATCGGTCAGGAAAACATATTTATCATACTGTTTAGAGAGGTAAGCAGTGAATCTGTTTAAGACAGATACGATTCTACTTTTGACACCTTTCTTATTGTCCATTCTGGTTATACACTCAGGTACATCAGGAATAATCAATACTTTGTTTATCTTTTTGCCGACAAATTTACAAGCTATTTCCAATGCGATGGAATGTATAATATTAGGGGTGTTGACAACCACGTTGACAACATTTCCTTCATATTTTTTAAGTTCAGAACACAATACTCTAACTAAAGAAAATATAGAAGACAGAGTATTGACAAATGCTAAATTAAAGAAGCCAGTACTCCGAATAGTAATGCCATTCTCTATGTATTGCTCTTTTTTTATAATAGCTTTCTTATTATTGTGCGGAAATGAGAAAACCATAGGTGATGTAACAACTCTGAGGTTTACATCATCATTTGAAGAGAAACCTGCAATAAGCGATTTCTCAAAATTATGATTGGAAAACCCCACTTTGCCATCAGTGTCTTGAGATATTGTCTCAAGTATTTTTTTAGGATAAAATCGACCTAAAAATAAGATATTCATCATGTGCTATATGACAATCAAAGATTATTTCGTTTCGAGCACATCACTTGCCCGATGCCCGTGAATAATAGAAAGAACCAGAAATACTGAGGTAAGCCTTCGATAATTGGTTCTACCATGCACTGAGTAACAAGTGTGAGTGCAATTAGACTGAAAAAGATTTTATCAAAATAATCTATTTTTTTATTCCTGATTAATTTAAATGAGTTCTTTATAAATTGGATAAGGACAATTATCAATATAATAAAGCATATCAATCCGCCTTTAAGACCAGTGTCAAGCCATAGGTTATGTGCATAGTTATATTGATTCCCAAATTTTAGCCCTTTGGCCCCGCCCCATGGCTGAGCCATTATTTGTTCTAATGCCAGAATCATTCTCTCGTCACGTCCACCTAAAGAACTGACATCGTGCCCATGTATTTCTCTGTTTGAATAAAAGTCTACAGCATCAAAGAAAAATTTCGAATTCTCAATATAGTAGAAAAAAATAAGTGCTAATATGATTAATACAAGCCCAACATATACTATTTTTTTGAGATTGAAAGGGGTTAAAATCAGTACTCCTATGAAGGATATCAAAACTAATACCAGTCCAGTTCTATTCAACAGGTGAACAGTTGAGAATATAGCAAGGACACTACCTACAAAGAGGATAATCTTAAAAAGATTGTGGATTTTTGAATTTGGCTGAACAATCATCATGCCACTGCTTCCTAATAATAAGGACAACATTATACCATATCTGGTCGCACTTATGGCTGCTTCTTCTTTTCCGAATCCAACGCTTCTTGTTGTGTTTATCAGATTGCCGGTGTTAACTGTATCTATTATATTAGACAATATAGCTGGTATACCTAAGCAAATAATGAGTAGAATAAGAAGCATTTCAATGCTATTGACTGATTTGAATCTTGAACCTATATATTTACCTGTCATATATGCCATGGGTGGATATATTAGTGTAAAAATCAGGGCGGAAGCGGTCATCGTATTACCTGCAAAAAGCCACGCGAAAGTGTAGGTAATAGAAAACAAACATAAAAGTACAAATAAGTAATCCCAATACTTATAGAAGAATATAAATGGAATCAGCAACGCTAATATGTACATGCAATAGCCTCCCATTACCATAGGGAGCATTCCAATACAAAGGATTACAATAATCCAGATATTGGAACGAAAATCTTTAGATACGAGTTTGTTTGTTTTCATGATTAAAGAGTTGCTTCGCGGTAGGAATTTAGAAGTGAATCCATGATTTTGTTGTGGTCGTATAACTCAACCGCAGAATCTAAAGATTGTATAGTATAATCATCAAATATTTCACATACTTTTTTTGCCAATATTTCAATCTCTTCGAAGCGATATAGAACACGTGGATTCATTCCTACAATTTCAGGTATACCTCCAGCGAAAGTTGCAAGATATGGCATACCTAGCATTTGAGCTTCTCCAAGCGAATTCGGACTGTTTTCTATCGCGGAACAACATACAAATATATTTGCTTTCAAATATTGTTCACACATTTTTTCTTCACTTAGTAATCCAGTGAATACAACATGGTTGCGTAAGTTATATTTATTGATAAGCTTTTTTAGATATTTGCCATATGCCGTTATACGCCAAAATGGTTTTACAGTTTCGTCGCTGCCTGCCACATATATTTTAGTATCAGGATATTGTCTTAGTATAAGTGGCAACGCTTTTAGTAACATATGTAGTCCTTTTATCGGATAAGATGCTTGAGAAACGAAAATTGTATGTGGTTCACAATTCTCATACGTCCATTTTGCTTTATAAAAAGATTGGCGCAATGTCTCTCCAACGTGATGATATTTCACATTAGGGTTTATAGCCCAGCAATGAGCTTTGTCCCATTCTGTTCTACCAATTATATGATTAACACTTCGGATAAGTTCTTGTTCTGTCTCTCCTGTTTTTTTAAATGAATTCTGGCTTGCTAAAAAACCTCCATTTCTCAATATATCACGGAATGTAAGAGTCTTGAGGTTCTCTCTCTCAATGCCATCAGTATAATATCTGGATATCACACTAACTAAGCCTTGAACAGAAACAATAACGCCTTTATTTCCACATGCTTTCACATAGGCTAAACCGTGAGGAAATTCTGTTCCATGAATATGCACAACATCAGGCTCGTAATCTAGTTTAATTTGTTCCCAGTATGATTCAAGACTACGATTATATTTGTTTTTTTGTTTGCCTTCAAGAGGAAGAAGATAATAAGTTATATTTTCAATTTTTTTGACTATAAGTTCCTTACCTTGATATACTGTTGCTACGGCAATTTTACAATCAGGAATAGCTTTAAGGCAATCTAAAGACGAATACATCCATGCACCTATAACAGGAAGCGGCCACCCCATTTCTTTACACAAGGCAGGCATAGCTATATTTGTAATCCACAGAATTCGCATATGTTCAATTTTGGGGCTGCTTTATAAATATTAGCAATAATAAATTGATAATAGAGAAGATAATGTATGAGAGTACCATGACCCAAGCCCCACCATAAAACTCCCATCGGTCAACAGCTAACGGCATTGCGATTACGATAAGTATGCTGCCAATTATTGATGTGTAGAGGTATAGTCTTGGTCGATTGGTCGCTATCGAATAGTTATTTATCAAATAATAAATTGCACTGGTTATTGTGGATAAAGCAATAATCTGAGCAAAAGGAGTCGATGCAGTATATCGTCCAGCTGTAAGAATTGATATTATGTATGGTGCGAGTAATATAAAAATAAAAGCAATAGAGGCAATCAACACAATTTGTAAAATGCAAAATTTTGCGTATTTTTTCCACTGTTTTTTGATTGTGGTCTCATATATGTCCGGTTGGAATGTACTTCCTATTGCAGTCTGAAAAACGGTAAGATAAGTACCTATAGATACCCCTACTACGTATATGCCATATTCAGTTGTCTTTCCTATGCTTTCAAGATATGTTGTAGAAAACCCGTGAGTAAAGTATCCCAACATTGCACTTAGTGCTAATGGCAAACAGAATATAAAGATTTTTTTAAAATCTCGTAAATGCGTTTCTATTTTTAATTCTGTTTTAAAGCAGAAGAGCATTATGAGGAAAACAATAAGGTTGCAAAGAAGTGGAGCCAATAATTTGCCAAAAGCGCCCCATTTCAAGAAAATTACGAATAATACAGTAAGAAATATATTAAGAAGTCCGTTGCCAACAGTAATCTTAAAAAAAGAACTTGCTTGCTTCTTCATTCTGTACTGTGATAATTTCAGATTATAAAGGCCTGTTAATGGTAACGAAAAAACCATCAATGCGAGATATGGCGATATCGGAAAAGTCAAAGACTGATAGAAATATTTCAAATAAATGCCTAATGCGGCAAAACAAATTATTGAAACCATTCCCGAAAACCATATCAAAGATTTTGCTATTATTGCTACTAGCTGTGTTTGTTCATGCTCAGAACATCTGAAATATTCTTTTATATAATAATGAATTAAATAAAAAACTATTATAGGGCTGATTAATGATGAAAAGGATGTATAAAACCCACTTATAGCATAGTCTTCTGGACTCATATTTTTTGCAATCCAAGGATTGACAAGTAAACTGAGCAGCATCGGAAATAGTGATGCCCCAAAATATGCAGATAAGTTATTGAAGTAGGATTTATATTTACTTATATCAATCATGAAACACTCTTTTAAGGAGTTCTATTTGGTAATCAGAATTCCATTTGTCATTAATTACTGCATAGCAATTATGTCGTATGGACTCTCTTTTATCAGCAGAAAACTCTAACCATTCGTGAATCTTTTTACAAAAATCCTCAAAATTGTTGTTTTCATAGAGTAACCCGGTTTTATATTGCTTTATAACTTCGTATTCTGGCATTTGAGATTCGAAGTCGCTATGCGATATAACAGGTGTGCCAAATTCTAGAGCATGAAGAGCCGTCAAGCCTACATTGCCTGGAGAAATGCATATGTCGGCATTATATATAAATTCTTTATTAAGTTCATTATCATAATTTTCTCCAAAAAACCAGACTTTATCTTGTACTCCCAGAGAGATTGTTAATTGTTCAAGTTCTGTCTTACATGCGCCATCACCAATAACCATAAGGTTACATGAGCCTAACGCACTAATGGCTTTAATAACCCAATCAAGCTTCTTTTGGGGGGTTAGACGCCCTATGAATAACAAAGTTGGATTACTATTCTTAAAGTGTTTTATATATATATCGGATTCATAATCCATTGGCTTGATTCGTTTAGTCAATGAATTATAGATGACATGAATTTTAGTTGAATCATATCCTAGTTCCTCAAGACGCTTTTTGCCACCTTCTCCATACGTGAAGAAACCAGAGAGATTCCGATATAGAAAATCGTTTAGGAAATGTAATTTACCTCCTTTTGCTTTAATTCCGTGCCCCCAACCATATATCTTTTTCCCTAATAATTTGCAACCAAGAATCAGAGGGATATATGAAAATACAAAGTCACCAGTAATTAAGAATGTATCAAATTGTTTAAACGCTAAACGCCAGGCTTTTGTGCGCCAAAGAAAATGTTTTAAGATTACCTTATTCCTGAATTCAATGGGTTCTTTCTTGAATATTGAGTAATCAAGTTTAGCGATGCCACTATTTTTCCCTTCATATACTTCTTTGCCAAAATAGAATTGAGAATCAAAATTATCATCTATGGCTTTATAAATGCTTTCTCTATATAGAGGCGCATAGTTGAAAAAGCAGCAAAGTTTCATTCGTATTTATAGCAAAGATTTAGTCGCGGGAGAAGAGGTCGCGGGTGTAGACTTTTGGGGTGACGTCGGCGAGGTCGGCGGAGTTGCGGTTGGCAATGATTGCGTGCGAGAGGCGCTTGAACTCGTCGAGGTCGTTTACAACGCGGCTGCCGAAGAATGTCGAGCCGTCTTCGAGTGTGGGCTCATAGATGATTACGGTCGCCCCCTTTGCCTTTATGCGCTTCATAACGCCCTGAATAGATGACTGGCGGAAATTATCGCTGTTAGATTTCATCGTCAGGCGATAAACACCGATAATGCATTCTTTTTCGGGAGCTTCGCCATAATTGTTGGCCGACGAATAGTCGTAATATCCGGCCATTTTAAGTACCTGGTCGGCGATAAAGTCCTTGCGAGTTCGGTTGCTCTCCACGATGGCACTCATCATATTTTGAGGTACATCGGCATAATTGGCAAGGAGCTGTTTGGAGTCTTTGGGCAGGCAGTAGCCTCCATAGCCGAAAGACGGGTTGTTGTAGTGAGTACCAATGCGCGGGTCGAGGCCTATGCCTTCTATGATGGCACGCGAATCGAGACCCTTCACCTCTGCATAAGTATCAAGTTCATTGAAGTAGCTTACTCGCAGCGCAAGATAGGTATTGGCGAAGAGCTTTACGGCCTCGGCCTCCTTGAGACCCATATACAGTGTAGGAATATCGTTCTTTAAAGCCCCTTGCTGCAGTAATTCGGCAAAGACGCGAGCGCCTTTTTCGAGTTTTTCGATATCGGCAATAGCCGCTATTGCGGCATTCTCCTCGGCAAACTGAGGTATGTCTATGAGTTTGGGGAGCCCGGCGATTATGCGCGACGGATATAGATTGTCGTACAGTGCCTTGCTTTCTCTCAGAAACTCAGGGAAAAAGAGGAGATTGAGCCGCGTGGCCCCCTTTGCGGCATACTTCACATACAGATTGCGGCAGTATCCCACCGGAATAGTCGATTTGATTACGATTATAGCGTCGGGATTCACTCTCAGAGCGATGTCGATTACATCTTCTATGCAATGAGTGTCGAAGTAGTTTTTGACAGGGTCGTAATTTGTCGGGGCGGCAATGACAATGAAATCAGCATTCCTATAAGCGCCTTCCGCATCGAGAGTCGCATTCAGATTCAGACTCTTCTCGGCGAGATACTTCTCGATATATTCATCTTGAATAGGCGATTTACGGGCGTTGATTAACTCCACCTTTTCAGGTATTACATCAATTGCCGTCACATGATTGTGCTGCGAAAGCAGCGTGGCGATGCTTAGGCCTACATAGCCGGTTCCGGCTACTGCTATGTTATAGCTTCTTTCGTTATTATTTGCCATTGTCGTATATAACAAACGGGAGAGGGCTTATGTCGTGATGAGTGTCTTTAGCAATGTTTTCTGCAAATATATCATACAAGCTCAGGGAGCAATTGCTGCATATTTGCTTTGTAATAGGAGTACTCCTCGGTGAGATATTTCTGAAATTTCGAAGTAGCTTCGAGTCTTTCAATCAAATCACAGCCTTTTTTAAACAACTCAATGTCGGTTTCGGTTGTCGAGAATATCAATAAAATTAAGGCTTCGGTCCACGAGTTGCTTATGGCGTGTCGCATTCTGTCAAATCGCTCCCTGAAGTTTTGAAAAGCTTCGATGTTGCCAATCAGATAATTGGCTGCACTGAGCAGAGCGAGCAATTTGGCCTGAAGTTTGGTGTTGCTGATTTTTGTAATTTCGAAACGGCTGCAGAAAACATTCAGTTTCGAAGAAAGAGCCGCCGGCAGTGTTGCCCTGCAGTGATAAAATCTCAACGCTTTCAGCAGATGGGGCACAAAGGCGTCAATCTGGTCGTAAGCCCGGTTCGATGTCGATGCAAATTCAAGCACCCTTACATCAGACGCTTTGATGTCGTAGGCCACTGTTCCCCATTTTCGGTCTACCATCAGCACTACATTGCCCGATTTGCTCTTCGCTTTTGGCATGAATGTGCCTATCAGACCTGGGAAATCCCCATTTATAACCTCAACGAGATCACCTTCTTCCAAGTCTACATCTTCAAGCGAATAAAAAGGGAGGCAGTTCTCATAAACGCGCGCAATTTCTCTGAAATGCCGCATTTCGCGGTCTCCAAGTATGGCATAACGCTCGCTTCCGCTGTGGTTTATCAAAAAAGAGAAGCCGTTCGGTTGGGAGCACAGACATTTTACTTCGTCAAAAACGCCTCTTACAAATACATAGTGAAAAGCCAGCCGAAGTCGCCGCATGCACACCTTGCCGTCTCGGTCTTCTTTGACTACATAGGTAGGAGCAAAGAGCTCGAGACGTGTGTTCTGTCGCTTGTTGAAACGGTCGAGTGTTTTCTGAGCCTGATTCTCTCCATGAACATTCCCTATGTGGTTCAGAACAAACCAGCACGGTTTGCCGATAATGTGATTAGGGCTGTTCTCCATATTACAGATTACTTCTTTATCTGGTCTGGCAATGTGTAGCACGCAGTAGCATAGTGTTTTACGTTCTAATTTCTGCCAAACTTCCAAAAAGTACGGACTACGAATGCAATCCGATGATAGAATGTCAGTCTCCAGAAGAGATATTAATAACGTACAAATATACGGATAAATTCCGAGATACATTCAATTCCCTCCGAAAAAACGGAGAGAGCCTCGAGCAAAACACGCCGGCATTGAAAACACCATCAGGCCTTCCGGCTATAAATCCGGCAGTTCTGATGGTGTAGACTTGTGTGTTATAGATGGTTACGACAGTCGGTGAGGTGGCTCTGCGCGTGTCAGTCTAGCTACGCTTATGTCGCGACTGCTGCTACTCGTTGAGCAGCACCTGCTTGCCAAGTGAGGTCAGATAGTCGCTCACTATATATGGCTCGATGTCGATGCTGATTTCGCCCTGTGCGTAGCTCGCTATCTCATAGGGCTGATATACGAATACAAGATTACCGTTGGCATTTATATAGTAGTTTCCGCCGCTCGGTATGGCTGTGATATTTGTAGCGCCGATATAGCTTCGCATAGCCTGAGCCCGTTTGCGTAGTATTTTGGGAAGAGCTTCAAGGCCTTCCGAAGTGAAAAAGTCTGCAAGACTTACCATCTTGTCGGCCTTCGCAGAATATACAATATACCATGTGCCATACATTCCGTGAGCAGCACGCGGGTAGTACGACGACGACGTTACTCCATACGACACATACTCCGGCGTCAAGGCTGCTATGCGGCCCTGAATTTCGGCAAAACCGTCGAAGTTATTGAGGCTCTCTATAGTGTTGGCAAGGCTGTCGGCTTCATGCTCGTCTATCACAATAGGTTTCAGCGGATAGCCTATCTCCGAGCCCGTACGTCTGAAGCACGTCTCAGCGGCCTGTGCCGGGTCGGCGGCAACGGTGTCGAATGCTATTTTCAGCACACTGTCGCGGAATGCCGTCATGTCATGGCCCATAAACTTTACCGGGATAAACAGACTGGCGCGGCAGCCCATCGTCAGATCGCTGTCAGTCTCATAGTCGGTCGAAGAATTTTCAAGCGTATATGCCTGTTCGATAGCGAAATGGTCGAAAACTATGTCGTTTTCGCGACCGGGAGCCTCTTCTGGCTTCGTACAACTCTGGACAAGTGCGCCTGCAAGAAGCGCGCAAATTCCAACACTTTTTAGCGAAATACGTATATCTTTCATAAACTGATTGACCTTTTCCTATTATAACACAATAACCGCTCAGGAGTTTATGCCTGTCTCTGTCGGACGGTTGACAGGCGGATAATCGATAGTGTAGTGAAGTCCGCGCGATTCGCGGCGTTCCTTCGCTTGCCGCATTATCAGGTAGCCTACATTGATGATATTGCGGAGCTCGCAGATTTCGCGCGAAGCCTTGGAATATTTGAAAAGCTTTTCAGTTTCCTCATAGAGAATGTCGAGACGATTCCAGGCCCGGTCCAGTCGCAGATTCGACCGTACGATGCCGACGTATGTGCCCATAATCTGGCCGACTTCGCGTATGCTCTGCGTGATGAGCACCATTTCCTCGTTATGCCGCGTGCCTTCGTCGTTCCATGCCGGCACATCTGTGCGCAAGCTTATTTCCGGCATTTCTACTGCCGCATGTTGGGCGGCGGCGTCGGCATATACAACCGCCTCTATGAGCGAATTCGACGCCAGACGGTTGCCGCCGTGCAGCCCCGTGCACGAACATTCGCCCAGTGCATATAGATGGCGGATGCTCGACTCTCCGTTCAAATCAACCTTGATGCCGCCGCAGAGATAGTGTGCCGCAGGCGCCACCGGAATATAATCTTTCGTTATATCTATTCCAAGCGACAGGCACTTCTTATATATGTTGGGGAAATGACGGCGGGTCTCTTCCGGGTCCTTGTGGGTTACGTCAAGATATACATGGTCATCGCCCCACAGCTTCATTTCCGAGTCGATTGCACGTGCCACTATGTCGCGTGGCGCAAGGCTGAGTCTCGGGTCATATTTATGCATGAACTCCTCGCCGCGCAGATTGCGCAGCACTGCGCCGTAGCCGCGCATGGCCTCGGTGATAAGGAACGACGGCCTGTCGCCGGGGTGGAAGAGTGCCGTAGGGTGGAACTGTATGAATTCCATATCCGAAACCGTGCCCTTGGCGCGGTAAACCATCGCAATGCCGTCGCCCGTGGCTACAAGCGGATTTGTCGTCGTTTGGTACACAGCCCCGCAGCCGCCGGTCGCCATAACCGTGATTTTCGACAGATACGTATCAACCCGCCCCTCGGCGATGTCGAGCACATATGCCCCGTAGCATGTTATGTCGGGCGTGCGGCGCGTCACACGCTTGCCCAGATGGTGCTGGGTTATTATTTCTATCGCGAAATGGTTCTCAAAAACATCGATATGAGGATTCGCACGGACTGCACCGATCAGACTCTCCTGAATCTCGAAACCGGTGTTGTCGGCATGGTGGAGAATGCGAAATTCGCTGTGCCCACCCTCCTTGTGGAGGTCAAATTTGCCATCGCTGTTCTTGTCGAAGTCCACGCCCCAGCCAATCAGCTGAGCTATCTGCTCGGGGGCGCCTTTCACAACCATTTCTACTGCCTTGGGGTCGCTCAGCCAGTCGCCGGCAACCATCGTGTCGTGAATGTGCTTGTCGAAGTCGTCCACTTCGAGATTGGTAACGGAGGCCACGCCGCCTTGGGCGAGGGCTGTATTGGCTTCGTCGAGAGTGGTTTTGCAAACAAGAGCCACCTTCACGCCCTCGCGGGCAACTTTCAAGGCGAAGCTCATTCCGGCTATGCCGGAACCGATGACAAGATAGTCGTATTTTCGGGTCATTGCGGTTTTATGTGAGTTCTGCCGCAAAATTAAGCAAAAAAAGCAAACGATGTATAAAAAATATTATAGAAAAATCCGCCTGCCAGTCCGCGAGCCTGTCGGCCTAAGCGGATTTTACCTCTTGCACCAATTGGCAATTTCATCGAAATCGGCGACATCGCGTCTATAGATGATAAACCCAAGACCAATCCCTGTCGCTGCAAATGTCCAGAACAATAGTGCATCCCTGATATTTATAGCATCAAACGACAGCCAGATGAAAAAAGCCACAACAATCCCGTCGGCCCAGATTTCGAAATTTCGTCGGCTCTTCTTGATTCGGGCCACTCTGCTTGTCAGTTCGGCATTTGACGATTTATATATGTCAAGTCGTTTTATGCAACCGGTAATATAAACTTCCGCGGCGAGACCGGCGGCTATAGCCACACTGAATAAGGATACCCACAATTGCGGTAGGCCTCCCGGGCTCCAGAGCGGATAACTTGCCATCGCCATAAGACAGATTGCAGTAACGGCGCACCCCGTATAGGCTCGTCTTAGCATTCGGCTGCGCACATCGCTCTTTTTTGACAAAATGGCAATATTGGCGTTCTCGGCAAGTTTTGCTGATAATGCATCCATGCTTTCAGCCATGTCATCCCATGATTTTTTTAGATTGTCCAGTTCCATAACATCATTATTTATAGTCAGATAATTTTTTCTTGATTCTGTGTAGTTTAGAGGCAACCGTGTTGCGCGGTATTCCTATATTGGCTGCTATTTCATCATAGTTGATACCGTCAAGCCACATCAGTATTACTGCTTTCTCCAGCGGATTGAGTCTCGATATGGCTTCATAGAGCCACTCTATTTTATCGCGGAACTCCGCATTGTCGGCCAGCTCGGCGTCGAGGTGCTGAATCGCCTCAATGGGCGCGAATGATATGCGGGGCATGAATTTTTTCAGCGACACAACACAGGTGTTTATACACACCCTGTACACCCATGTCGATTCCTTGCTCTCATTTCTGAAGGAGGAAAAGGCATGATACAGAGCTATCAGCACTTACTGGCGCAAATCGTCGAAAGGCACCGACGCATTCGCATAAAAGAAGCACGTACTGAAAATTATCCTTTCATTCCGCTTTATCATGCCCGTGAAAAGGCTGTCATATGTAGTAGTGGAGTCTTTCATTAGGGTTGCTTTTGCTTAGTTAGTATGAAATCGTGTCGCGAAAGTTCCCCCGAAAAACTAAAGGCAACGTTTTTTAACATGAGTTAACAAGCGGTGCCGGGATTTGATTTTGCAGTATCTTACTCAAAGTAGATGGTGAGGACTATCATTTTCGATGTCGCTTTTGCCAGCGACTGGGTGAATTTCAGTCGCTCGGGGTCCTCGATAAGGTCCGGACGGTCGTGCTCAAGCACGTCGGTGAGTCCGAAGCAGAATTTGATTTCGGGATTAAGCTTAAAATAAGGCAGATAGAAATCACATCCGAAGCCTACTGACAAGAAAAGGTCGCTCGATTTCAGCTTTAGAAAATCGTTGCGTTTCTTGCCTACGTCAAAAGCCGGCATTATACCACCTAAAAGGTAGGGGCGAGCATTACGATAGCGCAGTGCTGCATATTTGATTTCTAATGGAAGAACAACAAGAGTAGATTTGATATTTTGCCGTTCTGTTTTTCCGCTGTTTAGCTCAAGCATACGTATGTCGCGGCTTCCGAAGTACATGCCGGGCGACATTCGGAACGAAAAATAATTGTTCAGACGCAGGTCAAAGAGCCCGTTGACGCAGAATCCGGGCTGATAGTCGGGCTGCTCAAGCCTCCATTCCTCTCCCGTTTCTGTGATAAAGCCGTTGTGTGTCAGCCTTAAATCCGATGCAAAAGCCCCGACAGAGAAGCCGAGGTGCCATTTCCGGTTGTCGGCATAAGGCCGGTTGAGCAGCTTGTCGTTAAAATCGCGTGAATTTGCCGTCTGCGACAATGCACTGATACAGATGAGCAGAAATATGAACCGACAGATTTTCATATCTTCATAACGCTTACGGTGCGCTAATTATTGCGCCATAGGTGTGCCACACTCAAGCCGCAGTCTCTGAAAAACAAACTCATCGGCGTTAAAAGCGGCTTAAAACGCGTGTTGTTTGTCGGCGAAAACAGTTTTATTGCGCCGGGCACACAAGTGATGTTTATGTCTGCGGGCATCACATGCGGGTCGCCGTCTATATGGGCGGCTCCTGCCTTTTTCCTGCGTATTGACGCCGATTTCACCCTGATGATGTCTACGAGCGCGTTTTTGCCAATGAAGCCGGTCAGAAGGTCAAGCCCAAGAAGTGCATGCGAAAACGGATTGCCCGCATGAACGATGGCAAGGTCGAGCATTCCGTCGGTCACGGAGGCGTCTGGGGCTATGAATGCGTTGTTGCCATACTGCGACGCATTGCAGCACACTACAAGAAATGCACGCTCTGTCACCACCTGGCCGCCGGCTTCGATCACATATTCCTCAGGATTGAACTTCACATACTCGTCGATGGCGCTTTTGAGATACATCATCACTCCCCGGCGTTTCTGGCGCGCAAAACGCTCGCTCACCGCCGCATCGAACCCCACTCCGCAAGTGCAGAAGAACGGTGTCGAGTTGGCAAGCCCATAGTCGGCGCTGATGATATTGCGCTCGGCTATGACTCGCAGCGAACGGTCGATGTCTACCGGTATGCCCAGATGCCTTGCCAGACCGTTGCCCGAGCCTGCCGGAATGATGCCGAGCGGCAAGCCGGTGCCCGTCAGGCCGCGTGCGGTCTCGTTGACGGTTCCGTCGCCTCCGCAGGCAAGCACGCCGTCGAATGTGCCGCACCGGGCAGCCTCGGCCGCCAGCTCGGTGGCGTGGCCGGGGCCCTCGGTTGCACATATCTCGAAGTCAATACCGGCCTGCTCGAGGCGCCGCGATATGTTCGGAATCATGCGGAGCTTCGATACAGTGCCTGATATCGGATTGATAATCAGGCGCAGCCTGATATCGCTATATGCCTTCTCGGCTAAGGTCATTGTTCTTCTTTTTCGGAAAATTCCATAAGGTAGGCCTTGATGAAGCCATCGAGGTCGCCGTCCATCACGCCGCTCACATCAGAGGTCTGGTGGTTGGTGCGGTGGTCTTTCACACGGCGGTCATCAAAGACATAGCTGCGTATCTGCGAGCCCCACTCGATTTTTTTCTTGCCGGCCTCAATCTTCGCCTGTTCGGCCATGCGGTGTTCAAGCTCCTTGGCATAGAGGATAGACCGCAGCTGGCGCAGCGCGTTTTCCTTGTTCTTGGGCTGGTCGCGAGTCTCGGTGTTTTCGATAAGAATTTCCTCTTTTTCGCCTGTATAGGGGTCGGTAAACTGGTAGCGAAGGCGTACGCCCGATTCCACCTTGTTCACATTCTGGCCGCCTGCGCCGCCCGAACGGAATGTATCCCACGACAGAAGTGCCGGTTCTACCTTGATTTCGATAGTATCGTCAACAAGAGGTGTCACGAACACCGATGCGAACGATGTCATGCGCTTACCCTGAGCGTTGTAGGGCGATACTCGCACAAGACGGTGCACGCCGTTTTCGCTCTTGAGGAAGCCGTAGGCAAAATCGCCTTCCACATTGATAGTACAGCTCTTGATACCGGCTTCGTCGCCTTCCAGAAGGTTGGCGATAGAGGTCTTGTAGCCGTTTTTCTCAGCCCAGCGAAGATACATTCGCATAAGCATCGACGCCCAGTCCTGGCTCTCTGTGCCGCCGGCGCCGGAGTTGATTTTGAGCACGGCGCTCATAATGTCGCCTTCGCCGCGGAGCATGTTCCTCAGTTCAAGCTCTTCAAGCAGCTTCACGGCCTTCGCATAGGCCTGGTCTACTTCGTCTTCGCTCACAAGCTCTTCTTTAAAGAATTCGAGAGCGAGTTTCACTTCGTCGACAGCACCCTCGAGCTGGGCGTAGTCGGCAATCCATTTTTGCAGATCTTTGATTTTCTTCATCTGCTTCTGTGCAGCCTCGGCATTCTCCCAGAATCCGTCGGCCATTGTGCGGAGTTGTTCTTCTTCGACAGCTATTTTCTTCCCGTCGATGTCAAAGATACCTCCTCAGCGCAAGCATACGCTCAAAAGTCTCTTTTAATTGTTCCTGTGTAATCATTATTGTGTCTTTTTTTGAATTCGGACTGCAAAAATACGCATTTTTTTGTAATTTTGGCTCGTAGTTTCCAATATAGAGTCTGATGGAAGAGTTTTTGAACAAAGAAGAGCGGGAAAAATTGCCCCGGAAATGTCTCATTCTGGCGCATTGCCTCGGCAATGCCATCGAAGACGGCGATTTCCGGGCTGTCCGCAGTGCATATACCGACTCCGACCCGGCCCTGCTGCCGGGTCGCGACCGTTTTGGGTTTAATTCTTTGGCCGCCGCAATCGATACTGCCATATCCTTGTGCCGCAGTATAGATCCCGACCGGAATATGGTGCTCGCCATTCTCCTTTCGCCACTTTTTAGAAGCGGTGCGTTGACCGGCGAGGCTGTCGAGAAAACATGGGGGGCCGATGTCGCCAGAATGGTTGGAGGTCTGGCAAAGGTCGGCACCCTCTATAGCAAGGCGGCTGCCGTGGAAAGCGATAATTTCCGTAAACTCCTGCTCACTTTTGCCCAGGATATCCGTGTGATTATCATAATGATTGTAGACCGCCTCACTCTCATGCGTGCTATAAATCATCATCCGGCCGAAAAGCTCGTGCGCGAGACTGCCAACGAAGCCAACTATCTCTATGCCCAGCTTGCTCACCGTCTCGGCCTCTACGCAATCAAGTCGGAACTCGAGGACATGTCGCTGAAATACAGCAACCGCGAAATGTACAGCCGCATCGCACGCGAGCTGAACGAGACAAAAGTGCGCCGCGACGCTTATATCGCCGACTTCATCGCACCGCTCAAGGCCAAACTCGAGGCCGAGGGGCTTCGGTTTGAAATCAAAGGCCGAACCAAGAGCATATTCTCAATATGGAACAAACTCAAGAAGCAGCATAACACCATCGAGGAAATTTTCGACCTCTTCGCCATCCGCATAGTTATCGACTGTCCTCCCGAGCGCGAAAAAGCCGAATGTTGGCTGGCCTATTCTATCGTCACAGACATGTATAGGCCAAACCCCAGCCGCATGAAAGATTGGGTGAGCATTCCTAAAAGCAATGGCTACGAGAGCCTGCACATCACCGTCTACGGTCCTGCCGAGCGATGGGTCGAAGTTCAGATACGCACACGCCGTATGGACGTCATTGCCGAGAAAGGCCTTGCCGCACATTGGCGTTACAAAGGTATCAAGAGCGAAAACGGTCTCGATACATGGATGAACAATGTCCGCGATATTCTCGAAGCGGCCGAAACCGGCCCCATGGAGCTGATGAGAAACTTCAAGATGGACGTTTACTCACATGAAGTCTTTGTCTTTACTCCAAAGGGCGACCTCTACAAACTGCCTCAGGGCGCAACTGTGCTCGATTTTGCATTCCATATCCATTCGCGTGTAGGCACTCAGTGTGTCGGCGGTAAAGTCAACGGCCGCAACCGCAAACTCAACTATCGCCTCGCAAGCGGAGATACCGTCGAGATTCTTACCTCGCCACGGCAGGAACCCAGCCGCGACTGGCTCTCTATTGTTGTCACTTCAAAGGCAAAGACGAAAATCCGTGCCGTTCTTAAAGAACATGAGAACCGCACCGCCGAGCTTGGCAAGGAACTCCTGCAACGTCGTTTTGCTAACCGCAAGATAGAACTTGACGAAGCTACGATGTCGCGCACCATCACCCGTATGGGCTATCGCGATGCGATTGCTTTCAACAGCGCCGTCGGCGCCGATGAGATTGATGTCAACGATGTTGTCGAATGCTACCTCGCCTGCCTCGAAAAACAGCAGAAGGCCGAGGAGGGCGGAGAGCGCGTGTCTGCCAGCACATACGTCATGCCTCAGGTTGCCGACGAAACCGTCGACACCGACAAAACTTCCGATGTGGTTGTAATCGGAGATGATATCAAGGGAATCAACTACCGTCTTGCCAAATGTTGCAACCCTATCTATGGCGACCCCGTATTCGGTTTTATTTCGGCCGAGGGTGTCATAAAGATTCATCGCGATGACTGCCCCAATGCAGCCCATATACGCCAGCGCTACGGCTACAGAATAATCCGCACGCGCTGGAGCGGCCAGAACGGCACCCAGTTTCCGGCTACACTACGCGTGGTGGGCAAAGACGACATCGGCATCGTCACAAACATCACCTCTATTATCAATAAAGAAAAATCAGTATCTTTGCGAAGCATTTCGATTGATTCCCACGACGGCCTCTTCGCCGGTGTCCTCGTGGTCGGCATTTCTGATGTCGCTTCTCTCAATCGGCTAATAAAGAAAATAGAAACAATAAAAGGCGTTAAAAATGTTCAGCGCGATAAATAAAACACTATGTGCGGCTCTCCTTGTCGGGCTTGCCGCTTGCGGGAATGCAGACCGCGAAGGCGCCGTGGCGCTCCTCGACGAGAGCCGTTCGGCTGTCAGCAGTCGCAACTTTGTGAAAGCCATAGAACTCCTCGATACAATCAATAGCCGCTATCGCGGCCAGACAGAAATAAGACGCGAGGCGCTTGCCGTACGCGCCGAGGCTATGGAAGGCATCGCCATGGATAGCATATCGGCCGGTGACCAGGCCCTGGCCGAGGCCACCCTCCGGGTGCAGAATCTCGAGGGCCGCTTCCGTCATGTAGACAGCAATGTCGGGCTCGACGGCTACTATCTTCCAAAAGACGCAAGCGATAAAGTGATGACCCGCACCGGAATACAGCCCCGTGTTTCCGACGACGGCCATTTCTACATCGTCGCAAATGTGCAGGGCCGTTCTATCGGCCTGCGGGCCGTTCGGTTTGCCGACGGAGGCGAAAGCACCGAATCAGCGTCAATCTCACCCTCGCGCATCATCAAGGTAGAAGGTTCGGAGATAGCTTCTTTCACCCCTGAAGACCTCGAGGGCGTCGGAGCGTGGCTCCAATCGCACGACGGAGCCTCCAAATGCACCCTTTTGGGTTCGAAGGGCAACATAGACGTCAAAATAACCGCAGAGCTGCGCCGCCAGCTCGCCTCTTGTGCTGCGTATTCGGCTGCTTTGCAGGCCCGGCGTCTGGCTCTGGTGCACCGTGAAAAATATGAACGCATGCTCGCGACAGCACGCGACCAGCTTGCTAACCTTCAACAGACTCCTTCGCAAAATGAATAATAACCGCACATGGCTCGTCACGGGTGGTGCCGGCTTTATCGGCGTCAATTTCGTCAAAATGTTGCTTGCCGAAAAACTCGGCAGGGTAGTGGTGCTCGATGCATTGACGTATGCCGGCAACATTCGCTCTCTGGAGTCGGAAATCGAGTCGGGCGCTATTGAGTTTGTAAAAGGAGATATCGGCGACAGCGAGCTTGTGTCAGGCCTTCTGTCGCGCATACGCCCTGACTACATCGTTAATTTTGCTGCCGAATCTCACGTAGACCGTTCTGTCGACAATCCCAGGCCATTTGTAGAAGCAAACGTTCTCGGAACACAGAATCTCCTCGAATGCACCCGTCAGTATGTGAAAAACGGCGGAGAACTCCGCACATTCGTCCAGATAGGCACCGACGAAGTCTATGGCGACCTCGAAATGGATTTCGCCGAGCCCCAGTTCCTTGAAGGTGCCGAGGCCCTCATTGGACGTGAGGTGCGGGTCTTTGGTAGCGAATCATTCTCCGAGAGTTCTCCTCTTAAGCCCTCGTCGCCATACTCGGCTTCCAAAGCCGCCGCCGACATGATGGCCCTCGCATATCACCGCACATTCGGGCTGCCCGTGGTCGTAACCCGTTGCAGCAACAACTATGGGCCCTATCAGTTCCCCGAAAAACTGATTCCTCTGATGATAAACAATATCATGGAGGGTCGCTCTCTGCCCGTATACGGAAAGGGGCTTAATGTACGCGACTGGATTTATGTCGACGACCACTGCAGCGGAGTCATTGCTGCAGCCCTTAAAGGACAGCCCGGAGAGGTCTATAACTTTGGCGGCTATTACGAAGCCCGCAATATCGACCTCGTCAACATGCTCATAAACCTCGTGCGCGACAGCGAGGGTGTCGATGGCTCTGAATTAATTACATACGTCTCCGACCGCCCCGGACACGACCGCCGCTATGCCATGGACGCCGCAAAATCAATAAATGAACTCGGATGGCGCCCGACCGTGCTCCCCGCCGACGGTATGAAAAAAACTGTCCGATGGTATCTCGACAACCGTCCGTGGGTGCGCGATATCGTCGAAGGTGAATATCGCTCATATTACGAGAAAATGTATTCAAACCGTTGATGTCATGAAAGGAATTATATTGGCCGGTGGTTCCGGCTCGCGCCTCTATCCGATCACACTCGGTGTGTCCAAGCAGCTTGTGCCGGTCTACGACAAGCCGATGATATATTATCCTCTCACTGTCCTCATGCTTGCCGGAATAAGAGAAATACTCATCATAAGCACACCCGCCGATCTTCCTCAGTTCGAGCGTCTTCTTGGCGATGGCTCGCGCTTTGGAATCAGCATTGAATATGCCTCACAGCCTCGCCCTGAAGGCCTTGCCCAGGCTTTTACGATAGGCCGCGATTTTGTGGGAGACGATGCCGCATGCCTCGTGCTCGGCGACAATATCTTTTACGGCCAGGGCTTTACAGGCATGCTTCGCCAGGCAGTCGATAACGCTGCCGGCGGTCTCGCTACTGTGTTCGCCTACACCGTGCCCGACCCCGAACGCTACGGAGTCGTCACCCTCGACAACGACGGCAAGCCCGTCGAGATTGTCGAAAAACCGCGCGAGCCTAAAAGCAACAAAGCTGTTGTAGGCCTCTATTTCTATCCTTCAGGCATTTGCAATGTCGCGGCCTCCATTAAGCCCTCGGCGCGCGGCGAACTTGAGATAACATCTGTAAATGAGCACTATCTCAACGCCGGGCTTCTGAGAGTCCTGTCGTTCGGCCGTGGATTCGCATGGCTCGACACCGGCACTGTCGATTCTCTCATGGAGGCATCGGCCTTTGTCGAAGCTATCCAGAAGCGCCAGGGCCTTCTTGTGGCCTCCCCCGAAGAAGTGGCTTATCGTCGCGGATTTATAGATGCTGATAAACTCAGGCAAATTGCCGAGCCTCTGAAGTCCACCCAATATGGTAAATACCTGATTTGTCTTGCCGATGGAAAATCCTGAAATTCCCTATATCATAGACTTGCCTCGCATAACAGACCCCAGAGGCAATCTCACCTTCGTGCAAAACGGCCATTCCTTCATGCCTTTCGACATTCAGCGCGCATATTGGATCTACGATGTGCCGGCCGGTGAGGTACGTGGCTCCCATTCCCACATCAAAGCACGTTCGCTGATCATAGCGGCCGGAGGAAGCTTCAATGTCGTGCTGTTTGACGGAGAAAAATATTGGAACTTCACTCTCAACCGACCATATCAGGGGCTATATGTGCCTCCGGGCTATTGGCGTACACTCGACAATTTCTCGTCTGGCTCCGTGTGCCTCTCCCTCACGTCTCTGCCCTACAGCGAAGACGATTATATCCGCGATTTCGAAGAATTCAAACGCCTCAAGCAATGCAAGCCTTGAAATACCCCTTTCTCGATCTTGCTACTGTCAACGCTCCCTATTTCGACGAAATCAGGGCTGCCGTCGAACGTGTCATCACCTCCGGTCGGTACATCGGCGGTAGCGAGATAAGCACTTTCGAGGCCGCTCTTGCCCTTGTCGCCGGCACTCGTTTTGCAGTCGGCGTCAGCAACGGTCTTGATGCCTTACGCCTGATATTCAGAGCATATATCGAGCTCGGTCGCTTGCAGCCGGGCGATGGCGTAATCGTTCCCGACAATACATACATCGCATCTGCTCTCGCAGTCTTCGACGCCGGCCTCGTGCCCGTGTTCGCCGATGTGTCGCTTGAAACCCTCAACCTCGACACCGCCGCTCTCGAAAGCATCTATACGCCCTCCGTAAAAGCCGTACTC
Source organism: uncultured Muribaculaceae bacterium (assembly GCA_910578035.1). Taxonomy (GTDB): domain Bacteria; phylum Bacteroidota; class Bacteroidia; order Bacteroidales; family Muribaculaceae; genus CAG-873. The sequence goes on from CAJTOB010000020.1 coordinate 32,637, forward strand.
ACCGTGCATCTATACGGTCGCCCCTGCTACGACGACGCCCTGTCCGATTTCACAAAAAAACACAACCTTCTCCTCATTGAGGATAATGCTCAGGCCATAGGGGCCGTTGCTGCCGACGGACGCCCGACGGGCTCTCTCGGCGATGCTGCCGCATTCAGCTTTTATCCCACCAAAAACATCGGCGCCCTTGGCGATGCCGGAGCTGTAACAACCTCCGACCCCGAACTCGACAAAACCATAAGGGCGCTTGCCAATTACGGCTCCGATGTGCGCTATCACAATATATACAAGGGCTATAACTGCCGCCTCGACCCTATGCAGGCTGCCGTGCTCAATGTAAAACTGCCATATCTGCAGCAAGAGAACGAACGACGTCGCATTCTCGCCTCTGTTTACAATTCTGTCATAGACAGCAAGTTTGTCCGCAAGCCCATGATGTCTGTGCCCGACAACTGTGTGTGGCATCAGTACTGCCTGCTGTCCGGGCATCGCGACCGACTCAAGGATTATCTGTATGAAAACGGTGTCGGAACTGACATCAATTATCCGCTTCCGGTCCATCTTCAGCCGTGCTATGCCGAATTTGCGGGGCTCGACATGCCGATAGCCGCAAAAATAGCACGCGAGGTGCTTTGTCTGCCCGTTTCGGCTTGCACTTCGCCCGAAGATGCTGCCGATATATCCAAAATAATCAATGCCTATGAGCCATAAATGCAAGGCTTTATATCATACTTTCGGCTGTAAGCTCAATTTTGCCGAAACTGCGTCCGTCGAACGCCTTTTCACCGACCGTGGCATCACAACGGTCTCTAAAGGGGAGGCGCCTGATTTTATTGTCATAAACTCATGTAGCGTCACGGCCGAGGCCGACCGTAAGTGCCGTTCATTCATACGCTCCCTTAACCGTAAATATCCTCAGGCTGAAATACTTGTCACCGGCTGTTATGCTCAGCTCAAGCCCGATGAAGTCGCCGCGCTGCCCGGCGTAGCCCTTGTTGCAGGTGTCAACAGCAAATTGAGGCTCATTGATTATGTCGACGGTCATTTCGGAGCAGATATCATCGAGCCGGCATTTGTCGAGGCCAAGGATTTACGCGATTTCATGCCATCGTGCTCCAGAGGCGACCGCACCAGATATTTCCTCAAGGTGCAGGACGGCTGCGATTACTGGTGCACATACTGTACCATACCCAAAGCGCGCGGGCGCTCCCGTTCGGGCTCTGTTGCCGATATTGTGGAGCAGGCGCGCCGCGCCGCCGACGAAGGAGGCAAGGAGATTGTCATTACAGGCGTCAATATCGGTGATTTCGGAAAGGGGCGCGACGAGTCCTTCCTCGACCTCTGCAAGGCTCTCGACCGCGTCGACGGGATTGAACGCTACCGCATTTCGTCTATCGAGCCCAATCTTCTCACCGACGAAATCATAGACTTCGTTGCGCAGTCGCGCAGCTTCATGCCTCATTTCCATATTCCACTCCAGAGCGGCTCAGACAAAGTGCTCGCTCTGATGCGCCGACGCTACGACACAGCCCTCTACGCCGCCAAAATCGAGAGAGTACGCAGAGTTCTCCCCGACGCCTTTATCGGAATAGACCTCATTGTCGGCGCACGTGGCGAATCAAGCGAGCTTTTCGAAGAATCGCGCGCTTTCGTCGCAAGTCTCCCCGTGAGCCACGTGCATGTCTTTCCTTACTCCGAAAGACCGGGCACCAGAGCCCTTGAAATCGAGGGCGTCGTCGAACAGGCCGAAAAACACCGCCGAGTAGCCGTCATGACAGCTCTGAGCGCCGAAAAACATGCCGACTTTGCCCGGCAATACCTCGGCACTGTCCGCCCCGTCCTCCTCGAACACCCCAGAAAAGGAATGCCTATGGGCGGCTTTACCGACAATTACCTCCGCATCGAGGCCGATGTCGACCCGGCAAACGATAACCTCGTCCGCCGCATGCACCTCGACAGCCTCGGCGATGATGGCGAAACCATTAAAGCGCACCTTGCCGACTGACCATGGAGACAGTTCTCTATTATCTTCTCAGACCGCTTGCATTTCTGCCCCTGAAATGTCTATATCTCCTTTCCGATTTCATATATTTCGTCCTATATTATATAATAAGGTATAGAAAGAGGGTAGTGGACGATAACTTGCGGCAGTGCTTCCCCGATGTGACAGCAGAGCGGCGTCGCGCCGTAAGCCGGCTGTTTTACCGCAATTTTGCCGATTATATATTCGAGACCATCAAACTCTTCCATATCTCAGACCGCGAGATAAAGCGTCGCATGGTTTTCGAAAATACAGAGGCCATAGACCGTTTTGTTGCTCAAGGGCGCAGTGTTGCGGTCTATTTCTCACATTGCGGAAACTGGGAATGGGCGCCGTCGATAACACTCCATTCCCACACCGACGGTGTCCGCACAGCCTTCTGCCAGGTTTACCGCCCACTTAAAAATAAAGCGTTCGACGGTCTTATGCTCAGGCTTCGCAGCCGTTTCGGCTCGGTGTCTCTGCCGAAATCAACGGTTCTTCGTCGTCTCATTGCCCTCCGTCGCGACGGATTTGTTACCGTCACCGGATTCATGAGCGACCAGAAACCCAGCCACGGAGACCCAACCCTGCCATTGCTCTTTCTTGGGCGTCCTACAGCCTTCATCACCGGCACCGAAGAACTTGCCCGTCGAATGAAGATGGCCGCCGTCTACTGGGATATGTATAAAGACTCGCGTGGATACTATCGCATCGTCACCCGAGTCATTGCCGACGACGTATCCGAAACCGCGCCGGGCGATGTCACGCGTGTATATGCCTCAATGCTGCAACAGACAATTCAGCGAAATCCCTCAATTTGGCTTTGGACTCATAAAAGATGGAAAATACCCGTAACTCTACCCTGATAGCCGATTCACGCCCTCCTGTGGCTGTGATTATCCTCAACTGGAATGGTCGCGCTCTTCTCGAAGAATATCTACCTCAGGTAATCGCTGCTTCAGATTCCGCTGTCTCGCGTATTATTGTGGCAGACAACGGAAGTACCGACGACTCTGTCGCATACCTCCGCTCGGCTTTCAGCAATACAGTAGAAATCATGGCTTTCGACAAAAACTATGGTTTTGCCGAAGGCTACAATAAGGCTATTGCCTTGTGTGCCGACTATACTTACGCGGTGCTCCTCAACTCCGATGTCGCTCCGGCTCCTGGTTGGGATAAGACCCTCTACGATTTTATGAGCGCCAACCGCGATTATGCCGCCTGTCAGCCTAAAATATTGTCGTATAAGGATAAAACGCGTTTCGAATATGCCGGCGCTTGCGGCGGATTTCTCGACCGCGACGCATACCCTTTCTGCAGAGGACGCATATTCGATACCTGCGAGACCGATACTGGCCGGTATGACACCCCCTGCGAGGTGCACTGGGCTTCCGGCGCTTGTCTCATGGTGCGTACCTCCTTATATCTGAAAGCAGGAGGCCTCGATAAAGACTTTTTCGCCCACATGGAAGAAATCGACCTCTGCTGGCGTTTGCGGCTGGAAGGCTATCGGCTCGCATGCGTGCCCGAGGCGGCCGTCTACCACCTCGGGGGCGGTTCTCTCCCTGCGGAGAATCCTTTCAAAACTTATCTCAACTTCAGAAACAGCCTCTTGATGATGCACAAGAATCTGCCCGACGCCGACCGATGCCGGGCCTTGATTCGACGCCGTCTCCTCGACACTGTCGCTTGGGCCCGTTTTATGCTCGTTCTCGACTTCAAAAATGCTCAGGCAATCATAAAAGCGCATCGCGATTTTGCTAAGATGCGCTCAAAATACACCGCTCATCCCACCCGCAACCTTCTCAAAGAACCCGCCGCATATCGCAGAAGTATCCTTGTGCAATATTTTATCAAAAGGAGAAAGACATATGCCGAACTCGAAGAGCTCCCCGACAGCTATTTCTAATCTTGAGCCGTGGCATTTTTGCATCGGCATCAAGATTTTTTAAATATTGATTGTCGCAAAATAGCATCTTTTAACAGAAAAATGAACCCGAGACTCCAAAAAGTTTTTAAGAACTGCCTCGAAAAAGAAAAAAACCGTCTAAATATTTTGAAAGTTGGGAACTACTTTTTAACTTTGCGATATTGTTTAACGGGCTTGGCCCACATAAAACACCTTAATTCATACCGTGGCTTATGATAGTTTCTGATTAATTAAGATACTAAAATAGATAAGCCCGACGTTAAGACAAAAAAACAATTAATCTTAATTAATACACTAATTTAATTTTCAGTACACATTTCAAACAATTATGGAAGCTCAAAAGCCAAAAGCTCAGGCTAAGCCTAAAAGCAACGCACCCGGCATCAAAAATGCCGCATGGGTCATCGTAATCTGCGCAATCATCGCTGTTTGCCTCTTCATCTTCTGGTTCGGCAACGACATGCACTTCGACGAAGACGGTCATCCTCAGAACCTCTGGGGCACCATCTACAAAGGCGGTTTCATCGTGCCTGTTCTCCAGACTCTCTTCCTTACCGTTATCGTTCTTGCTGTTGAACGTTGGATCGCTCTCAACGCTGCTGCCGGCAAAGGCAACACCGCTAAATTCGTTGCCGCTGTTAAGGCAAGCCTCGAAAAAGGCGACATCGCTGGTGCTCGCGCTCTCTGCGCAAAACAGAAAGGCACTGTTGCTGCTGTCGTAGACTCTGCTCTTATCCGCTACGAAGAAATGGACAAGAACACCGTCCTCTCGAAAGAACAGAAAATCGCTACTCTCCAGAAGCAGGTTGAAGAAGCTACAGCTCTCGAAATGCCTACTCTGCAGCAGAACCTCCCCATCCTTGCTACCATGACTACTCTCGGTACTCTCGTGGGTCTTCTCGGTACTGTAATGGGTATGATCAAATCGTTCCAGGCTCTTTCTCAGTCTGGTGCTCCTGACTCAACCGAACTTTCTACCGGTATTTCCGAGGCTCTTATCAACACCGCCTTCGGTATCGCAACCGGTGCTTTCGCCGTTATCTTCTACAACTACTACACCAACAAAATCGATAACCTCACATACGCTATCGACGAAATCGGTTTCTCTATCGTGCAGACTTTTGCCGCTACACACTAATCCCGCATTTATCCGTTTAATAGTCAACTAAAACCCACTAAAACAGGTAAATATGGGAAAAGTAAAAATCAAAAAGAAAAGTACACTCATCGACATGACCGCGATGAGCGACGTGACTGTTCTTTTGCTTACTTTCTTCATGTTGACTTCTACCTTCCTTCAGAAGGAACCGACCATCGTTTATACACCTTCTTCTGTTTCTGAAGAAAAAGTGCCTATGAACAACCTGGTTACAGTCCTCGTTTCTTCCGCCGATAAGTCGGGAAAACTGGACGATCCCTCTATCGCTGAAGGTAAACTCTTCATCTCGTTCACTGGCGATGCAGACTCGACTCTTTCAAGCGAAAAAATTCGCGGTATGATGCTCGACGAAGCTATCTCCATCTACAACGAACAGCACAAGAACAATCGCATCGTTCTCACTGATCAGCAGAAAGCCGACTTCCGCACTATCAATATGATTGGTGTGCCATTCTCGGAACTTCCTGCAGTCCTCTCGATGTCTATCACCGAGCGCGACAAGTTCATGAGTGATATGACAGACCCGAAAGTGGGAATTCCTATCGACGATAACAAAAATCGCGACGGACGTCTCAACGACTTTCAGGTGTGGCTCAAAGCCATCTACAATGTTGCTCAACGAATCAACAACGAACAGACCGAAGGCCTCTCTGCCGAAGAACGCGGTCAGCTCTCGAACCTTTACACCGCTCTTATGCGTAAAGGTCAGGGTATCGCTATCAAGGCCGACAAGGACACTCCCTTCACTACTGTTCAGATGGTTTTTGACAACCTCCAGACCATGAAGCTCAACAAATTCAGCCTCATGACTGCCCTCAAATCTGAAGATGAACCCACCAATTAATTAGTAAAGACCAATGGCACAAATAGATACATCCGACAAGGGCGGCAAAAAGAAGAAAGGCGCCCAGAAAAAGATGTCGATCCATGTGGACTTTACCCCCATGGTGGACATGAACATGCTTCTGATTACCTTCTTCATGCTCTGTACTACGATGATTAAATCGCAGACTCTTCAGATTGTCCTCCCTACAAACGAAGACGTCAAGAAAGAGCAGCAGAGCCAGGCTAAGCAGTCCGAAGCAATCACTCTGATTCTTGACACCGAATACAACGGTGACAAGCCTGCTACCGATGCCGAAACCGGCAAGACAATTCATAATATCTACTATTATGAAGGTATCGCTGATACTACCTTTGCCACAAACAAGTATCTCCAGAAAGAACAGTTCATCGGCAATGTGAACCACGAGACCCAGGGTATCCGTAAGATTCTCCGCTCCAAAAACCAGCAGGTTATGGAGAAGTATATGGAACTCAAGGATAATTGGAAAAACAAGAAGATTACTAAGGAAGAATTCGACAAGGCTGCCAAGCAGAATGCCGCCGACTCCTCTAAGACTCGTCCTGTAGTTGTGATCAAACCCGGTCCCAACACCACTTACGAAGGTCTCATCAATGCTATCGACGAAATGAACATCAACCAGATTTCTCGTTATAGCATCGAGCTCCCCACCCACACCGATACGGTTCTCCTTCGTCACTACGAGCAGGCCAACAACGAGACTATTATCCGCCCGACCGTGCGTAACCGTGCAGCTCACATGACTGCCGCTGCCGCGGAAGGTGAATCTACTCCTAACCCTTAAATCGCTGAATGAAAATGGCAAAAGATGTAGATCTTACCTCAAAAGAGTGGCGCGACATAGTTTTCGAAGGTAAAAACAAGGAGTATGGCGCATACAAACTGCGCGAAACCTCCAAAGCGCGTCACACCAAAGCTGTCGTTTCGGTGCTTATCGCGGTTGCGATTATCCTCGTGCTTCTCATTCTTTCTATTTCCGGTGTCTTCGCTAAACCCGAAGACGATCAAGTGGCAGTCAGCACCGTTCAGGAAGTGACTACCTTCGATGCCGAAGAGGAAGTTGAAGAAGAAATCGAAGAAGAAGAATTCGTTCTTCCTCCCGAACCCGAAGAAATCATCGCCCCCGAAGAAGTTGCAAACTCGCAGCAGGTAACCGAACTTCTCATCGTTGATGACGAACAGATTGAAGAAGACAAACAGGTTAAGAACCAAGACGAAGTTCTTGAAAACGAAGCTGCCGTAGGCGCTATCGACGTAACTGAAGGCGTTAATGACCTTAACAAGGTCATCATCAAAGAGCAGGTCGTTGAAGAGCCCAAGGTAGAAGAAGAACAGCCTATGAACATAGCCATGGTTGAGCAGAAACCCCAGTTCCCCGGTGGTGAAGGCGAAATGTACAAATGGCTTGGTGCGAATATCGTTTATCCCCCTGCCGCTGCCGAAGAAGGCGTGTCCGGCCGTGTGGTTGTCGAGTTCGTAGTAGGTAAAGACGGTTCTATCACAAACGTTCGCGTTGTGCGCCCCCGCCACCCGGCCCTCGACAAGGAAGCACTCCGCGTAGTGAAGGCAATGCCCAAGTGGATTCCCGGCCGTAACAACGGTCAGCCCGTGAAGGTAACCTACACACTCCCCGTCACCTTCAAACTCCAATAGAATTCGCTTTTGAATTCCATACCCCTCCCTTGAAAGCCCGGTACGAAAGTCCGGGCTTTTTTTTATTCCTTTATACACAATTGGCAGAAATAGAAACGCTCCGCTTATGCCGGATGATTACCTTTGTCACTAAATTTGATACAATGGAAAACAGACTCACCAAAAGCGCCATTCTGGCAACCTTTCTCGCACTAATGCCGGCTTCGGGCTTTGCGCAGCTATATAAGAATGCCGATGCCCCCGTGGCCGACCGCGTCGCCGACCTCATGTCGCGCATGACTGTCGAAGAAAAAATATGGCAGTTGAACCAGGCCGGATTTGGCAATAACAAAAATATAAACAACATAGGCGAAAAGCTGAAGCATATTCCTCCTCAGATTGGCTCTCTGATTTATACCGACGATGATGTGAGCCTCCGCAACGCCATGCAGTGGAAGGCAATGGAAGAATCGCGTCTGGGAATACCGATACTCTTCGGCTACGATGTTATTCACGGTTATCGCACAGTATATCCGATATCACTGGCGCAGGCATGCTCATGGAATACGGAGCTTGCCGAGGCCATGTCGTCTGTAGCCGCTCGCGAAGCCAAATCGGGCGGCATAGACTGGACTTTCTCTCCGATGATAGATGTGGCCCGCGACCCTCGCTGGGGCCGTGTGGCCGAAGGCTACGGCGAAGACCCCTACACAAATGCGCGCTTTGCCATCGCGGCCGTCAAAGGCTATCAGGGCGATACACTCAGTGGCGAAGGCAATATTGCAGCCTGCCTGAAGCATTATATCGGATATGGCGCCTCGACCGGAGGCCGCGACTATTCCTGCACCGAGATTTCCGACCAGGCTCTTTGGGATACATATATCCCCCCATATCAGGCCGGCGTGAATGCAGGTGCGGCCACGGTGATGAGCTCGTTCAACGATATAAACGGCGTTCCCTCTACTGCAAGCCGTTTTTTGCAGACCGATATTCTGCGCGGTCGGCTTGGCTTCGATGGTTTCGTCGTTTCCGACTGGAACGCAGTAGAGCAGCTCGTGTCGCAGGGAGTTGCCGCAGACCGGGCGCAGGCGGCTGCTATGGCTCTTAATGCCGGTGTCGATCTGGACATGGGCGATAATGCTTATGCAGAGAATCTGGCGGCGCTATTGGAGTCTGGCGATGTGGCTATGGAGACTATAGACCGCTCTGTGGCGCTTATCCTCGCTCTTAAATTCCGTCTCGGACTCTTTGAGAATCCATATACGCCCGAGTTACCGGTCGAAAAGACCATGTTGCAGCCTGCAGGCAGAGAGCTTGCTCTCCGTCTTGCAGAGGAGTCTATGGTGCTTCTGAAAAACAAAGATGGAGTGCTGCCTCTGGACAAACAGCTGCGGATAGCCTTGATTGGTCCTATGGCAGCAGACAAAGGTCATCTGTTGGGCTCATGGTCTGGTCATGGTCGATGGGAAGACGTATCGTCCGTGCTCGATGGAATGAAAGACCGTTTCGGCGACAAGGTTAAATACAGCAAGGGCTGCGATTTCGACGGCGATGACACCTCCTTGTTTGCCGAAGCAGTCGCTGCAGCCTCTGAATCCGATGTGATAGTGCTCTGTCTCGGTGAAAAGCGCGAATGGAGCGGCGAGAATGCTTCCAGAGCCTCGATAGAACTTCCCGTCATTCAGAAAAAGCTAATCAAAGAGTTGCACGCCACAGGCAAACCAATCGTATTGGTGCTCACGAATGGTCGTCCGCTTGTGCTTACAGAGGAAGAACCTCTCTGCGCCTCTATTCTGGAAATGTGGCAGCCCGGAGTTGAAGGCGGTGTGGCAACCGCGGCCATTCTGTCGGGCGATATCAACCCGTCGGGAAAACTTGCCATGACTTTTCCGCGTCATGTCGGTCAGATTCCCGTATTCTACTGCGAAAGACCGCGCGCACGTCGCGACCAAGGCTTCTATCAGGATATTCCGACCGAACCTCTCTATGATTTCGCCTATGGCCTGAGCTATACCGACTACACCTATGGTGATATCAATATTTCAAGCAATGCCGACGGAACCTATACGGCCACTGTCGCTGTGACAAATACCGGCAACCGCGACGGCCTCGAGACAGTACATTGGTTTGTCACAGACCCTGTTTCTTCAATTTCCCGTCCGGCCAAAGAACTGAAATTTTTTGAGAAAAAGCAGATTAAAAAAGGAGCAACAGTTGTCTATTCCTTTGAAATAGACCCTATACGCGACCTTGCTTTCGTCAACAGCAAAGGTGAGCCTGTTCTTGAGAAAGGCCGGTATATACTAACAGTAAAAGATAAAATAAAAACAATAGAGTTGTAATTGAACAGAGTTTATGCCTATCTTTGCGTATTATGACAAGGCTCGACTCTAAATCATTTGATAAAAGTGATAGTTCGGTAGCTATCCTTTTTATTCATGGCATACTTGGCAACAGAGAGTTTTTTAACTTTCTGTTGCCTTTCGTGCCTTCCGCTTGGACTGTTGTCAATTTACTGCTCAAAGGCCATGGCGGCTCTGTCTCAGATTTCGGCAATGCATCTATGTCCGAGTGGAAAAAGCAAGTTCGCGAGGCTGTGGCCGGTTTGCGTCAACAACATCGGCGTGTTTTGATAGTAGCCCATTCCATGGGAACATTGTTCGCAATCAGGGAATCTGTAGAGGGTAATGCCGACGGTCTATTTTTATTGAACACACCTCTGAAGATTAGGCTTACACGGCGTCTGTTCGAAACTCCTGTAAAGATTTTTAGAGGGAAAATCTCCGAGAATGACGTTTGGACTCAGGCCGCTCTTGATTCTTACGGAGTAGAGCACGATCCTAATATTTTTCATTACTTCGGCTGGATTCCGCGATATATAGAATTATTCCGAGAGATTAGAGTGGTTCGCAGACTATGTCCGGATTTAAACGTTTGCGCTGAGGCCTTTATTTCAGCATATGATGAAATGGTGTCTCCGGAATCAAGTAAATTCTTGAAATGCAGCAGTTCTGTAGTCTTGAACATCCTTGATTCTTCCGGACACTATTATTATACCGATAATGACAGAGCCTTTATCGTGGAACGCTTCAAAAATTTTATCGGGGAATAGAGGCTGCTTGTTTTGAGAGTTCTATTACCTCGCAATCTCTCATGTCGGCTCCGTCTATTATCAGCCGGACGAGTGTCCGTACTTTCTGCCAGCCTTGTTGCCCGGCAGCGCCCGGATTGATGTGAAGCACCCCGAGTTCTTTGTCGTACATTACTTTGAGTATGTGGGAATGACCGTCGACCATGAGTCTTATGCCTTCTTCCCGCAAAAGTTTCTTCATGCCGGGGCTCCATCGGCCCGGGTAGCCGCCGATATGAGTCATAAGCACACGCACGCCTTCAACATCAAAAGTGAGTAGTTCGGGGCAATGACGGCGCACGGTGCCGGTGTCGACATTCCCGCAAACCGCACGTACCGGACATATTTCTTCGAGACGTCTGATTATATCGTAGTCGCCGATGTCACCCGCATGCCATATTTCATCGCAGCCTTCAAAGTAGGTGAGAAATCGGTCATCCCAATAACCGTGTGTATCGCTGAGAATTCCTATGCGTTTCATATAAATCTTACGAATACGGCTTTTTCCTGATTTATGCGGTGGCCTGTATCTCTGAGTGCGCCGCTTTCGGTGTCTATTTCAAAAATCCATACGGAATTATCGTCGCGGCAAGCCGCAAGGAGAAAACGGCCATCGGGCGAGAACGTGAAGTTGCGCGGATGTGTGCCGGTATCGGTGTGGCCGATGTATGTGAGCAACCCTGTCGATTGGTCTACATCAAACCTTGCGATACCGTCGTGTTTAAGCCTCAGAGACGCGTAGAGGCGTTTCCCGTCGGGCGAAAGATGTATGTCGCCGGCGCCTCCGGCTCCTGCAGTATCGGCAGCGATGTACTGTACCGGGCAAAGGCTCTGGCCGTCGTATCTGAGCACCGTCACTTTGTCCGATAATTCGTTGATGAGATAAGCCATATCGCCTTTCTTGTTGAAAACGATATGACGCGGGCCCGAACCGGGCTCCAGCTCCACCGATTTCTCGGGAACAGATGCTATAAGCGAATCAGAGTCGCTTTTCACGGCGAACTGCCATATGCGGTCGCTGCCCAGGTCGTCGACAAGAAGATATCGGCCGTCCGGCGTAAATGCTATGCAGTGTGGATGGGAGGAATCCTGGCGCCCTTTCACCGGACCGCTTCCTTCGAAAGCCGTAAGGCTGAGACGCCAGCCGATTTGACCGTCGTCCTTGATTGGAAAAATGGCTATGTCGCCTCCGGTATAGTTGGCTGTGACGGCAAAACGACCGTCGGGCGAAATCGCTATATAACAAGGCGATGCAGAGCCTGTCGGACGCACCGAAAGAGTCTCGGCGCTGTGTCTGCCCGCATCGAGGCGAATCGCCGAGACCGAGCTTTCGTTCTCTGTGCTTTCGCAGAGGGCATAAACCAAGTCCGGGCCTGCGAATGCGGCATAAGAGGCATTCGCCACCGGTAGTGCGCACAGCAAATCTACCGAAGCCGAATCCGGGTCGAATGAATATACCTTAAGGGCGCTGTCGCCGGGCGCAGAGTAGCTGCCGACAACGAGGGTATGGCCTTGGACGCTTGTATATGAACCGCTTGCCGGCTGTGTGCAGGCACTGCATAAGAGCGATAATCCGGCCGTCGAAGTGAGAAACAGTTTCATAAGGCCAAAGATACTACTTTTTAGCCGTTTTGCGATGCTTCGAGTTTTAGAGGTTGTTTAATAATATATGTGAAAGCACAGGCCGAAAAGTACGAGATGG
>CAJTOB010000021.1 GCA_910578035.1 uncultured Muribaculaceae bacterium
CTGCGGCGGCGCTCAGGATGCCAACAACCTTCCCATCAGCAAGGAAGTTGCCGACACCGCCATGGACTCCGCTACCTGCATCGGCTGCGGCGCATGTGTGGCTGCCTGCAAAAACGGCTCTGCAATGCTCTTCGTATCGGCCAAGGTTAGCCAGTTCGCACTCCTGCCCCAGGGCCAGGTAGAGCGCAAACGTCGCGCCCGCGCCATGGTTGCCAAGATGGACGAACTCGGCTTCGGCAACTGCACCAACACCGGTGCCTGCGCCGCCGAGTGCCCCAAGAACATTCCGCTCAGCAATATCGCCCGCCTCAACCGCGAGTTTATTGCCGCAAAATGCTCTGAATAATACATTTCAACTACAATAAGATAGCGCCCGCCGGAAAATCGGCGGGCGCTATTATTGTATTAATACGTGCCTTACGTTCAATTATTTAGTCAGAGAATGAAGTAACGAGAGTGAGGTGCTGCTATATAAAGGCCGGCTACGGAGGACGCAGGGTCGAGAGCGCCGTTTTCGGTCACATGCAGGTCTATCTCGTCGGGCGAAAGCAAGCGCATGAGAGTGTGCATGACTCGCTGATCGGGTAGCGACGGATAGCCGACCGCCGGACGAATGCCGCAATACTTCCCCTGTCTTAATTCTTTGACATCTGCGGTCGTCTCAGGCTCATAAACCCATAGGCTGGCACGAACCTCGCGATGTAGCCACTCTGAACAAGCTTCGGCGAGACGATCGGCCACAGACTGAGCAAGCAGCGATGCATAATCGTCGCCTGAAGAGGCTGATTTGCCGAGTTCCTCTCTCAAGCGCGAACCTGTAGTCACCGCAAAACAGCCCACAAAGTCATCATATCCTTCCGGAGCCACGAAATCGCTGAGCGACAGACACTCATCGCGGTCTTTCGACGGTTTCTGGCGAGGCGTCGGAATAGTTTCGCCTCCAATTTTGATATTATCGCCATCAGAACAAGCAGGATAAAATGCAACCTGGGCCTCCATTGCGGCGCCGGCCTCTTCAAGGCGGTCGAGTAGGGCCTCAGCATCCATTTTCAGGCTTTCGGCCTCAGAAGAATCCGGACGCACACGCCAGCAATGATAGAATGCCGCATCGTTGAAATACGGACGGATTGCCGCAATCGGAATTTCAGGCATAGTTCGCACACCCGTAAAACTCGGCTTCGTAATCCTGACAGCCGACCAGTCGACAAGCGGTTTTCGACACTCGCCGCAAAGCTCCTCGCTTTGGCTCTGATTGTATTTCTCGACGAGCACTGCCTGAGAAGCCTTTATTCGCTTCTTTTCAGCCTCATAGTCTGCAAGAAGGCGATTTGCCGCAACTGGGTCTTTCGACGCGTCGGCCACATGCACCACAAGACCGTCGCCATAAGCAGGCGCAAGCCGCAGAGCCGTATGGAGTTCCGACGTGGCAGCGCCGCCGACAAACAAGGGGCAATCCACACCGGCCTCGCACAATGCAGCCGCAGCCGTGGCCATCTCGGCAAGAGAGGGCGATATCAATCCACTGAGACCTATAAACTTAGGCTTGTATTTAAGAGCGGCCTCCACTATAGTGTGAGCTTCAACCTGTACCCCAAGGTCAATAACATCGAAGTTATTGCAGCGTAGCACTACAGCCGTAATATTCTTTCCGATATCGTGTACATCGCCCTTCACCGTAGCGAGAAGAAATATGCCTCGCGAACTGCTCTCCGTGCGTCCGGCTTCGAGCAAAGGCTTCAGAATTTCCACTGCACGGTGCATGGTGCGAGCACTTTTCACCACCTGAGGCAAAAACATCTTGCCGGTCTCAAACAGACGGCCTATTTCTTCCATTCCCGCCATAAGCGGACCTTCGACAACAGCCTGGGCACTCCCAAAAATGCCGACAGCTTCGTTGAGGTCGTTCTCAAGGCGACATTCATCGCCGCTTTTAAGAGCGTGAGCAAGGCGCTCGTCCACAGGCAGACTATCAATCGACATCGGGTCGGCACTTACTTCAGCCACCTTCCTGCCGGCATAGTCGGCGGCAAGCTCCATCAGCCGTTCCGAAGCGTTCTCACGGCGATAAAGCACCACATCTTCTATGCGTTCCAGAAGTTCGGAGTCTATGTCACCATAAGTCACCTTCGTGCCCGGATCGAGGATTGCCATACTTAGCCCGGCCTTGACTGCATGGTATAAGAAAACCGCATGCATAGCCTGGCGCAGATAGTTGTTGCCGCGGAAAGCAAACGACAGATTGCTTATGCCTCCGCTGGTCTTCACACTGGGCAGATTCGACTTTATCCAGCCGACGGCACGGATAAAATCGAGTGCGTAGCGGTCGTGCTCGCGCATTCCGGTAGCAACTGTCAGCACATTGGGGTCGATTATGATATCGCGCGGCGAAAATCCGCAACGGCGGGTCAGAATATCGACAGCCCGTGCCGCGATTTCTATCTTTCGTTCATAATCGCAGGCCTGCCCGCGCTCATCGAAGAGCATAACGACCACCGCAGCACCATATTGTGCAATTTCAAGAGCCTGACGCACAAATTCTTCTTCGCCGTGTTTCAGCGAAATGGAATTTACCACCGGCTTGCCTCCAACATTCTTCAGAGCCTCGCGTATCACTTCGAAATCCGACGAATCTATCATCCAGGGCACAGACGCTGTCACCGGGTCCGAGCCGAGCAGACGGAGAAAAGCTACCATCTCGGCGCGGGCATCGAGAAGCCCGTCGTCCATATTGATATCCAGAATCATAGCGCCGTCAATCACCTGCTTTCGGGCTATCGCAAGCGCTTCCTCTTGATTCTTCTCATTTATAAGGCGCAGAAACTTACGGCTGCCGGCCACGTTGCAACGTTCGCCTACATTGATAAATCCGCGGTCGTCGGCAAAGGCGTCGAGTCCGGCCAGCCAAGCACTGTCTTCAACTGCCGGAACGGCTCGCGGCAAGATATTATTCTTGGTCACAAATGCGGCCAGACTGGCTATATGCTCCGGTCCGGTGCCGCAACAGCCGCCGACAATATTCACGCAGCCCGACTCGATGAGCGGAACAAGCTCTTCAACGAAAATATCGGGTCCTACGGTGTAATGACCGTCACGGTCGGGAAGACCGGCATTTGGATAAAATATGATATTAAAAGGAGCTTTAGCTGCAAGACCGCGCAGATGGGCTGCAAGCGATTTCGGGCCGCCTCCGCAGTTAAATCCTACGGCAAGAGGCTTGAAATGAGCAACTGCCCTCAGAAAAGCCTCCGGAGTATGCCCCGAAAGGAGCCGGCCTGAAGTATCCGACACAGTAATCGACAGCACCAGAGGCACTTTGCGTCCGAGTGCCGCCATGGCTCTCTGCGAACCTATGCAGGCGGCCTTGAGATTCAGCAAATCGTAGGCAGTTTCTATCAGAAGCATATCGACACCGCCGTCCACAAGACCGCGGGCCTGCTCCTCGTATGCTGCGGCGAGAGTATCGAAATCGACAACACGCCCGGCGGGGTCGTTGACATCGACCGACAGCGAGGCCGACATGGCTGTCGGCCCCATCGAACCGGCCACAAAGCGAGGTCGCGAAGTGTCCGCTTCCATCGCACGGCTCACCTCTTCGCAGGCAATCCGCGCACCGGCACGATTTATCTCCTCCACAAGGTGGACAGTACCGAATTCACGCTGCGACAGCGCATTGGCATTGAATGTATTGGTTTCTATGATGTCGGCACCGGCGTCAAGATAGCTGCGGTGAACTTCTGCCACCACCTCAGGCCGCGACAGACACAGAATATCGAGATTCGAAACAAGAGGCTGCAGATGATTTCTGAACCGACGGCCTCGCACGGCCACTTCGTTGAGGCCCTTGCGCTGAAGCATTACGCCCATAGAGCCGTCGAGCACCAAAACGCGCTTGCACAGTGCCTCTTCAAGAAGCGCCGTGCAAGCGTCGGGTCCATTATTTTCTATTTGCATATATCTTTCTGTCAATAAACTTCTTTTGCAATTCGAGCCACACTCTGCACGGCATGCATGGCATAAAAGTGAATACTCGGCACCGCTGCCGCTTTCAGTTCGCGGGCCTGAGCTATGGCCCACTCCACACCGACCTCGCGGACATCTTCGTCGGTTTTGCACTGAAGAAGGCGCTCGGCAAGCACCGGCGGAAGGTCTATGTGGAAAACACGCGGGATAAGAGATAGCTGTCTGAGCGAGGTCAACGGCTTGATACCCGGCACGATGGGCACCGTAATACCAGACTCACGCGCACGCTTCACGAAGTCGAAATACTTCTCGTTGTCGAAAAACATCTGAGTTACCACATACGACGCTCCGGCATCGACCTTATGCTTGAGGTTGATGAGGTCTATTTGCGCATTCATGGCCTCCTCGTGTTTCTCGGGGTAGCCTGCCACGCCGAAAGTGAAAGGCGGAAACACAGGTTCGGCTTCTGTGCCGTCGGCCATAATGCCACGGTTGAAATCGACAATCTGGTCGGCAAGCGATGCGGCATGCTCATGTCCGTCGGGGTCGCATATGAAAGTAGAGGCACTGCGCTCGCGGTCACCCCGAAGCACAAGTATATCGTTTATGCCCAGATAGGAAAGGTCTATAAGCTGGTCTTCAATCTCACGACGGCTATATTCGCCACAGATAATATGCGGTACAGGGCGAACACCGTAGCGCTCGCGGATAACAGCGGCGATGGCAACGGTGCCCGGACGGCGGCGCGACGTGGCCTGGCGATAGCTGCCGCCCCCAATGTGGCGATAAGTCACCTCGGTGCGGTGCGTGGTGATATTGATATAAGCCGGATTAAACTCCACAAGACGGTCTAAATCAGCATAGGTATTGTTGATACTCTTGCCGCGGAGCGGAGGAAGAATCTCAAACGAGAATGCCGTCGGGTGTTCCGAGGCGAGAAAAGAAGCTACACTCTCCATAATCAGATAGTTTCGAGAGCCTGACGCAGGTCGTTGATAAGATCGTCGGCATTTTCAATGCCTATGCTCAGGCGTATTGTCGACGGGGTTATATGAGCCTCGGCAAGTTCGGCCTCGTTCATCTGCGAGTGCGTGGTCGTGGCAGGGTGTATAACCAGACTCTTGGCGTCAGCCACATTAGCCAGAAGTGAGAAAATCTTCAGATTATCAATAAATTTCCATGCGGCGTCCTTGCCACCCTTGATTTCGAAAGTGAAGATACTTCCAGCACCGTTGGGGAAATATTTCTTATAAAGCTCATGGTCGCGGTGCGACGGAAGCGCAGGATGGCTCACACTCGCCACCTTCGGGTGCGAGGCAAGGAAATCCACAACCTTAAGAGCATTCTCCACATGACGCTCCACACGAAGCGACAGCGTCTCAAGGCCTTGAAGGAGCATGAAGACATTGAATGGCGAAATGGCCGCACCCTCGTCGCGAAGCACAACGGCGCGAATGCGGGTGGCAAACGGTGCATCGGGGGCGGCGTCGCAGAACACCGCGCCATGGTAGTTCGGATCGGGCTTGGCAAGAGTCGGGTATTTGTCGGCATGAGCCTTATAATCGAACTTGCCGCCATCAACCAGCACGCCGCCGAGCGACGTGCCGTGTCCGCCGATGAATTTTGTAGCCGAATGAACCACAATATCCGCTCCGTGCTCCAGCGGCCGGATAAGATAGGGCGTGCCGAAAGTATTGTCTATTATAAAGATAGTGTCGTGAGCATGAGCTATTTCGGCCACGCGCTCTATATTGGTCACATCGCTGTTGGGGTTGCCGAACGTCTCACCATAGACCACCTTGGTATTCGGACGGAACGCACGCTCTATTGCGTCGGAATCGTTGAAGTCTACAATTGTATATTCAATACCACGCGCCGACAGATTATTGACTATCAAATTATAAGAACCGCCATAGAGGTTATCGGCAGCAATGATATGGTCGCCGGGAGCGAGCACATTCTCCAAAGCATAGGTCACTGCGGCCGCACCAGAAGCAAGAGCGATTGCTCCAGTACCGCCTTCGAGAGCCGCCATACGGTTTTCAAACACCTCCTGAGTAGGATTCGTAAGGCGACCGTAGATGTTGCCCGGGTCGCGAAGCGCAAAGCGGTCGGCGGCGTGGGCAGCACTATCGAACACGTATGCTGCTGTCTGATAAATAGGAACCGCACGGGCGCCCGTTGCGCTATCGGGTTTTTCCTGACCGGCATGTACCTGTAGGGTCTCGAAGTGGAGTTTATTATCGCTCATATTGTTGTGTCTGTTATTTCATTTTTGCGATACAAAATTAGCTCAAAGAGTTATTCATTCCAATAATATTTCATAATACAGAACAAACACATCGTTTTATGCGAAATAATATTGCATATATTCTACATTTAACCTAATTTTGCCGTAAAACAAGAACATTTGAATATGAGCGAAAACGACAACACCATCCTCGACACTACCGACATCGACATTCTCCGCGAACTGCAAAAGGACAGCCGCTTATCGGTGAGGCAACTGTCGGCACGCGTACACCGCTCGCCGACACCCGTATTCGAACGCCTCCGAAGGCTGGAGAACAGCGGCGTAATCCGAGGCTACACAACCCTCCTCGACCTCGACAAGATAGGCCGCGGTTTTATGGTGATGTGCAGTGTGCGCCTGCGCCACATCAACACAGAGATACATGTTAATTTTGCAGAAGAAGTCGGAAAAATGCCGGAAGTAACTGAATGCTACAACGTTTCCGGCGCGTTCGACTACATGCTCAAAGTACAGGTCCCCGACATGAAAAGCTACCGCCGGTTTGTGACCGAACGGCTCGGCCGCCTCGACATGCTCGACTCCGTGCAGAGCTTCTTTGTAATGGAAACCATCAAAGCCGTGCCCGTAATCGTATGATATTTCGACATTTTTTGTTTTTTTAATATTTATTACGTACCTTTGCGGCGGTTTCAAAGATTATATAATAAGGTTCGTTTCCACATTATGGGTATTAACACCACAGCCGCATCAAAATTCGGCTCCGCAATTGATTTTCGTCCAAAACTCTTCTCGTCACTAAAAAACTACAATGCCGAACGCCTCAAAGCCGACATCATTGCCGGCATCGTGGTCGGCATCGTCGCTCTGCCTCTTGCCATAGCATTCGGTATCGCTTCCGGTGTCAATCCGTCTATCGGTCTGATAACAGCTATCATCGGCGGCTTCATCGTATCGTTCCTCGGAGGCAGCACCGTGCAGATTGGCGGCCCGACGGGAGCATTCATCGTCATCGTATATAACATCATTGCACAGTTCGGCCTTCACGGCCTCGCTATTGCCACATTCATGGCCGGCGTCATTCTCGTGCTCATGGGTCTCTTCCGTCTCGGCACCGTCATCAAATTCATACCCTACCCTATTGTGGTCGGATTTACAGCCGGTATCGCCCTGACAATCTTCTCCACACAGATCAATGACTTCTTCGGCATGGGTCTGCGCGATATTCCCGGCCAGTTCATACCCAAATGGGGCATGTATCTGAGCAATTTCGGCTCCATATCGCTGCCTGCACTGGCGACATCGATCGTTTCCCTCCTTATTATAATACTAACGCCGAAAATATCGAAGAAACTCCCCGGCGCACTCATCGCCATCATACTCGTCACCGCCGGCACATATGTCCTCGGCCTGTGCTGCGACTGGTTCCATGTCGAGACCATCGGCGACCGCTTCGGCACAATGCCCACCGACATACCGCAGCCCCACGGCTTCGCCATCAATATGGCAACCATCAACATGCTGCTCCCCTCGGCCTTCACCATCGCAGTTCTCGGCGCCATCGAGAGCCTACTGTCGGCTACCGTAGCCGACGGTGTCACCGGCTCACGCACCAACAGCAACACCGAGCTCATCGGCCAGGGCATAGCCAATATCACTGTGCCCTTCTTCGGCGGCATACCCGTGACCGGCGCCATAGCCCGCACCATGACCAACATCACCAACGGCGGCCGCACACCCGTAGCCGGAATCGTGCATGCCCTGGTGCTGCTCCTCATATTCCTCTTTGCAATGCCCCTTATCAACTATGTGCCGATGGCATGCCTTGCAGCCGTCCTCATGGTCGTAGCATATAATATGAGCGGCTGGCGCACAATCATCGGTATATTCCACGCACCCAAAAGCGACATATCCGTTCTGATAGTGACATTCCTCCTCACTGTGATATTCGACCTCACTATCGCAATCGAAATCGGCCTCCTGCTGGCTGTGGTTCTCTTCCTGCGCCGCGTCACAGAAAATACCGAAATCAAAGTCTACTCCGAACAGCTCGACGTTGCCGAAGGAACCGACCTCAGCAACCACGAAGTCCTCAATGTGGCCCGCGGCGTGAGCGTCTACGAAATCGACGGCCCGTTCTTCTTCGGCGTAGCTACGAAATTCGACGAAATGATGCGCTCAACCATGGCCGACAAGCCTATTGTACGCATCATACGCATGCGAAAGGTATCATTTATCGACGCAACAGGCCTCCACAACCTCGAGCTACTCATCAAATCGTCGCAGAAAGAGGGAATCCACGTCGTCCTCTCCGGCGTCCGAGACAACGTACGTCAGGTGCTCGAACATGCCGGTATCGACCGCCTCATTGGCAGCGACCATATATGCGACCATATCGACAAAGCCGTCGTTATGGCAAACCTGATAGCCGCAGACAGCCGCAATCCCTACAAAATGCAACAATAGACTTCTGTGAAACGGCCAATTGTTAAATAATTGGCCGTTTTCTGAAAAAAAGAACCTTAAAATTTGTGAGGAAAAAAAAAACGGCTTACCTTTGTGGCGTTTTTGAAAGCAAACAATTGTTTTATTACTAAATCAAAACACAAAATGAAAAAGTTAGTATTGATGCTCGCTGTTGCATTCAGCATGTCGTTCGTAGCATGTGGCAACAAAGAAGCTGCTGTTGAAGCAGAAGCTGCCGCACCCGAAGTTGTTGAAGAAGTTGCTGAAGTTGTAGCTGACTCTTGCTGCGCTGCTGCTGACAGCTGCTGCGCCGACACTGTCGTATCTGCAGAAGTAGTTGAAGCTGCTCAGTAATAAGCACTTCCAACACAAAACAAGCGCTAAGGCGCTTTATCAGAAGAAATCAGAAGAGGTCGTTCGCCGCTGCGAATGACCCCTTTCGTTTTTATTCGTATTAAATTTATTGTAAGCCGCAGAGGCGCGCGTTCGACGCGCCTCTGCGGCGTTTTTTTAGCTTATCGGCGCGAAGAGTGCTCTTTGATAAGACCGTGACGGAAGGCTACAAGGAGCTCCATCAGCTCATTTATCTGCGCTTGAAGCTCTTTGCCCTTGTCTGTATCGCGAACGCGCATGCGGCGCTGGCTCAGTTCTACAATCTGTGTGGTGCTCACAATATCGGTGCCGTTGAGCACGGCATCTTCAGCCGAAGTAAACGGCTCGTGCTGTACCAGCTGGAATCCGCGGCTGTGAAATACGAGCGTATATCCGGCGATGCCTGTCGTCTTGTGATATGCTTTGGAGAAACCACCATCTATCACCATCAGCTTGCCGCCGGCCTTCACAGGCGATTCGCCATTGCCTGTCTTCACGGGCACATGACCGTTGATGATATGGCGGTGCGGCCCTTCGACACCGAAAGCATCGAGAATACGGTCTACAACAGCCTCATCGTCGCGCAAGCGATAGTAATTGCCCTTCTCCTCGCGGTGAGTCTCCGGGTCGGTCAGGAAATATCGCTCGAAAGTAGCCATCTTACTCTTGTCGAAAAGCAGCGAATCGGGGCCACACCACAGATACCAGTAATAATCCACGGCATATCGGCGTTCTTCGTCGGGGGTATCATCGTTGAAAGCCTCGCGCATCAGCAGCCCGGTGCGCGTAAACAATTCGCGGCCGCTATACCGCCGGCCAAGTAGTTCGACCTCCTTCAGGGTTCCGTCGTCATTGAGCGGAACAGAAGCATGGAAAAGCAGATTGTTGTTATAGATACCAAAAAGACAACCGCTTGACAGGAGACAGTTCACATGCTTGCGGAGCCGCGTACTCATATGGAATGAGTGCATGAGTTTGTCTACGAGTTCCTGCTCTTCCGCCGTAAGCGCATATGGGTCGGCAGGATTAAGGGTTGGAAAATACGAATCTTTAAGTTCATACTCCTTGTCGCCGACAGTCATCACGCCGCGCGCGGCGTCGACATGCTCAAGCAGACGCCTGTCGTCCATCTTCCACTCCGGATGACGGCCAATCATCTGCCCCTCGAGCTTGAACTGCACAATGCTTATGGCCTTGTGCATTCGGGCAAGAAGAAGCTGAGTCTTCTCATTGAAGCGTTCTTCCTCGCCCTCTTCTACCCTCGGGCCGAAATCGGCGCACGCATCATCGCCATACGTCTCCATGGCAAAGGTAGCCAGCGGAACCAGATTTATGCCATACCCGTCTTCGAGAGTCGCCATATTGCCATAGCGCAGAGACAGACGCAGCACATTTGCCATGCAGCATGCATTTCCGGCACACGCGCCCATCCACAGCGCATCGTGGTTGCCCCACTGAATATCGAACGCCCCATAGCCACAGAGCATGTTCATGATAAGATGCGCGCCGGGGCCGCGGTCGTAGACATCGCCCAGAATATGAAGCTGGTCTATACTCAGTTTCTGAATCACATTGCATATCGCAACAATAAATGCATCGGCCTGCCCTGTAGTGATAATCGTATCGATGATACGGTTGAAATAATCCTGCTTATTATCGTCGGAAGGCGATTCATGCAGCAGTTCCTCTATGATATACGCATATTCCTGCGGAAGAGTCTTTCGCACCTTCGAACGTGTATATTTCGACGATACCGACCGGCACACCGTCGTGAGCTGGTTGAGTGTCACACGGTAGAAATCCGAAAGCGACGACTCCTCGCTTTTGATAAGTTCGAGCTTGCGCTCCGGGTAATATATGAGCGAGCAAAGGCGCCGAATTTCCGATTCACGCAGTGCATTTCCGAATGCCTCAGACACTTTTCGGCGAATATTGCCCGACGCATTCCGCAATATATGGTGGAAAGCCTCGTATTCGCCGTGAAGGTCTGCCACAAAGTGCTCAGTTCCCTTTGGAAGACTCTGGATAGCCTCCAGATTCATGATTTCGGAACTGGCAGCCGACACATTCGGAAAAGTCTGTGCCAGAAGTTCAAGGACACGACGGTCGGACTCTATATTATGCAATTCACATTTATTTGCAGACATACATATGTTGTTTTACACTGCAAAGTTAACATTTTTCCAAGATTGTTTGCAGCATTGACACAAACTCCGTACATTTGCATCGGAAAACGGTGCTTGCGTCCTGTAAATAAACATGGCGCTTGCTTAAAAGGGAATCGGGTGAAAATCCCGGACAGTCCCGCTGCTGTAAGTTCCACAAAGGCCATCGGCACAAGCCACTCGGATAGATTCATACCGGGGAAGGCGCCGCTCAGAGCCGGAACAAGTCAGAAGACCTGCCGTTGACCCCATCTGCCGAAACAGCTTGCGAGGACGAGCGTCGGACAGCCAAGGAGGCCATTTCTGCGGGTCTTGCCCGCACTGCCTCATGCGCCTATCACCGACATTTTACCTTTGCGGCTTGCTCGCCAGACGGAAACAACAACCGTTCATGCAAAGGAAAATGAAAAAAGCGCTCTCATTAGCACTTATATCTATAATATCGCTCAATTCGACGGCCGAAGAGACCGCCGACACAATATCATTGTCTGAAGTCACCGTTGAAGCCCGCAAAGCCACGCGCCAGACAATTCCGGTGCAGACTCTCTCGGGCGAGGAACTGCGCCGCCTCAACAGCAACAGCGTGGCCGACGCACTACGCTATTTCGCCGGCGTACAGGTGAAAGACTACGGCGGCGTCGGAGGTATCAAGACAATCAACGTCCGCTCCATGGGCACAAACCATACCGGCGTTGTCTACGACGGCGTGGCCCTCGGCAACGCCCAGAACGGCCAGATAGACCTCGGCCAGTTCTCGCTCGACAACGTCGAGGCACTCTCGCTTCATAACGGACAGAAAAGCGCCCTCCTGCAGCCCGCACGCGACTTCGGCAGCGCCGCTACGGTATATATGCGCACACGCACACCCCGATTCAGCGAAGACGAGACATACCATGCCCGCGGCACGGTGCGCTTCGGCTCATTCGACCTCATAAACCCCTCGGCACTCGTTGAAGTGCGCCTTTCGCCCAAGGTAAGCGCCTCGCTGAGCGCTGAGTATCTCACATCAACCGGCAAATATAAATTCCGCTACCGCCGTGTCAACCCGGCCGGCGAAATCGCCTATGACACTACGGCCGTGCGGCAGAACGGCGATATAAACGCCCTACGCACAGAGCTGAATCTCAACGGAAACACCGCGACCGGCGACTGGCGCTTCAAGGTCTACAACTATACCTCCGAACGCGGTGTGCCCGGTGCGATTGTAAACAATGTATGGCGTCGCGGCGAGCGCATAGGCGACAACAATACCTTCGCCCAAGGCAGCTACACGCATGCCGCCGGACGCTGGAGCACACTGGCTAACGCAAAATATGCCTTCTACCGCACACACTACGTCAACAACGACGACCGCCAGGTGAAAATCGACAATCTTTACCGACAGCGCGAGCTATATTTCTCTACCGCCAACCTGTTCACCCTCACCGACAAATGGTGGGCTTCGGCAAGCTATGACTTCCAGTGGAACACCATGTCGGCCGACATGGTCGGTTTTGCCAAACCCGACCGCTATTCCAATCTGCTTTCTGTTGCGACCGCTCTCGACCTCGGCCGTTTCCGGGTGCAGGCAAGCGGGCTTATGACATTTATACACGACCATCTGCGCGGCCAGGAATCGCCGGCCGACAAACACGTGTTCACTCCCGCCGTATATGTTTCGGGCCGCCCCCTCCGGGCCGATTGGCTGAATCTGAGAGCATTCTATAAAAAATCTTTCAGAATGCCGACTTTCAACGACCTTTACTACGCCGACATGGGCAACTCGAAACTTTCGCCCGAACATGTGACCCAATACGACCTCGGCGCACAACTGTCTTTTGCCCCCTCGCGCACCGTGCGCGCCATCAATGTCAGTATCGACGCATACTACAACAAAGTCAAAGACAAGATTGTAGCCTACCCGAAAGGACAGCAGTTCCGCTGGACAATGCTCAACCTCGGTGTTGTAGACATAAAAGGCGTAGACGCCACCGCGGCAGTGACGATAGTTCCGGTCGACAGGCTCGAACTCACCTTCCGGGGCCAGTACACCTACCAGAAAGCCATAGACGTAACCAACCCTGCCGACAACTACTATCGCCATCAGATACCATATATTCCTCATCACTCCGGCTCGGCCGTCCTCAACGCCGCCTGGCGCGGCTGGGGCTTGAACTACAGTTACATATACGTAGGCGAGCGGTATAACCAGCAGGAAAACATACGCTATAACTACACACAGCCATGGTACACGAGCGATATTTCGGTAAGCCGCGATTTTCGCTTCGGCAAAGTCAACGCCCGTATTCTGGCCGAAATCAACAATCTCCTCAATCAGGACTACGACGTGATAATAAACTACCCCATGCCCAAGCGTAACTATCGCTTTACCCTAACAGTAGAAATATAATCCGAATGTATCGAACAGTTCTATATTTTTTTCTGCCGCTCCTGCTGGCCGCCACGAGTTGTCGCGAAGACGAACTCGTGGTGCCGACGGAGTACGATATTGTCGGCGACGAGGCCCCGGGCTCGTCGGTGCGGGGATTCTACCTCGTAAACGAAGGCAATATGGGCTCTAATAAATGTACTCTCGACTACTACGACTATATGACCGGCCTATACGCACGCAATTTCTATGCCGAGCGCAACCCCTCTGTGATAAAAGAGCTTGGCGACGTCGGCAACGACATCGGCATCTACGGCTCGAAACTCTATGTTGTCGTCAACTGCTCGCACAAGGTAGAAGTAATGGACGCCAATTCCGGAATACGCATCGGGCAGATCGACATACCAAACTGCCGCTACGTGCGTTTCCACCGCGGAAAAGCCTATGTGAGCTCATACGTAGGCCCGGTAATGATAGACCCTAATGCTCCAAAAGGCGCCGTCTATGAGGTCGACACGACATCGCTTGCCGTGACGCGCAAAGTGACAGTCGGCTACCAGCCCGAAGAAATGGAAATAGTCGACGATTATATGTATGTAGCCAACTCGGGCGGATACCGCGCCCCGGCATACGACAATACCGTATCGGTCATCGAAATGATCGACTTCAAGCAAGTGCAGCAGATTCCCGTCGGCATCAATCTGCACCGTCTCAAGAAAGACCGCTATGGCAAGCTCTGGGTCACATCACGCGGCGACTATCAGTCGCGCCCCTCGCGCCTGTATGTGCTCGAAAAAAAACGGGGCTACAACCGCATGCTTGTCACCGACACGCTCGACATAGCCTGCTCCAACATGGCTTTCCACGGCGACTCGCTCTTCTACTATGCCACCGAGTGGAACAATTTCACCCAATCCAACACAATCACCTACGGAATCGTCGACGTTCAGACCAAACAACGGATATCCGATAATTTCATAACCGACGGCACCGAAAAAGACATCACCATACCATACGGCATAGCCATACACCCCGAAACCGGCGACATATTTGTCACCGATGCAAAAAACTACGTCTCCTCGGGCACTTTATACTGCTTCGACAGCCGCGGACGCCGCAAGTGGTCTGTCCGCACTGGCGACATACCTGCTCACATAGCTTTTTTACCTAAATAGATATGCGCTTCGGAAATCTGAAAATATGTATCACATGCCTTGCCATGGCCTGTCTGCCGGCAGCTTGCTCCGACGAGCTTTCCACCGTCAGCCTCGGACTCGACCCTGTCTACCGTATCGCGCGCATGCAGAAACTGCCCCTGTCGCCTGCGCTTACCGGCGAGGCATACCGCTGGACCGTAACACGCCCCGATGGCAGCCGGTCGCTTGCAGGCACGGAAAAAGACTTCATATTCCTCGCCGCCGAAGAAGGCTGCTATAGCATCAGTTTCGACATCATAGACCCCTCGACGCCATATCATTTCGATATGACCGTCAATGTGCTCCACGAGGAAGTGGAATACAGCCCCTACATATCGCGTGTCTATGAATACTGCCCGGCGCCGGGCCAGTTCGTCAACGAAATGCCCAAATACGAAGAAGGCGACACCGAGACCGATATGGCGCTCAAAGCCGAAGAAGCCATTTCGGGCAAAAACGATGTGCTCATTTCGCTCGGCGGATTCGGCGGCTACGTCACTTTCGGCTTCGACCATACTGTTGTCAACACCCCCGGCGAAAAGGACATACGCATATGGGGAAACTGCTTCTACGAACTCCTCCAGCCCGAGAAAAAAGGCGGCTCGTGCGAACCAGGTATAGTCATGGTGAGCTACGACGCCAACTGCAACGGCCTACCCGACGACCCCTGGTATGAACTGGCCGGAAGCGAATACAACTCGCCTGCAACCAGACACAACTATACGATAGCTTATTCGAGGCCGCACGACGACCAAACGGCGACTCCGAGCCCCGACGGCTTTATGACCGACATGCACTACATCGCATGGTCCGATTCAGAAGGACAGAGCGGCTATATGCCCAAAAATGCATTCCATCAACAGGATTACTATCCGAAATGGATTTCCGACAGTTCCATTTCTTTCTCAGGTACCCTCCTGGCGCCAAATGCAGTAGACATGTCCGGAAACGGCAGTTACTACGTGCTCTACAGCTATGCATGGGGCTATGTCGACAATCACCCCAACGAGGAAGTGGAACTCAACTCTTTCGACATCTCCTGGGCCGTAGATGCCGACGGGAAGCATGTCGACTTACCCGGCGCCGACTTTGTGCGCGTATATACCGGCGTGAACCAATACTGCGGCTGGCTTGGCGAAACCTCCACCGAACTGTGCCGCGCGCAAGACCTCCATATACCCGAAAAAATGTAATCGGCCAACTATTATAACAACCATAGACAACTACCACGGACACAAGGCATAAGACCGTACTGCAGACGGTGTGCCACATGCCCGACGGCCATTGTCATACCCTTTTCTCAAGAAACCATCAACATTTCAGAACATGAAAAAGACTTTACTCGCCATTGCCGCCACGGCTGTGCTCTGCACACCGGCTTATGCCGGCGGCTCAACGCCTAAGAGTCTGCCCCGTACTGTGCAGGGCATTGACTATGCGACCACTCTGCCCGCAGCCCGAGGGGCGGCTACGGCCATTGTTCCCGCTTCCGACTATCCGTCTGACCCCGGAGACCTCGGTGTTCCCGACGGCAACTTTACCTTCGACATGATTGAGTCGTGGGCCGGCGAAGGAGAGAACCGCGCCGCGCTCGTTATCCAGTTCAACGACTCGCGCGAGAAAAACGCCCTCGTATTCGGCTACCGCTGGGACGGCAAGGCTACGGGCGTAGACATGATAAAAGCTGTAGCCGAAGCCAATCCGCGCTTATATGCACTCCTGGAATACACCAACGTGTCGTCACCGACAGACCCCAACGGCGGATATGTAATCGGCGGTCTCGGCTGGGATGCCGATGATGACGGCGACATTCGCCTTTCCGACGGCAAGAATACATACACAACCGAAACAGGATTCGTCGAGCACCCCGGAGGCTACAAGCCCGGGCAAGGTGGTAGCCCTTCGTATGACTATGACAACTGGAAAGCCCTTGACACCGACGATTTCTGGGGTGCAGGCTGGTATCTAAGCTACTGGTCGTACTGGGTGAAAGAAGGCGATGCCTCCTCATTCGGCTACTCCAGCTGGGGTGCCTCGGGCCGTGTGCTTAAGGACGGTTCATGGGATGGCTGGAACTTCTCGCTCAACATGGTGGCTTCAAACTGGAAAACTTTCGTCGCCGCTCCCCCTACTATTCCGGAGGACGCGAAGACTCTTTTCAAACACAATGGCATCTATTATTCGCTTAAAAGCTACAGCTCCAAGAAAGTTGTAGTATGCGCTCCTGTCGAAATAGAAGGTGAGACTCTAAGCCAATACAGCGGCGCCATAAACATACCGGCCACATTCGTCGACGAAGACATTGAGTATACCGTAGTCGGTATCGCCGATGCAGCATTCGCCGGCGCGGAAATAACCACCGTCACAGTACCCGAAACACTTACCGAAATCGGTGCCGACGCATTCTCGGCAACACCGCTCTCCGCCCTTATTTTCGCCGGCAACGGCTCGGCCGACCAGCTGAAGAAAATCGGCGAACGCGCATTCTGCAGCACAGCCATCACCGAAGCTATTTTCCCAAAACAGATAAGCACCATTGCTGCCGGCGTGTTCTGCGACACCCGCATCACAGAAGTTGTCATACCCGAATGGGTGAAAGAAATCGGCGAAATGAGCTTCGCCGCCAACACTCTGCTGTCTAAGGTAACCATACCGGCATCTGTCAAAACCATTGGCTCAGGCGCTTTCGCCGAATGCCCCGCCCTCAGCAGTGTTAAAGTAGAGACCACTGTTCCTCCGACAATTACTGACGACTGCTTCGATGACGATACCTATGCAGCGGCAACACTGACTGTTCCCGTCGGATACCCTGCCACATACGCTAAGGCCGAAGGCTGGAAGAATTTCGCCAAGATGGCCGAATATACGATGGATGTGCATGTTGGCGATCTCTTCGACATGGATGGAGCATCTTTCCGCATCACCTCTGTAGGCGACAAAAACGAAGTTGTTCTCACCTATAAACGCGTCGAGGGCAAGGCAGACCGCACATCTATAATGGCAGCCAATAAAGCAGGCTACACAGGTGCTGTATCTGTCGCTCCGACCGTACAGTATCAGAATCTGACATTCAATGTAACAGCGATGAACGACAGCACATTCTTCGGGGCCTCCGCCCTCACCGCCGTCGTGCTGCCCGAGGGAATCACATCTATTCCCAAGAACTCATTCGACAACTGCACTGCGCTTGCCGCTGTCACCATACCGTCAACCGTGGAGTCTATCGGCAATTATGCATTCGCAAATATCGGGTCGCTCGAAAGCATCGTTCTGCCCGAAGGCCTCAAGTCGCTTGGCGAGCGCGCATTCTACTACAACAGCGCCCTCAGAAGCATAAATCTTCCGGCCGGACTTACTTCGCTGCCCAACAATCTGTTCTGCTACGCCAAATCGCTTGAAAGCATAGAAATTCCGGAAAGTGTCGCCACAATGGGCACATATGTATTCGACAATTGCTCTTCACTCAAAAGCGTGAAACTTCCGTCGCAACTCACGGCCATTCCCAACTATACTTTCAACAAATGCACCTCACTCGGCCAAATAAGCATACCGGCCAATGTGACCTCGATTGGCAACTATGCTTTCGCAGCATGCCAAAGCCTTACAGAAATCAATATCCCGGCATCTGTATCGACCATCGGAGCATCGGCATTCAGCGATTGCAAGGGGCTTACTGAAATCCGTCTTCCCGAGACGGTAAAGACCATCAACGGCTCGCTATTTTATGGCTGCTCAGCTCTTACAAAGGTGATAATGAGCCCGGAAGCCGTGCTTAGCGGCACACAGATTTTCCGCAACTGCGCCGCACTCGAAACCATAGCCTTCATCGGCGAAGAAGATAGCGCCACACCCGGAGTATTCAAGGTTCCGGCAAATACTGTCACCCTTCAGAACTACACCATCACAGGGTGCCCGAAGCTCACGGAAATCATTCTGCCGCAGAGTCTGAAGACTATTGGCGGATATGCCCTATACCAGACGGCAATCAGCTCGATTGACATACCCGAGAGTGTCACTGCAATCCAGCAATACGCATTCGCCAATACCACTATAAAAGAAATCGTGGTTCCTGCCGCAGTAAGCTCTCTCGGCAACTATCTTGCTCAGAAAAACAGCGATGTCACATTCTTCATGTGCAATCCCGAACCTATAAATATCACCGGCACAACCTTCTCTTCGAGTGGTTACAACGGTCCTTACCTCCCGGTAGTAGTACCCACCGGCACTGCTGAGACATACTCCAACAAGAGCAGCTACTGGACGAAATTGGAAATCAGCGCTCCGGCCATCACTGAGTTCAAGGCCGTCATTACCGACGTAGAATACGACGGCGACAAGCATATTGTCAGCGGCAAAATAACTCCGGCCTACGACATGGCCGAGCTTCCCGCAAAATTCGAAGCGGCCAATACGGCATATGTGCTTGCCAACACCGAATTCGCCTTTACTATCAGCGGTGTGTCGCGCAGCGCCTCCGCCGGCTCTTTCAAAGCCGCCGATGACGGCACATTCTCTGCCGAGGTCGACGGTCTCGACAGCAGCGCCTCCTACAACATGGAGATTACAGCAAATCACCCGACAGGCGACTTCAGCGCAGAGCCGGTATCGTTCGACACTCCGACTCCCACAGGCATTGGCAAGCTCGAGATTACCGACGATACCGTGGCCGATTTCTATAGCGTTAGCGGTGTCCGCATGGCAAACGCCATATCTGTGGCTGAAGCAAGAGCAAGCCTCCCCGCCGGCATCTATATGATGCGCGCCGAAGGCAAGACATGCAAAATCGTAATTCGATGAGACAACTCTTTTCATTCATTCTCGCTTCCTGTGCGGCTTTGGCCGCGCAGGCCGCGGGAACTGACTATACACAAGGTGTGTTTATAGTCAACGAGGACTGGTACGGTCATCAGAACTCGACAATGAACTATATAATCCCCGACGACCCCGAGGGCAACTACTGGCACTACCGTGTGATACAGGCCGAGAATCCAGGCAAGGAGCTCGGCTGCACCAACCAGTTCGGTGCCATCTGGAACGGCCGATTCTATCTGATTGCAAAACAAGCAAAAGACGGCGGTGCCTCCATAATGGGTGGCCGCATCACCGTTGCCGATGCACATTCGCTCAAAATAATCAAGCAGCTTGAGAATATAGCGCCCGACGGCTCTACAAGCGACGGCCGCGGCTTTGTGGGCGTATCTGCCTCCAAAGGATATGTGTCGGCCTCTGACGGCATATGGGTGCTCGACCTCGACAAAATTGAAATAACCCGCAAGGTCACAGGCTCCGACAACCCCAATGGGCCCGACGGCAAACCGAACACCGACCCTTCGGGCTCTCTATATAACGGCCAGTGCGGCTCTATGGTGCTGGCAGCCGGGCGCGTGTTTGCCGCCCATCAGTCGAAAGGTCTTCTTGTCATCGACACCGACAGCGATGCTGTCACCGATGTCATAAGCATGGAGGTTGTGCAGAAAGACGCCGGTATAGGCTCAGTCGTAGCGGGAGCCGACGGCAATCTATGGGTGAGCATAGCAGGCGGCACAGACGGCCGAGGCTCTGCGCTGCCCTATCTTATGCGCGTCAATCCCATAACGCTCGATTATGCCGTGATAGCCCTGCCTGAAGGCGCCTACGGCCCGTCAAATTCATGGTACGCATGGACTCCCGACGCCTTCTGCGCCTCTGAAAACGAGAATGTCCTTTACTGGAAGGGCGGCGCCAATACATGGTTTTCGGGAAAGTATGTGTTCCGCTATGACATCGACACCGACGAATGCACCCGCATCATAGACCTCAACGACGACGATGCCGACTGGAAGATATATGGCTGCTCCATGCGCGTGCACCCTCTCACAGAGGAAATATACATGTCGGTTTATCACGACTTCCAGGACCCGACATATGCACTGCGCCGCTACGACGCATATGGCAACCTTATTCAGGAATATCCGATGATATCCAACTACTGGTTCCCCTCGCTGCCTGTGTTCCCGCAAAGCAAGACCACGGCGGTGGTGCTCCCCACTGTCGACAACTCCGACGGTATTACAGAATACTTCGACCTGCAGGGCCGCCGCGTAGACAGACGAACAGCCGCGCCCGGTATCTATATCGAACGCTCCGGCAACTCCACACGCAAGATAATGATAAAATAGCTGCAATACATCTTTCATCTGCCGGCCCGAAGTCCTCGTGATTCCGGGCCGGTATTTTTTACAGATTTGGCAAACGAGAAAACGGCAATCGCACTTTTTTTGCTTATTTTTGCAAAAAAATAAAGCAACCATGAAACAACGAATCGTATTTCTTGACTTTGTGCGTGTTTTCGCATGCTTTCTCGTGATACTGGTCCATGCCAGCGAGAACTACTACGGCGCTCCCAACCCCGGCGAAATGGCCGGCCCCGTATCGTGGCTCGCCAATGAGACAGACCGCCTGTGGGTGTCGCTCTACGATGGCTTCTCGCGTATGTCTGTACCCCTGTTTATCATCGTTTCGGCCTATCTGCTCGTGCCGATGAAAGAATCGGTTTCCATGTGGGATTTCTACCGCAAACGCTTCATGCGCATTCTGCCGCCCTTCATCATCTTCATGATTCTCTACTGCACACTGCCATTGCTCTGGGGGCAGCTCGACAGCACCACCGCAATCAACGACCTCTCACGCCTGCCGCTCAATTTCCCCTCACTGGCCGGCCATCTGTGGTTCATGTATCCACTCATCAGCATCTACCTGTTCACACCCATGATATCGCCGTGGCTCCGCAAGGCCAGCGCCCGCGAAGAACAGTTCTTTATAGCCCTATTCGCCATATCCACATGCATGCCCTTCCTCAACCGCTGGTTCGGTGAAGTATGGGGCGAATGCTTCTGGAACGGCTATCACATGCTGTGGTATTTCGCCGGCTATCTCGGCTACGTAGTGACAGCTCATTATATCCGCACACACCTCACCTGGAGCCGCGCGCGCCGCATAGCCGTCGGGCTTCCGATGCTTATAGCCGGAGGCGCCGCTACCATATGGTCGTTCTACGTTCAGGCCGTTCCCGAAACCCTTCTCGACACACCGACCCTCGAAGTAGGCTGGTCGTTCTGCACCCTCAATGTCTTCGTGCTCACCATCGGCGCATTCCTCATGTTCAGCACAATCGGCATGGCAAAGGCACCCGCCGTCATCACCGACCTCTCGCGTCTGAGCTACGCTATCTACCTGATGCACATCTTCTGGCTCGGCCTATGGGTGGGAATCCTGAAATTCGACATGCAGCTACCTACAGTCCTTGCCATTCCGGCAATCGCCCTGTGCACATTCCTCTCCTGCTGGCTCACAGCACGCATTCTGGCCTTCATTCCGGGCGCCCGCTGGCTTGGAATCGAACCGGCTCAGCCAGCGACGAAAAGCGAAATGCGCCGGGCAGCAAACTGACACACTACAGCATAAAAACAGAGGAGGCATACAGCTGCGTGCCTCCTCCGTTTTATGATATAAGGTGCTTATCCTCGCGATGCCCTGAAATACAGCACAACCGCAATGATGGTATATAGAAAATTCGGAATCCACATGGCCACAAAAGCCGACGTTATGCCGTTTATGGCAAATGTCTGCGTAATGGTCATAAACAGGATATAACTGAAGCTCAGCACCAGACCGATGCCAATGTTCACACCCATGCCTCCTTTTACCTTGCGGGCCGATAGGGTCATGCCTATGACAGTGAGAATAAAAGCGGCCGCAGTCATGGCGTAGCGACGCTCGCGCTCTACCTCGAAACTCTGTATATTGGCTACACCGCGACGCTTCTGACGCTCTATATACTGGTCGAGCGCAGGCGATGTCATCTGCTCGTGGTCGAGTTCAGAGATAAGGAAGTCGCGGGGCTCGAACGGTATTATGGTATCGAGCGAATAGCCCTTGCGGATAATCTCGCGGTTGTCTACGAAATCGCGCACCACATAGTCGTTGAGCTTCCAGCTATAGAGCGTATCCCAGCGGATAGACTGTGCGGTGAGGCGCGATGTGAGGCGCTTGTTCTCGTCGAAGCTTTCGAGCTGGAAACGGTGGCCGGTCTTGCTGATATTGTCGTAGCGGCTCATATAGGCAATCTGTCCGGGCGCAACCATAAGCATGATGTTCGACCCATAGTCGACACGCTTGTTTTTCACATACGTGTTCGTATAATTATTCTTCTTCACATTGCCCGGAGGCACCACATACGCGCTTAGCACGAACGATGCGGCCGCAATGATTGCCGCCGACACCATATATGGCCGCAAAAGCCGCTTGAAGCTCATGCCGGTAGAAAGCATGGCTATTATCTCGCTGTTTCCGGCAAGTTTCGACGTGAAGAAAATCACGGCGATAAAGGTAAACAGCGGCGAGAACTGATTGGCGAAATATGGCAGGAAATTCAGAAAATAATCGAACAGAGTGCTCTTGAGCGGCGCCTTGACAAAAGAATCCAGCTTCTCATTGATGTCGAACATCACCACAATCGCCAGAAGCAGCACGATTGCGAACACATAAGTTCCGAGAAACTTGCGGATTATATATCTGTCGAGTATCTTAAACACCGTTTATTCAATTTATAATCAATAATGTATAATTTAGAATTAATAATCCAAAACCAGACAAGAGAATAATCTCCAATGAAAATTATTAATTATTAATTCTCAATTATTAATTCTCAATTATATCAAAGTCTGCGACTGAGTTTCTGCACCATTTCGGTCTTCCAGTCGTGGAAATCGCCGGCTATGATGTGCTTACGCGCCTCGCCCACAAGCCAGAGGTAGAATGCAAGATTGTGAATAGAGGCTATCTGCATGGCAAGCAGCTCGTTCGCCACAAAAAGATGGCGCACATAAGCCTTCGAATACACGCGGTCTACATACGAGGGGCCGTCGGCCTGCAGGGGCGAGAAATCGTTGGCCCACTTTTGATTGCGCATATTCATCGTGCCTTCTGGAGTGAAAAGCATGCCGTTGCGGCCGTTGCGGGTCGGCATCACGCAGTCCATCATGTCTACGCCGCGGTCTATGGCCTCAAGAATGTTGACAGGCGTGCCTACGCCCATGAGATAGCGCGGACGGTCTGAGGGAAGAATCTCGTTCACAACCTCTATCATATCATACATCGTCTCGGCAGGTTCGCCTACAGCAAGGCCGCCGATGGCATATCCGTCGGCTCCACACTGAATGGCGTGCTCGGCCGCCTCGCGGCGCAGGTCGGGATATGTACAACCCTGCACTATCGGAAAATACGACTGATAGTGGCCGTAGAGCGGCTCTGTGTCGCAGTAGTGGCGCCAGCCGCGTTCGAGCCAGCGCTTGGTGAGGTCGAGCGAGCGGCGGGTGTACTGGCGGTCGGCGGTGCCCGGAGCACATTCGTCGAGAGCCATCATTATGTCAGAGCCTATGGTGCGCTGTATATCCACCACATTTTCAGGCGTAAAGAGGTGCTTTGAGCCGTCGATATGGCTGCGGAAATGAGCGCCCTCCTCGGTAAGCTTGCGGTTTTCGCTCAGCGAAAACACCTGAAAGCCGCCGCTGTCGGTCAGAATAGGCTTTTCCCAGCCGTTGAAGCGGTGCAGACCACCGGCTTGACGGATTATATCCATGCCGGGGCGAAGATACAGATGATAGGTGTTTCCAAGAATTATCTGTGCCTTGATATCCTCGCGGAGTTCGTGCATATGCACACCCTTGACGGTGCCCGCAGTGCCTACGGGCATAAATATCGGAGTTTCAATATCTCCGTGGTCGGTATTTATGACGCCGGCGCGGGCCTTGCACCCGGGCGCCGTATGTTGCAGAGTAAATTTCATATCGTCTGCAAAGTTAGCGTTTTTGCCCGTAGTATGCAAAAAGTCATTTGAGCTTCACCTTGACATAAGGGCGTATGACCACCGGCCCGCAAAGGCCCGAAGGCAGAAGCTCGTCGGCTTGGCTCCAATGTTTCCATGTAGTAAAAGTAGTGCGGCCTGATTCCCTTGCGGCGCCTGTCACGAGCCATTCCGGCCATTGGGCTATTCGGGGCCCGTTCATTTCGTAGTCTTCCGGCAACGAGTCATCGCCGATAAGGCGGTTAGGCCAAAGATTTGTCACATCGATTTCCAATGTATTGACCCCTGTTTTGACATACCCGTCGATATTGACCCTGTATGGCAATTTCCACAATGTGCCCAGACTTTGCCCATTGACCCTTACATCGGCAAACACATTGACGTCGCCTAAGTCAAGTTCAAGACTCAGCCCCGCTCTCAGATATTCCTTGTCGAGATTGAACTGTGTCATATAAGTAGCCGTAC
Organism: uncultured Muribaculaceae bacterium; assembly: GCA_910578035.1. Lineage (GTDB taxonomy): Bacteria > Bacteroidota > Bacteroidia > Bacteroidales > Muribaculaceae > CAG-873. The sequence goes on from CAJTOB010000021.1 coordinate 25,088, forward strand.
CCGAAAAATATCTCACGTTCTTGTCCGGCGATAAAGACCACGGAATCAACTCACTGAAAACAGTATCGAAGGCAAGCGAACGCACATGCCATGGCTTTGTAAGTTCGATTTCCGAAGGTACCGAACGGACCGTCACAGACTTTTCAGCCCCGGCGGAGGTGCGATATCGGAGAGTGCCCGGCAACGGCGTATGCCAGCAGACTTTTCCTTTGTCCGCAACAAGCCTCGACGAAGGGCCCGTGATGCCGAACCGGAGTTCGTCGCCCTCCGGAATGTCAGCTTGCCAGACCTTTCCGCCCATTCTGTATGAAATGCGCAGTTTCCTGTCCGGCCCGTCGACATGAGGAAATGCGGCATTGTCTGCGCCGACTGTACAATCTTCAATACCGTCTGAAATCAATGTCTCGATGCGGTCTTTCACATCTACCGGCGTATAGAAAACCGGCACGCCGCTGATACTTATGTCATACTTGCCATAAACCGCATCTATGATTCTAAGCTTGGAATTACCGTCTGTATTGAGTTCTACGAGTTCATTTTCCGACGCATGGAGTTCGTGCCTTATTCCGTCGAGCTCATATGACATACGCAACTCTTTGATGAAGCCCGGTGCCGGGTCGGCCGTACAAAGGTGATTGCCGGCATGAAAGCGCAGACGACCATTGTCGAAATGCTGCTCTATGCGTGCCTTCACATCTTCAAGACCGGCAGGCAGAAAACTTCCGTACTCGGCTGAAGTAATCTCGAAATCAGACGGCAGATTGCGTCGGGGCTTATCGAGGTTCACCTCAGCCTCTGTTATATGCGCTGCGGGGCTCTGAGGTTTTCTGAAAACCACGAATGATGAACCTTGCGGGTCGAAATCTATTGGAACAGATATGGTTCCGTCTTCATTCCCGCGCCATACCGGCGCATCTGCAATCTCGCCCGTCGCAGCATTCCACAACTCAGGCACACGCCCGGAATCTCTAAAACGACAGACCCTTGTATGGCTGCCGGAAGCGCCATCTGCGAGAAAATAGATGTCGGCATCGTCTGTATTGCGATGCACGAACACAACATCATTTCCCTCATAGCCCTCAACCTTAAAGTCCGGAACAGGGAGGAACGAGGCAAGGGCTTCTTCCAGACTCATAGCACTTATCAGCCCGCGGCCATACAGAGAGGCGGCCATGCCGCCCACCTCGGCATCGCACTCGGGAAAACCCGTCAGGCCGGGCGATTTTACCGGCCTGGAGCCGACTATTACGGCGCCTCCGGCCGCGAGCTCCTCCAGCTTGGCAAGCACTTGCGGTGTCATCCAGCCCGATTCTCCGACATACAGTATTCCGTAGTCACAGCCGGCCTCGCTACGCAGCCGTCCGTCGGCACACGTAAGAGCCATCAGTTTGTCGGTTCCGATAAAATCATAATCATAGCCAAGACGCTTTATCGCCGGCATATAGCTGGCATTGTTGGGCGAAGACTCGCCGACAAACACCAGCACATCGGCCACACTGCGCCCTTGCTGTAGCATAAACTGCGAACGGGCAATATAATCGAGATAGGCTTTGCCCTGCTCCCACCAGGTGTTATGTCTGTTGAAGTCCATGCCGTAATGCCCGAATGTCAGTCCGGGAGCTACATTCCACGGCTGGTGGGTATATGAGTGAAATGTAAATCTGTTGATACCCTCGGCCCAGGCCTTGTCGCCTACAGCCTTGAGTGAAGCCGGATAGTCCAGCCAAGCGCCGAAACTGGTGAAAGCCTCGGCCCCTGCAAAACGACTGCCGTTGAGGTGAGCGATGGACGACACAAATTTGGCCGAATCAAACGCACCCAGAACACCGCTCCAGAATTCGCACATCACCATATCGGCCCGGTCGCCTACCTGCATGCTGTCGAACGGCCCCCAGTAAGGCTCTACGTATAGTTTCAGCCCATGCTCATGGCATAGCTCACGAAACCGTCCGTAATAATTATCGGCCATAAGGTCGCCGATGGTACGGCGGTAATCCCACATAAAACGCTCGGTCTTCTCCGTACTGTCGACATAGTAGCCTGCAAAGACGGGCATAAACGGCATTAAAGCATAGCTGCGCAAGCGCTCGAACTCTGTGTCGAAGCCTTCGGTCCAGTTGGCCGTGCCAACCTCGTAGCTATCTATCACACAGTCTACAACGGTTGTGCCTACAAATCCGCCGAGTTTGTCGACAATCGGCTGCACACCATGCCGCCAGTAATGGTCGACAGCCGCTCTGCTCATCTTGTCGCATTCGAGACCCCGGCCACCGGCTACGGCCGGATGGTTTTCCGTGCCTGTGGTGGTATGGCCAATCCGGAGCACCACCCAGTCGCCTTTCGGGGCAGTCCACGCCAAGCGCCCCGAAGGCTCCATGAGATTGGAAATATCAATCACATCGCCTGCTTTTACCACTGCGGCAGCCGGCACCGCAGCCGTATCGGGCTCAAGATGGTTTCTTATGCGGCCCGATAGAATTTTATAGTCCAAATCTTTGATTCTGGCACTCCCCGCAGGTCGTGGGAATGCAATTACGGCGATATCACGATAAAAGCCTCGCTCGGCACGGGGCTCGGGCAGCATCAACTCTACGTCGCTGCCGCCGGTGCATGAAGTTTCTGTCAGAACTACCGTCTGCATCGAGTGCCGGGGGTCTACCCACGGACCGCCGGAATTGGCCCAGCCGGCAGAGTTGTGGAAACCCAGTTCGAGCCCCAGCCTCGAGGCCTCGGAAGCGGCAAAGCAGACAAGTTCAAGCCATTCGTCGCTCAGATATGTGGCCCGGCCTTCCGGATATGCCATGTCGACGTTGAAAATCTGCGCGTCCTTGATGCCTACCGCCTTCATGGCCTCCAAATCGGCCGTTATGCCCTCTCGGGTCACATTGCCGTTGAGCCAATGCCACCACACACGCGCACGAGCCTCGCCAGGCGGAGTTCTGAAACCATCTTCCAGGCCCGTATACGCAGCACTCTGCAACGCAACAAGCAAGAGAATCAAAAAAGATATGGAATATCTTCTCATTTCCGGACTATCTTTATTCCTTCGGGAGCTTCGATTTCGGTTTTGACTTTGCCGCCGGCGGTCTTGATGTGCTTGACACGTATCAGGCCCTTGGGCGTCGGCACAGTACCCTCCACGCTTTCAAGACGGCCCAGATGAGGCTCTACCACAACCTCCGCGAAGCCGGGCTTGACAGGACGCACTCCGAGCACATGGCGCGACAGCCAGGGAGTCGGGCCCGAAGCCCAGCCGTGACAGAAACTGTGGCGATGACCCTTGTAGCAATAGTCGCCCGACGACTTATGGATATCGAATGCACCCTCGGGCACTATCTCGTCGATACGTGCGGCCTTGAGTCCGTGCTCATAGTCGAGGTCTTCCCAGAAAGTCGTAGCGCCGAGATCGAGCATACGCCCCCAGTAGTCCGATAGAATATCGATAGCTTCGTCATGCGAGCCTTCGGCGGCAAGAGCCTCGAGCATATAGTAGCCGTAGAATGTAGAGAAGCCCGACGCCCCTCCGGCAAGAATGGCATCGCGCTCGGCTCCGCGGTTACGGGCCATGCCCGAAAGCAAAGCCAGAGCTGCCGACTGCTTGGCGCCGCACGTCGGCGGATTGTGGCGGCGGATTTTTTTGAGAAGTCTGTCGCCCTTGGCCATAAGCCCGGCATCGCCTGTCCATTCGGCAATCTGCCCAATAGCCTCCATCGTCATCACAAGCAGCGACTGGTATCCCGAATGAATCACATCGGGCTTCTCCGATGTAGGCCAGTCGAGCAGACGCTGTGCGCCGCCGTAGTTCTCCTTGTCGCCGTCGAGCCCCTCGGCAAAACAGTCTGTGAGGCGCCCCATATAGTCGAGCTGCTGCTTCAGGTATTCGATATCGCCTGAATAGAGACATAAATCGCGGTGTATGATTACCCACCACATCGAGTAGGCGGCGATACCGTTCATCCAGCCAGGCAGCGGCGATGTCTCGCGGGCGAAATCGAGGCTCTTTTTCACCACTTCATAGTCGCCAAAGACATTGGCTATTGTCATGACCTCCGGGTGCAAGTCGCCGACCCACACAAGGCGGTCGCGCTTCACGCCATCCCAAAGATAATTCTGCATATTCAAATGCACCGTGTAGGCGCCCGTCTGCCATATATCGTTGACACGCTTATCGTTGCTCTCAAAAGAGCCCAGATAGGGCAAATCGCGGTAGCGCAGCACGCCGCGCACGGCCCGCAGAGGCAATTCGGCCTCGGGTTCAAGCAGTTCGACAAGCGCGAAGCGGAAGCCTGAATTTCCGACTTCCAAAGTACCGAGCCAGGGCATTTCGACTGTAAAATCGCGAAGAGAATGCTCGTTCGTCGCCGTGGCACCCTCGGCATTAACATCGCTGAGGGCCTCGCTCACCGACTCGCCAAGACACACGCGCACTTTCATGGCTTTCTGACTGCCCCGGATAGGAGCCGCAAGCTCTATGCCGCCACACAACTCCTTGCCAAAATCAACCAGCACAGCCCCGCGGCGCCCCTCTCGGGTCGACAGCACGCACACATCGGGCGACGACACCGCCAGCTGCCCGTCGAACGGACGCAGCAGCGCCCCGGCATTTGAAACACCGCTGCATTGCTCTGCCGGTAGCTCCACCAGCCTCGCCGGGCTTATAAATTCGCGTTTGAGTTCATCTACCTGATTGCTTGCAAATCCTGCTACTGGCACCACTGAAAGTGCCCAAAACAATACTTTTTTCAAAATCATCTTTTCACAGCATTAGAAATTATCCTACAAATTTAGCAAAAAATTCGCAAAATCCCCTGCAAAATTTTTTGCGAGAAACAGCAAAAACTGACGAATACGGCCAAAGCGGCCGCCTACCTGTCTGAAGCGGGCTCACGGTGTTGCGCATTGAGGGATTTTTTGCTATTTTTGCAACTTGGATTCAACGTAGCCTTTCCGGGCTGCCGAGACACTCCGAAGACACCAGTCACTCAGCTTAATATCACAAACTTATATCATTTAAGTCGTGCACACCAAATACATTTTTGTCACAGGAGGCGTAGTGTCGTCTCTTGGCAAAGGAATCATTTCCTCGTCGCTTGCTTGTCTGCTGAAAGCCCGCGGCTTCAGGGTGACAATACAGAAATTCGACCCGTATATCAACATCGACCCGGGCACATTAAACCCCTATGAACATGGCGAATGCTATGTAACCGAAGACGGTCACGAGGCCGACCTCGATTTAGGGCACTACGAACGCTTCACCAACGTACACACATCACGGGCCAACAACGTGACGAGCGGACGCATATTCCAGAGCGTAATCGAAAAAGAGCGGCGCGGCGACTATCTCGGCAAGACCGTGCAGATTGTGCCTCACATCACCGACGAAATAAAACGATGTGTGAAATTCCTCGGCAACACAGGCGAATACGACTTCATAATCACCGAAATAGGCGGCACTATCGGCGACATCGAATCGCTGCCTTTCCTCGAAGCCGTACGCCAGCTGCGCTGGGAAATGGGCCAGAACTGCCTGTGCGTACACCTCACATACGTGCCCTTCATCGCGGCCGCAAAAGAGCTCAAGACAAAGCCGACACAGCACTCCGTAAAAGCCCTTCAGGAACTCGGCATACAGCCCGACGTGCTCGTGCTACGCACCGAGAAGGAGATTCCCGACGACATGCGACGCAAAATCGCACTCTTCTGCAACGTTTCGCCCGACTCCGTTGTGCAGTCGCAGGACGTCAACTCTATCTACAAAGTTCCCCTCCGTATGCACGCCCAGAATCTCGACGAGATAGTGCTGCGCAAGATGGGCGTGCCATTCGAAGGTGAGCCCCACATGCAGCCATGGTTCGACTTCATCGACAAGATGGACTCTGCCTCCGAAACCGTCAGCATCGGCCTCGTCGGCAAATATGTCGAACTTCAGGACGCCTACAAATCCATCAGCGAGGCTCTCTTCCATGCAGCCACATACGCCGGCCGCAAGCTCGAGCTCGTATATATCCACTCCGAGAAACTCACTCCCGACAACGCCGACGAAAAACTCGGCGCCATGGACGGCATCATCATCGCCCCCGGCTTCGGCCAGCGCGGCATCGAAGGCAAGTTCGTGGCCCTCAAATGGTGCCGCGAGCACGATGTGCCCACATTCGGCATCTGCCTCGGCATGCAGTGCATGGTAATCGAGTTTGCCCGCGATGTCCTCGGCCTCGAAGACGCCAACTCCACCGAAATGAACCCGCACACCCCGCACAACGTCATCGACCTCATGGAGGAGCAGAAAAACATATCGAACCTCGGAGGCACAATGCGCCTCGGAGCATTCGACTGCCGCCTGCGCCCGGGCTCCAAAGCCGCCGAAGCCTACGGCACAGACCTCGTGCGCGAACGTCACCGCCACCGCTTCGAATTCAACGACAGCTACCGCGCCCGCTTCGAGGAAGCCGGCATGATATGCTCGGGCGAAAACCCCGGCACACACCTGGTGGAAGTGGTCGAAATGCCCTCGAAACGCTGGTTCGTCGGCACCCAATACCACCCCGAATACAGCAGCACAGTGCTGTCGCCAAGCCCAATATTCGCAGCCTTCATAAACGCTGCAATAGCATACCGAAACGAAACTCATAAACCTACGAATGGATAAAAACACAATCACCGGCCTCATACTGATGGCCGCAATCATGTTCGGCTTCCTCTACATGATGAAGCCCTCCGAGGCCGAAATAGCCGCCGAGCGCGAGCGCGCTGAAGCAGCCGCCGCGCAAGCCTCGCAAAACAACGCTCCCGCAGCAGCCGTATTCACCCCTGCCGACAGCACTGCCCTCGCCGCTGCCGTCCGCTCGATGGGAACACCCGACGGCAAAGGAAGCATAGTATTCACCGACGGCACCGTTGCCCTCACTGCCGACAGCCTCGCCGGCCTCTCCGGAACTGTTGATGCCGGAGGCGCCACGGTAGACATCATTGAGCTCCTCGGCAACCGCGCAGCCCTCACCAACGCCCAGAGCGCCCGCGCCGCAGCCGCCGTCCGCACACTCATCGACAACTCCGTGCGCTACGAAGGCTTCGCCCGCTACCTCGGCGGTGAAAGCAAAATCACCACCCTCGAAAACGACGACGTGCGCCTCGACATCGACAGCCGCGGCGCAATCATTTCGCGCGTGGTCCTCAAAAAGTACAAAACTGAAGTAGGCGCCGAGCCCGCCGACATCGTCCTCTTCGGACACGAAACCGACAGCTACTCATTCCGCTTCAACACACGCGACCAGCGCATCGACACCCGCGACTTCAACTTCTCCGTTGCGGCCGAAGGCGACAGCGCCGTATTCCTCTCCATGGCTCCCGCTCCCGGCGCCGTGTGGGGCATACGCTATACACTCGGCGAAGGATACGTGGTGCGCATGGACGTGGTGCAGAAAGGCATGGACGCAGTCGTGCCCCCCAGCACCGTAAGCATGGAAATGGACTGGCACCAGAAAATGGCCCGCAATGAGCTCGGCCGCACCTTCGAAGAGCGCAACAGCGCCATCGCATACAAATATGTCGGTGAGGGCGTCGACGAACTCGAATCCGGCAGCGACGACCACGAAAGCCTCACCGGACGCCTGCGCTGGGTAGCCTTCAAAAACCAGTTCTTCTCGAGCGTACTCATTGCTAAAGAACCCTTCACCGCCGCCGAACTCGCCTCTGTCAAAATCAAGGATTCCGACTATCTCAAGGACATGGACATGAAAGCCACCGTGCCCTACACCACCGCCGACGGAACTGCGGCCTCGTTCGACTTCTTCTTCGGCCCCAACGACTACACCGTCCTCTCGCGCCTCGACGATACCCTCGGCCACGACGAAGACCTCTCCCTCACCCGCATCATTCCCATGGGCTGGGGCATCTTCCGATGGATCAACACCATCATCGTAGTGCCTGTGTTCCACTTCCTGAGCAAATTCATCAGCAACTACGGCATCATAATCCTGCTCCTCACCATCTTTATCAAGCTCATCATCTTCCCCTTCACCTACAAGAGCTTCAAGAGCCAGGCCAAGATGCGTGTCCTTGCCCCCGAAATCAAGGAAATCAACGAGAAATATCCCGGCCAGGAAAACGCCATGAAGCGCCAGCAGGAAACAATGGCCCTCTATAGCCGCGCCGGTGCAAGCCCCTTCTCCGGCTGCCTCCCGATGCTCCTGCAGATGCCCGTGCTCATCGCCATGTTCTCATTCTTCCCCTCGGCCATCGAGCTCCGCGGACAGTCATTCCTCTGGGCCCACGACCTTTCGGCGCCCGACTCAATCCTCACCCTGCCATTCTCCATTCCCTTCTACGGCAACCATGTGAGCCTCTTCTGCCTCCTCATGACAGTCGTAAACGTGGTCTACATGCACCTCTCGATGCAGAATCAGCCCAACACCGGCATGCCCGGCATGAAAGCCATGCAATACTTCATGCCCGTCATGTTCCTCTTCATATTCAACGACTATGCCTCCGGCCTGAGCTACTACTACCTCGTGTCGCTGCTCATCACCATTATCCAGACATGGATATTCCGCAAAGTCGTCGACGAGAAGAAGGTGCGCGCCCAGATGCTCGAAAACGCACGCAAACCCCGCAAAAAAAGCGGCTGGATGGCACGCCTCGAAGAAGCTCAGCGCCAGGCTCAGGCCGCACAGCGCCAGCAAGCCAAACGCCGTCGTTAATTACAAATTAGGAGTTAGAAGTTAGTAATTAGAAGTTCGCCGCTTCAACCCCTAACTCCTAATTCCTAACTTCTAACTCCTAACTCCTAACTAAACTAAATATGACTATCTCCAACCGTATCCAGGCACTCGCCGCCTCGCAGACCCTGGCGATGTCGCAGAAAAGCGCCGAACTCAAGGCTCAGGGAATCGACGTAATCAACCTCTCGGTCGGCGAACCCGACTTCTTCACCCCCGCCCACATCAAAGAAGCCGCAATCAAGGCCATCGAAGACAATTTCAGCTTCTACAGCCCCGTGCCCGGCTACATGAGCCTCCGCAAGGCTATTGCCGACAAACTCTCGCGTGAAAACGGCCTCTCTTTCGAGCCCGCGCAGATTGTCGTGGGCAACGGCGCCAAACACTCCCTCTGCAACGTCGTACTCACCGTCGTTAACCCCGGCGACGAAGTAATCATACCCACCCCCGCATGGGTAAGCTATGTCGAGATGGTAAAACTCGCCGAAGGTATCACCGTTGAAGTGCCAACAGGCATCGAACAGGACTTCAAGATGACTCCCTCGCAGCTCGAAGCCGCCATCACGCCCCGCACCAAGGCCATTATCCTCTGCTCGCCCTCAAACCCCACCGGCAGCGTCTACACCCGCGATGAGCTCCAAGCCCTCGTTGCCGTGCTCGAACGCCACCCGCAGATAGTGGTCATCGCCGACGAAATCTACGAACACATCAACTACACCGGCGGCAGCTTCGTATCGCTCGCCTCCTTCCCCGAAATCGCCGACCGCACAGTCGTTATCAACGGCGTCTCCAAAGCCTATGCCATGACAGGCTGGCGCATCGGCTACTGCGCCGCACCCCTCGCCATCGCCAAAGCCGTCACCAAGCTCCAGGGCCAGTTCACATCTGGCGCCTCATCAATAGCCCAGAAAGCCGCCGAGGCGGCCTACACCGGCCCTCAGGAATGCGTCGAAGAAATGCGCCGCGCCTTCCAGCGCCGCCGCGACCTCGTGGTCGGCCTCGCCCGCCAAATCCCCGGCCTTGGCGTCAATGAGCCCCAGGGCGCCTTCTACCTCTTCCCCGAAGTAAGCGCATACCTCGGCAAGACAGCTCCCGACGGCACCAAAATCGCCACCTCAGGCGACCTCGCAATGTACCTCCTCAACGAAGGACACGTCGCAACTGTCGACGGAGCCGCATTCTGCGCCCCCGGCTATATACGCCTCAGCTACGCAACCTCCGACGAAAACATCGTCGAAGCCATGAGCCGCATCAAAGCCGCCCTCGCACGGCTCGCCTGAGCTTAACGCAACTCCAACAAAGGCGCGTCGCCCGACCGCGACGCGCCTTTTTTCTCCAATTCATGAAACGACTGCCATTCCTCATACTCATAGCAGCCTCAATACTCGTCTGCGGCTGCCACCGCCACGACGCCTTCTTCCAAAGCGTCGAAGACCTCATCGACTCAGCCCCCGACTCGGCCCTCGCCCTCGCAGAGGCATTCGAGCCCTTCGGCCGGGCCGAAAAAGCACGCCGCATACTCCTTATAACCAAAGCTAAAAGCAAAGCATACATCGACATCGCCGACGACTCAATCATCGAAACCGCCGTCGACTACTACCGCGGCCGCAACGACTCCCTCGAAGTCCAGGCCCTCTACTACAGCGCCGCCCGACAACACTCACTCGCAGACTTCGAACAAGCACTCTACCGACTTACAATAGCAGAAGAAAAAGCCGACCAAATCAACGACATCTTCTATCTCGCCATGATACAACGCCTGGCCTCTGACTGCTACAACGAACTATACGTAACTGACCGGGCACAAGAATACGCCATCAAAGCTTGCAACAATTTCAAACGCGCAGGCAAAACCCGCCATGCCGTATGGTGTGAACTCATTGTCGCCAATGCATTGACCAGCAACAAAGCAGACTCCGCAATTACAATACTCAACCACAATATCAATCCAGATGATCCGTTTTTCAATAGCGAATGGCACAGGATAATGGCTCATGCTCAATTTAAGACAGGCAATCACTCCGAAGCCATCAATAACTACATCTGGCTGATAAATAATACATCAAACCTCCTTGAGAGTTGTCATTATTCAAGACTCTCCGAATGTTTTATACATACTAATGACATTACCAGAGCAAAAGATGCTTTAAAAGTAGCATCTAATATTAGTAAATCTCGGAAAGATAGCGCTCATGTCGGTTTTATTGAATCAAAAATTCATGCGGCAGAGGGTAATTTCGAACTAGCCTTATCATCATACCAAAAATCAAGCGAATGGTTGAATTATAAATATGATAAATTACTGACTCATCCATATTACCAAAGAATTGATGATAATCTGAAGGAAAGAAACAGACAGTATATAAAACAAGCCAAAGTCGAAAAGAAACTACGTCTTTATGCCACAGCTTTGATATTCCTCACAATTATAATAGCGACGACTATAATAATGGTTATCCGGAAAGATAACAAAACAAAAAAATATCGCATTAGTCTATTAATGGCTCAAGCCGGTGAACTTAAATCTGAACTCAATTTACTGAACGAAAACAACGAGAAAGCAAACAGCGAAACTCAAAGCATGTTGGACAATCATATCCATCTGCTTAATAATATATGCAGCGAATGGTATCTTCTCCCCGAAAACAAGAAAACAGATAAACTATTCGGTAAAAAAATAGGAAGTGTCCTCTCAGAAATAAATTCAGATGAAGCTCTTCAAAACTTCGAGACCCTTATCAACAGATACCATAATAATATTATTGAGCGTATCGCCAAGGCCTGTCCGAAACTTACCAAAGAGAACAAACGAATCATTATCTACCTCACCCTCGGTCTCTCCTACGACTCAATCTGCTTCCTGATATCTAAAAGCAAAAGCACTTTCGCAGTCTACCGCCACAGACTCAAAAGAACCATCGAAGATAGCGACCTTGAACACAAAGAGGACGTGATAAAACACCTATTCCGCTATCAATCAGACAAATAAAATCATCCACCGCTTATCCACCTGTAAACCAGCAGATTACACAGGAAAATACACCATGTAATAATTTAACCTTTCAAGCCGCCACTTACTTCTTAATTTTCAATACATTACACATAGCAATGTAATCATATGTTATCGGCAAATTTCTTGTAAATACCACCTTCTAATACCTAATTTTGCAATGTCAATCCTAATTCAAAAGACATATGCAAAAATTAATTTCTACACTTCTACTTATTCTATTGTTCAGTGCATCTATTGCAGCAGAGGACAATACGCCGACCTCAATGGGAATCCCCATAACAATAGAGAAAAATAAATCTATCAATCGCTACCCGCAGGCACCTGCGCGAATCCCGGTGGTATGCAGCCACGACGATATCTGGAGTATTTAATCAGAAGGGCTCCAACTACGAACTCGATGCTGGTAGCTATAGAGGAAATACAAATTACAATAATTATATTCACTTAGTGATGTATGACAAACCCTAAATTTCTGAAATATTTCTACTTGATATCAGTCTTGACAATCCTTTCCTTACTAACGGCCTCATGCGAATTTGAATACGACAATAATGGATATCCCAAGACTGTCATCATTCCCGCAGAAGGAGGCACTATCCGTGCTAAAGGAAAAACGCCCACATACGTCTTTTGGATAAAGAACGCAACTGATACCGGCTATAGCGAGCCTACATTGCCTGTTATAAGCGCCTCATTAGAATGGCTTACTGTAACTTCAATCCCAGAGGAAAACACGCTTATATTTGAAGCTACACCTCAAAAAGAGAATGAGTCAAGAAGCCTGGATGTATCAGGAATTATTGATAAAGCAAGTATTTTTGAGATAAAAGTAATCAGAGAATAACGCAGCAGCGAGTCAGACCCGCCAACTCAGAAATTGCGCGGGTCTGCCTCACCTCATTTGCCAAACAAGAAAATTTCGTGTACATTTGCTCCATTTCAAAGTATATATAAACCGCCATGAAAACATTTTCTAAACTATTTTTTGCTCTTATCATATCATTCACGGCCATTCTGCCGGCCAAGGCCGCGGAGCCACTGCGCGTACAGAACTTCGAGGGCGGCATTGGTTTACTTAGGAACAGCATATCTCTGGGAGCACCCAGCGGTTTGGAAGCAGGAGGAACTGCATTGCCTTTACTTTTGGCTTCGGCAGAAGTCCGCTTAAATCTCCCCAATACTCCATGGGATATCGGTGTCTGTTATTCATATATCGATGCTGCTTATATAGACGATGATTGTCCGGGATTTCACGGTAATGAAAGTTTCATGTTTGGCGTCTGCTCGCACTATAACCTCCGGCAGGGCCGCAAAGTGAATCCATACTTCGGCCTTGGTGCCGGCGTTGCCTTATGGGATCCTTTCGATGGCAAGGCCGGTTTTGCCATCGAGCCCCGCGTAGGCGTAGAGTTTTTATATCATATCCGTCTGAGCCTCGAGTGCCAGATTTCACGCAAGTACTACAACGCCGTCGGCCTCACCCTCGGCTTCGTCATCGGCGGCCGCCCCAAGAAACCCAAAAAGACAGAATAACCCCCAAAAACCTCCCCCCCAAAAAAAAACTTGCCCTCCGCCCCTAAAAAAGACCTCGCACCCCGCCCCTCGTACCTCGCCCCTCGCCCCTCGTACCTAAAAAAAAAATTCGTATCTTTGCAGTGGTAAAAAGAAAGGTTTTTCAATGAAATCACTGGCATTAAGGTATGTAATTTTCACTATTGGTTTATTCTTCCTCTCTCTCGGCGTAGTCTTCATAGTCCGTTCATCGCTTGGCACAACGCCCATATCAAGCATCAACTACGTCCTGTCGCTCAACACACCGCTTACGCTCGGCACCGCGACATTCATCATCAACATGCTGCTTATCGTCGGCCAATTCTGGCTCATTCGCGGCTTCGGAACCACCAAAGACCGCGCCGAGATACTCCTGCAGATACCCTTTTCATTCATCTTCTCGGCATTCATAGACCTCAACATGGCGCTCACGGCCAACATGACCCCGCCGAACTACCTCTGGGCTCTTGCCACACTCGCTCTCGGCTGCCTCTGCCAGGCTCTTGGCGTCGTTCTCGAACTTAAACCCAACGTAGCCATCATGAGTGCCGAAGGATTCGTCAAATACGCCTCGCGTCGCTATGGCCGCGAATTCGGACGCCTCAAAGTATGCTTCGACGTAACCCTCGTAAGCCTCGCCGTCGTTTGCTCGCTCGCCCTCTCCGGCCGCATCGAAGGCGTCCGCGAAGGCTCCGTCGTCGCCGCCCTCGCCACAGGCTACCTCGTCACGGCAATCTCCTCGCTCCTGCCGCGTCTCCGCGCCATAATCGCAAAATAAGAGAGTATTACCCCCCATAAGGCAACAAGGGCCCGCAGCTGTTCGCTACGGGCCCTTGCCGTGTAAAGTCGCCGATACCGGCGGCTCCAAAACATCATTTTAATTTATAATCAGATATATAGAATCAGGAGATTAGAATCATCACAGCGCAAACGCCAATTCATAATTCATAATCCGTAATTCATAATTAATCAATAGCGGTAGTCGGCGAAGCGCTCCTGCAGCTTCTTGCGGGCGAAGAAAATGCGGCTCTTAACGGTGCCCAGAGGAAGATTCATCTTCTCGGCGATTTCGTTATACTTGTAGCCGGCCACATGCATCGAGAAAGGAATACGGTACTCGTCGGAAAACTCGCTGATAGCCTCCGTAATCTCGCTTGCGCCATAGGATTCTTCGGGCGACTCAAAGCCGCTTTCCTGGCTGAGATTGAGATGATAGAGGTTGTCGGTGGTATCCACGACTGTAGCAGCACGCACGGTGCGGCGGTAGTTGTTGATGAAGATATTGCGCATTATCGTCATCACCCATGCCTTGAAGTTGGTATTCTCGGCATATTTGTCCTGATTGTCGAGAGCCTTGAGGGTCGTATCCTGAAGGAGGTCGTAAGCGTCGTCGCGGTTAGATGTGAGCATGAACGCGAAATTGAGAAGATTCGACTGAAGGTTCATCAGGTTTGTCTGAAAAGTTGTCGTGGTAGCCATAATTATGATGATTTTGGAGTTAGTTTTTTCGTCTTTGTTTTGTTTGACGATTCAAAATTATAGCCAAAATCACCGCCTGCAAGATTTTTAATATAAAAATATGTTAATTTGCAAAATCTACCTTTCAATCGCCCATAACCACCTAAATATAAGACAATTACAAAGACACAATTTTGTTACACAATTGTTACAACCCCATTTTGTCACATCAATGTAACCAAAAAATTTGTTCCAGCGGCTAACTTCAGTTAGCCCCTCCCCCCCTCAAAAAAAGAACTCGCCCCCCGCACCTCGCCCCTAAAAAAAAAACGCCCCTCGTACCTCGCCCCTCGCCCCTAAAAAAAACTACCTCAAAGCCTTCGCTATCCGCGAAAGCCCCTCCTCAAGCCGAGCTCTCGGGCATGCCAGATTGATGCGTATAAAACCCTCGCCGCCCGGACCGTAATCCGGCCCCGGGCTCACCTTCACCTTGTGCACCTCTTCCAGACAACGGCATAACTCAGAGGTAACCATTCCGCAGGCCGATACATCCACCCACAGCAGATATGTACCCTCCAGAGGCGTCACTCGGCACTGCGGCATATTCTCAGCAAAAAAGCGCCTTGCAAAGCAATAATTATCCCACAGATAACTCCGCAGACCGTCTAGCCACTCCTCTCCCTTATCATATGCAGCCATAGTGGCGACAACGCCGAAAGGGTTGACATCGCACACCTCGTTATCATTGATTGCACGGTCTATTTTTGCCCGAACACCCTCATCTGCGGCAATGATATTGGCAATCTGCAGCCCGGCGATGTTGAAAGCCTTGCTCGGCGACACACAGATGGCCGCACGGCGCTGGAAATCGTCGCCGAGTGTACCGTAGGGTGTATAGTCGTGGCCGTCGAAAGTCAGCTCGCAGTGTATCTCGTCGGAAATCACAAACACATCATTTTCAAGACAGATGCGCGCCACTCGCTCCAGCTCATCACGACGCCACACACGCCCCGACGGATTGTGCGGATTGCACAGCACCAGCAGACGGGCGGCCGGATCGGCGGCACGCCTCGCGAGATCGTCGAAGTCTATGCTGTAGCGGCCGTCGGCGTCGCGCAGAAGCATGATGGCAGACAACTCGCAGCCATTGTTGCGAATCGACGAGTAGAAGCAGTTATAGGCCGGCGTCTGCAGTATCACCTTGTCGCCCGGCCTTGTCATTGCCTTTATAATGGCCGACACCGCCGGCACCACTCCTGAGGTATATATCACCCGGTCGGCATCGAACGACCAGCCATGTCGGCGCGTAAACCAGCGGTCGCATGCGCGGTAGTATTCAGCCGGCACCTTGGTATAACCGAACACCCCGTGCTCCACACGGCTCTTCAGCGCCTCAATGATGGCCGGCGCAGTGCGGAAATCCATATCGGCCACCCACATCGGTATCACCTCGGGGTCGGCCGCCGTATCCCATTTATAAGACCCCGAGCCGCGGCGGTCGGGCACTTCGTCGAAATTATAGCTCATCGCACAGATATTTTACAGTCGGCCGGAGCAAGCACATGCTCGTCTATTATTATTTCGCCGATAGAATCGGCCTCGATAGAGCCCGAGCGCGGATTTTTCACCGATGTTATATTACCTTTTATGTCGGCACGAAGCTCGCTGTCCTCGAAAGCGAGGTCACAGTCGGGCGCGAAGGTGCAGTTGTCCAGAATAAGCCCCTCGGCGTAGCACAGCGGCTGGGTGCCGGCTATGCGGCAGTTGACAAGGCGCAGATTGCGCGAATGCCAACCCAGATACTCGCCCGTAAGCTCCGAATCATACACGGTCACATTGTCGGTATTCCAGAAGGCATCTTTCGAGTCTATGCGCGCGTTGCGGATCACCACATCGCTGCAATACTGGAACGAATAGTTGCCCTGCTGGCGGTAGCCGTCGATATCGATACCGCGGCAATGCATAAAAAGATAGTCGGCATTTGCTACTTCCACATCGCGCAGCTTTATGTCGCTGCAGTGCCAGAGGGTCTCCTGAGCGTCGGGAATCCTCACGCCGCGGAGGTCTACCCCCTGCATTTCGCGAAACATCTTGGGAGCTTCCACAAGCGTGTCGCGCATCACACACCCGCGCGAATACCACAGCGCGGCACGAGCCCCGGGCGTGAACACACAATTCTCCACCCGGAAACCGTCGGTGTGCCAAAAAGGATATTTACCCTCGAAACGGCAGTCGACAGCCTCAATATTGCGGGTGCATTTGAGGGCCGATTCACCGGCATGAATTGTCACATGCTCCAGGCGCAAATCACGGGCGGCAAAAAGAGGACGCTCGCCTCCGAATTCTTTATTACTTATAGTTTCCATAGGTTGTAAAAATGCCGGCTCAACAAGAACCGGCATATAATTATTGGTTTAGAGAGGTATATGTTTATCTCAGTTTTATTTTCTGGCCTACCTGCAGCTTCGAAGTGGTCTTCAGACCGTTGAGACGGCAGAGGCGTGCCACGGTCGTGCCGTTGCGCGAGGCAATCTTGCTCAGCGAATCGCCCTTCTTCACGCGGTAGGTAGACGAACCGGCTCCTGTGGTCGAACCCGAGTTGCGCACATATGGCTTCGGCGGATTCTTCTTCAGATATTCCTTGGCATACTCGCTGTTGGCCGACGGAGAGAAGTTGCGGGCGTTCTGATAGGTCGATTTCGAGAACGTATAAGTGTCGGTATGCGTGGTCTGATTGGCAAAGTCGAATATTGCGCAGGGATTGATTGCATAGCCCATATAGCGCGTCTCGAAATGGAGGTGAGGCCCGGTAGAGCGGCCTGTATTGCCGCCGAGAGCTATCGGGTCGCCGGCCTTCACATACTGGTCGGGCTCTACAAGCCATGCCGAAAGATGGCCGTAGACAGTTTCGAGATTGTTTGTGTGGCGGATTACTATATATTTTCCGTAGCCCTTGCGCGCGCCCTGGTTGCGGACTATGCGCACTTTGCCGTCGAAAGCGGCGCGGACTGTATCGCCGATATTGAGCTTCAGGTCGACGCCTTTATGCATACGGCGGAAACGGCGGCGATAGCCATAGGGCGAGGTGATATAGCCGGGGTGAGGCATGGCGAAGTTGGTAACGTCAATCACGGCGCTGTTGGGCACCTGCGAGGCGTTGTAGCAGTTCACGGCCTGGCTATCCCAGCCTTCGGTATATATATCTAATTCGGGTTCTTCTTCCTCGCTGAAGAGTTCTTCGAGGTATTTCGAGGTGTTTTCAACTGAAATACCGGCGTTACCCTGATTGGCGAGAAGATTGTCGTGGCTTGCGGCGTGGCTTGCCGGCAGACGGAACTCCAGGTCTTCGGCCATGACGCCGAATCCACAGAGCACAACGGCTGCGGCTGCTATGATGGTTTTATTCAGGCAGGAGAGCATTATCTATATTAGCGATTGGCTTTATATGCGGTCTGACTTCGGTAAGTTATTAAATGATGATTTTCGCGAAATTATTTTTCGTCGGGCGCATAGAGTGCGTCTATGGTCGTAAGAGTATAATCGAAAATTTCCTCAGGCTTGAAGAAGCGATTGATTTCGATTAGCGCATTGTCGTGGCTGTCGGAAGCATGTACGATGTTTTCCTGGCCGCTCATGCCGAAATCGCCGCGGATAGTACCGGGCGCAGCCACACGGCTGTTGGTGGCGCCGACCATCGTGCGGACCACATTTACAGCATCCTTACCCTTCAGAACCATCACTATGACGGGGGTAGCCATCATCGAACTGAGAATCCAGGGGAAGAACGGACGGTCTACAAGATGGGCATAGTGTTCACGAAGGATTGCTTCGTCGAGTTTTATCATTTTCATGCCCGTGATTTGCAATCCCTTGCGCTGGAAGCGTAGAAGGACATCGCCTACGAGACCGCGGGTAATGGCAGAGGGTTTGAGAATTATGAAAGTTTGCTCCATGACGGGCATTAAGGTTATTTAAGTGTTAGTGGGAATGATTTTTCAAAGATAGCGATTTTCGACCTTTTTTAGAAGGATTTCAAGTTTAAAAAAGTTTAACAGCTCCCGCAAACGCCCTCAAGGCGCATATAACAACCATACTATCAGCGAACTACGCAAAAGCATGTTTAAAAACATATTTTCAAGAAAAAGCCCCTCTCACAACGTTATGTTCCCCGCCACTCCGGTTAATTAATGTAATCGAGTAGGTCGGGAAACGAAAGTTTTCTGACCTACTTTCGTTTCCTTTCCTC
>CAJTOB010000022.1:0-11816 GCA_910578035.1 uncultured Muribaculaceae bacterium
AAATCCATCTCGTACTTTTTGCCCTGTGATTTCACATATGTTATTAAACAACCTCATAAAGCTATGAATAAATATATTCTAATTACAACAAAAGGCACATCTATTGCTCCTAATGAAAACACATATGTAGAAAATTGCCAGGTTTTAGGAGAAATCATGGCCGAAAACCCAGCTCATGCGATAGATAGATTTTTCAACGAACAACCATGGGCATGTCAAGCTGGTTTTTCTCATGAAAATATTATTTGCAAACAAATCCTATCACAAGAAAACAAAACTGATCTTAAAAAGATTATAGATTATCTTTGGAACGATGAATTGAAGTTTTATCAAGAAAACGGATATCCTTCCGACCACATATTTAAAACTTTGGAAAACATAAAGGCATTAATTAGCTGAACCAATATACAATACACTACAAGAGGCTCATCAAAGACTTTCGGAATGAGCAGATCATAGCGTGCGGATATCTTGGTGATAGCAGGAATCACATTACAGCGCTTCTTGAAAATTCTGTGAAAGCACTGTCCTTCTAATAGCGCATTGAAGAAAAAAGAATCAAAGAGTCAAGACGATGGCCGAAGCTCCATTATCTTGACTCTTTAAACTTTTTTACTTTTTCAACCCGGCGCCATAGCGCCATAGCGACTATAGGCGGACTTTGGCGTGGGCTGCACGGGCGTCGGCTGTAACGACGGTGACGATATAGATGCCACGGGGCAGCATGGAGGCGTCAACAGCCATGCTTTCAGCGCCATTACCGGCCACAGCCATCACCACGGCGCCCTGCATGTTTACAATAGAAACCGACTCAATTGCCGAAGCCGCCACAACTCTGGCAACGCGGCCTTCGACGCTCACAGCAACTTCGCCGCCACCACCGCAGACGGCGTCGATGCCCGAACGTGCATCTTCTTTAATAGAAAGATTATCGATTCGCAGATTGGCATAAATCGCTGTAGTAGTAAAATGGAAACCAAGGTAATAGGTTCCATCTTCGGGAACATCAAATTTCACTTCGACATGTTTCCAGCCTTTCGAGCCGGCCGGATTCAAGCCGTTTTCGTCGTACTCTAATTCATTATCTATCGAGTAAATAGCGTCTGACGTCATCGGGGTTTTATTGTCGGTGCCCAGATGAACGGAGTATGAGTGTTTGTCGAATGAAGAGCCGTTGGCATAGTAATCGAGCACATAGCGTCCTTTCTTGAACTGAATTGCAGGCGAATAGAGCCAGTCGTCGCCGAGATTGTCCGAGCCGCCCGTAGCCGCATTGGCAACGCTCTTGCCCTCATAGACATAGTAGCTCGAGCCAATGCTCCAGCCTTTGCCTTTCGATGCATTGTCCTCACAGTTGACGAATGTCCACGGCGCGCTGCCGTCGCCAATCTCAAAGCTGGTGAAATATGGCACTGACGCCACCGAAGACATCACGAACGACTCTGAGCGAGCCTGCTCGCCTGTCACACCGCCGCTTACGGCTTCGACCACGTAGTAGAACGTACCGTCGCCCTCGACAGTCTCGGTGAAACTTGTCTCGGCGATTCCCGACACAAGAGGTGTAAGGTCGTCGCCAATACCGCGGTACACATTATATGTGATAGCATCGTAGTCGGCATATCCTCCGTTTACGGTAGATGCGGGAGCGCTCCATGTGAGAGTGGTTGTGCGCTCGTCTACGCTCACTGTCATGTCGGAAACGGCCGACAGACGGTCGTAACCGGCAAATACGGTGCAGAAAGCGGGGAAACCGTCGCCGGCAGCGTCGAAGGGAATAACTTCGTAGACGGTCGTGCCGTTGGGGGCGTCGGCGTCGCGGTAGCCGGTCGCATCGGCCGGAAGCGTGGCGATAGCGCCTGAGGTACCCATGCGATACACCTTATATCCGTCGGGCTTGCCTGCAAGGCCTTCGTAAGTCTGCCCGGGAGCGCTCCACGACAGCACCACGGTATTGACATCGGGAGCGGCCACAGTTGCAGAGAAATCGCCGACAGCCTTGAGCGAATTTTTGCGCAGAGTCTTGTCTTTGAAGAAGAGAACAGTCACCTGGGCATCGTCACCGAGCTTGTTGAGCTTTTCATAGTCTGTTTTGAAGTCAACAAAACCGCCGGGAATAGCCGTTGCAAGGTCAATCTCGCAGAAATGCCCGTAGCTGGGGTGCTGCTGAGCCCACCATAGGTGTCCTTCGGCATCAAAGGCCATCGACTGGAACTGGGCGGCTGTTCCGAGATTGTGTCGTTCGCCTACCTGCTCAACCTGTGCCGAGTGCTTGTCGAGCTTGTATAGATACCGGTAGGCCGACATGGCATAGAGCTGCCCGCTGTTGTCGCAGGCGAGAGTGATGAGGGCGTCGTCGGTCTCACGTCCATATCCGTCGATGGCTTTCAGCTCGCCGGGCGAACCGAGAACGGTGCAGTCGCCGGTTGCCATATCGATGGCACAAAGACTTGTGGCAGATAACACGCCGGTATTGTATGCATCTTCAACGAGGGCATACATAGTGTTTGTAGTGTAGTCGAATGTCATATCTGCCACACGGTTCATGCGCGGCATGTCTTTGGCCTGTATCTGCTTGTAGGTCTCGCCGTCGTAAACAGCCCAGCCGTCTGCGTATATTTCGGAAAAGTCGCCGAACTCCACCCTGTAGGTATATATCTTACCGTCTACATATTCGCCGGCCGAGGGATGAATGTCACCGTAGTTCCGGGTTCCCATATTAGTAAACGTCTGAGGCCGCGCCGTGTCGAAAGACACAAACACGTGTTCTCCTGTTCGGGAGCCGAAGAGATAGCCGTAGGCAGTCTGCTGCGCGGCTGCAGGAGCGGCAGCCAGAATTATAGCCGCCGCAGCAAGATGAGTAAGGTTTAGATTCATACGCAGTTTTTTCACGATTGATTAATAAAAAGAAATGCGTTTTAAACATATCACAATAGCAATAGCACACAAAAGTAGTCAAATTAGCCGCATATTTCACATTCTTACCGCAGAAACCTGCCATTCTGCATGCATTTAACCTTATTTAACGTCACAGGTCGCCAAACCAATCCGCACCCCCAAAAAAGACAACGGGCCGTATCTGGTTAACTTTTCCCGGCCGAGAAAAAAACGGACGCAAAAAATGCGGGTTCTATCGATTTTTTGTGTATTTTTGCAAACGGCGTGGGCTTTTGCCGCACGCCATGCATTAAGACATGGAACAATACATCGTATCGGCTCGAAAATACCGCCCGGCGACGTTCAGCAGCGTGGTCGGCCAGCAGGCGCTGACGGTGACGCTCAAAAACGCCATCGCCACCGACCGGCTCGCCCACGCCTACCTCTTCTGCGGCTCCCGCGGAGTGGGCAAGACCTCGTGCGCGCGTATTTTCGCAAAAACCATCAACTGCACCTCGCGCACAGCAAACGGCGAGGCCTGCAACGAGTGCGATTCCTGTCGGCAGTTCAATGAAAACCGCTCGCTCAACATCATAGAGCTCGACGCCGCCTCAAACAACGGTGTCGACGATATCCGAAGCCTCATCGAGCAAGTGATGGTGCCTCCGGCCGTGGGGCGCTACCGCGTATTCATCATCGACGAGGTGCACATGCTCACACAGTCGGCTTTCAACGCCTTCCTCAAGACGCTCGAGGAGCCGCCGTCGTATGTGGTTTTCATACTTGCCACCACCGAAAAGCACAAAATCATACCCACCATTCTGTCGCGGTGCCAGATCTACGATTTCAACCGCATCGGCATTCATGACATGGTGAATCATATGCTGCATGTGGCGCAGCAGGAAGGCATCGAGGCCGACCCCGCCGCGCTCAACATCATAGCGCAGAAAGCCGACGGCGCCATGCGCGACGCCCTGTCGATTTTCGACCAGGTGGCCGCCTCGGGCTACGGCAAAGTGACCTATCAGGCGACTGTCGACAATCTCAATGTGCTCGACAACAGCTACTACGGGCGTCTCGTCGACGCATTTGTGAAGCAGGACGTGCCCGCCGCGCTTCTCATCTACAAGGAAATACGCTCCAAGGGCTTCGACTCGCAATTCTTCATCAACGGTCTGGGGCTCTATTTCCGCGACCTGATGGTAGCCTCCGACCCCTCGACCCTCCAGCTGGTTGAGGCCACCGACGAAATACGCGCCGAAATGGCCGCGCGGGCGGCAAAGCT
Source organism: uncultured Muribaculaceae bacterium (assembly GCA_910578035.1). Taxonomy (GTDB): domain Bacteria; phylum Bacteroidota; class Bacteroidia; order Bacteroidales; family Muribaculaceae; genus CAG-873. Next base: position 4,160 of record CAJTOB010000022.1, read on the forward strand.
CCACCCGACCTTTATCTACAAGGCAATGGACCTTTGCAACGACGCCGATTTCAACTACAGGCAAGCTTCGAACAAACAATTCCTAATCGAGTTGACGCTCATCAAGCTATGCCAACTACTCAGCCCCTCGCCCGATGAAAGCGGAAGTGACGGGGGGCAGCTGAAACCGCTCCAGGCAAGCACCGGCACCTCTACCGCACCCGCGGCCCCGGCACAGGCACCCCCGACGGCGCCGCAGGTCTCTCAGCGGCCTGCGCCCGCGGCTCCGCGCCTGCCCGAAACACCGCGCGCAGTGCCGCGGCCTCAGTCTACGGGCCATTCATACCGTATGGGGGCGTTCTCTCTCAACCGCCAGGCTGCAGCCGCATCGACCGATACGGCAGCCCGGCAGCCCGAGGCCGCACCCGCGCGCACCGGCTCATACTCCGACGCCGACATGGACACCGCCTGGCGAAAATGCATAGACCGATATTCGGCCGAACCGGTGATTGCAAACACCATGCGCTCAATCACTCCCGAGCGTACCAAAGGCGACTGCTTCAACCTGCGGGTGACAAGCTCGATACAGGCCGACATTCTCGAGAAGGAAAAGCCGGCCATGCAGGGCACCCTGCGCGATTTGCTGGGCAACGACTTTGTGACCCTCGAAATAGAGCTCAGCCATGAAGAACTGCCCAGTTCGCTGTGGACCGACGACAAAGTGCTTCAGTCGATTCTCGAACGTCATCCCCGCGTGGGCGAGTTCATTGCGAAATACAAACTTCGCCTGATGTAATGGAAAAAAGAATTGTTGTAAAGATAGGGAGCAATGTGCTCACACGCCCCGACGGCCTGCTCGACGTGACCCGTCTGAGCTCGCTCGTAGACCAGCTGGCAGAACTTCGCCGGGCCGGTTTCGAGCTTGTTGTGGTGTCGTCGGGTGCCGTTGCGGCCGGCCGCGGCGAACTCCGCCGCCTCAAAGGCCTCGGACGGCTCGACCCTGTCTCGTCGCGGCAGCTCTTCAGCGCCGTAGGACAGGCAAAACTTATCAACCGCTATTACGACCTCTTCCGCGAGCACGGCATGAACTGCGGCCAGGTGCTTGCCACAAAGGAAAATTTCGACCGCCGCGGGCACTATCTCAATCAGAAAAACTGCATGGAGACCATGCTCGCACACGGCGTGATACCTATTGTAAACGAGAACGACACCGTGTCGGTGACCGAGCTCATGTTTACCGACAACGACGAGCTTTCGGGCCTGATAGCCGCCATGATGGACGCCGAGCGCCTGATAATACTCAGCAACATCGACGGCATGTACACCGGCGACCCCGCCGAGCCCGGCTCGCGCCTGATAGAGCGCATAGGCCTCGACGACGACCCGACGGGCTTCGTAGCCGCCGGCAAATCGAGCCACGGCCGCGGAGGCATGGCGTCGAAATGCCGCATAGCGCGCCTCGTCGCGGCCGACGGCATAGAGGTCGTCATAGCCAACGGCAGGCGCGAAGGCATTCTCACGGCGCTCTGCTCCGGCGCCGACGTACCCCGCACTGTCTTCGAGCCGGCGAAGCGCCCGGCATCGAGCCTGAAAAAATGGATTGCGCACAGCGGCTCTTTCGCCAAGGGCTCGCTGCGGGTCAACGACGGGGCCGCCGAGGCTCTGCTGCGCCCGCGCGGAGGCGTGAGCCTCCTTGCAGTAGGTGTCGAGGCGGTCGAAGGCGATTTCGACGCCGACGATATCGTGACTGTCGCCACTGCCGCCGGCGACATCATCGGCTGGGGGCGCGTGAGCGTCGATGCCCGCACGGCAGCCGATATGCTCGGCAAGAGCGGCGGCCGCCCTCTCATTCACGCCGATTATATCTATATCAGTTGAAGAAAGTCCAGAAAAGCAAAGAGTTTAGATAATAGCTATTCTCTTACCTTCTTCAACTTTATCAACTCCAAAACCTTTCATGAACAGGAAAATGTTTGAACAATCAAGAATAGCGGCCAGAGAAATCGCCGCACTCGGCGCCGACCGCATCGACGCCATCCTTCGCTCCGTGGCAGACGCCGTAGAGGCCCATGCCACCGAACTCCTCGACGCCAACGCAGCCGACTGCGCCGCGCTCGACAAAGCCGACCCCCGCTACGACCGCCTGCTGCTCACCGGGCAGCGGATAGCCGACATCGCAGAGGGCATACGCGCCGTTGCCGCCCTGCCCTCGCCTCTGGGTATCACCCTCGACAGCATAACACGCCCCAACGGCCTCCTTATCCGCAAGGTATCGGTGCCTTTCGGTGTGATAGGCGTCATCTTCGAGGCCAGGCCCAATGTGGCCTTCGATGTATTCGCCCTTTGCTTCAAGGCCGGCAGCGCATGCCTGCTCAAGGGCGGACATGAAGCCGCTGCCACCAACGCAGTTGCCGCCGATATAATACACCGCACCCTCGAGGCCGAAGGCGTATGCACCGACGCCGCTGTCTTGCTCGGCAACACCGGCGACGACGCCCTGGCCATGCTCCGCGCCCGCGGCGAGGTAGACCTGGTGATACCCCGCGGCTCGCGACGCCTCATCGACTGGGTGCGCGAGAATGCCCTCGTGCCCGTCATCGAGACCGGCGCCGGCGTATGCCACACGTATTTCCACTCGTCGGGCGACATTGCCACTGCCCGCGACATTGCCTACAACGCCAAAACGCGCCGTCCGGGCGTATGCAATGCCCTCGACTGCCTGGTGGTAGACCGCGCGCGCCTGTCCGACCTTCCGGCTATCTGCTATCACATGGCCGACAAGAACGTGGAAATATATGCCGACGACGAGGCATATGCCGCCCTCGAAGGCGCATACCCCTATCTCCGCCATGCCGGTGACGACGATTTCGGCCGCGAATGGCTCGACTACAAACTGAGCGTGCGCACAGTCGGTGGGCTCGAAGAAGCCATCGGGTTTATCAACGACCATACATCGCACCACAGCGAGTGCATAATAGCCGAAAACCGCGAGGCCACAGAGGCATTCCTGCACGACATCGACGCCGCATGCGTATATGCCAACGTATCGACCGCGTTCACCGACGGCGGCCAGTTCGGCTTCGGCGCCGAAATAGGCATATCGACTCAGAAACTTCATGCGCGGGGCCCGATGGCACTCCGCGAAATCTGCACTTACAAATATCTTATAACTGGCGCAGGCCAGACAAGACAATGATGAAACACACTTATCTATTTCTTGCATCTATCCTGATGGCCGGAGCGACAGCCTCGGCCGAAGCGCCCTCGGGTTACTACGACGGTTGTGAGAACCGCGGAGGCAAAAGCCTGCTCGAGGCAGTACACTCAACAATCTCTTCGCACACCACGGTGAGCTACGACGGCCTGTGGGACCTCTACAAGACCTCCGACGTCGACGAAAACGGCAAAATCTGGGATATGTACTCCACCAAGCGCTGGACTCCCGGCAAGGAGCAGTGCGGAAGCTACACCGTCATCGGCAGCTGCTACAACCGCGAGCACTCCCTGCCCAAGAGCTGGTTTGGCAAAGCCTCGCCGATGGTGAGCGACGCATTCCATATCTATCCCACCGACGGCAAAGTCAACGGCCAGCGTTCGAACTACCCCTTCGGCGAATGCGCCAACGGAACAAGCGTAGCCTCCTCGGGAGGTGTCAAGGCCCTCGGCAAACTCGGCAAGAGCACTTTCGAAGGATATTCGGGCACCGTCTTCGAACCCGACGACCAGTATAAAGGCGACTTCGCCCGAAGCTATTTCTATATGGCCGCATGCTACAACGACCGAATCTCCTCATGGTCGTCCGACATGCTCGCCAAAAACAGCTATCCCGTATTCTCGACATGGGCTCTGAAACTCCTGCTCAAATGGCACCGACAGGACCCCGTGAGCCAGAAGGAAATAGACCGCAACGACGCAGTCTACGCCAAACAGCGCAACCGCAATCCATTTATCGACCACCCCGAAATGGTCGAATACATATGGGGCGACAAGACCTCGGAGCGATGGACCTCGCAGACTCAGGCCGACCCGGCTTTCAACAGCCCCCTCGACGGCTCAACCATCGACATGGGCCAGATGATTGCGGGCAAGAGCGCCGTAAAGACCATAAGCCTTAAGACCACGGCAGCCAAAGATGATATCGTGCTCGAGACAGACGCCTCTATCTTCACCGTCAGCCCCGCATCAGTGGCGGCTGCGGAGGCCAATGCTGGCACAGCCATAACAATCACCTACACTCCCGTGCGCCCGGGCTACAACCGCGCTGTCCTCTTGCTCGGCACAGGCAATACCACCGCTATGGTAGACCTCACCGGCACATGCGTAGACCGTCTGCCCGTCAATGGCGCCAAAGACATCACATCGGAATCGTTTACAGCCACATGGGCCTACGTCGGCGACGACAACAACGGCAAATACACCCTCGATGTGCGCCAGAACGGCGTATCTGTAGCCGGCTATCCCCGCAGCGTCGACGCCATGGCCGAAAGCTACGAAGTGACCGGCCTCGACCACTCGACTACATATACATATACCGTGAGCTCGCGCTCGCTGGGGTCAGACGCCGTCAGCGTCACTACCTCCGAGCCGATTCCGGCTATCGCATTCCTCTACGAGGGCGAGCTTTCGTTCTTCACCGAGCCGGGCGTGCCCTCTGACGCAGAAGAGATTATAGTAGACCTCGACAATATCGACGGCAACTTCACCGTGTCCGTGTCCGAACCTTTCGAAATATCGCTCGACAAGGCCACCTGGGAAACCACACTCACCCTCACTCCCGACGACACCCGCATGTACATGCGCCTCTTCAGCGACAACACCGGCACTTTCCGCACCTCTATAACAGCCGTCTACGGCAGCTATATGACCGACAATGCCACTGTAGACGGTACAGTGGCCGTCGAGACCGACTTCCACGAAGACTTCGAGGCCGCCGGAAAAGGTTCATACGACCCGCAGACCTACCTCGGCACCGCATGCCGCTGGAATCTCAACGACGCCGGCTTCTGGGCCGACAAGGCCAATAACGGCCAGCAGGCTCTCCGCGGCGGCAAAAACGGCAAGGCTCTCATCGAAATGGACGAAGACCGCTCATCGGGCATAGGCACGGTGTCGTTCTACGCCCACGTCTGGAACGACGACGAGACCCCGGAGCTCGATGTGGAATACAGCACCGACGGCGGCGAGAACTGGACCAAGGCCGGTTCAGTAGCGATTGACTCCAAGACATACAAACAGTATAAGGTCGGCGTCAACGCCGCCGGCACAGCCCGCATGCGCCTGCGCCAGACAGCCGGCAAACGCTTCCTCCTCGACGACATCGAAATGGACAGCCGCACCACCAGCCTTGCCGACCCCGACGCTCTCCACAACCGCTGGGATGCCTTCGGCCGCAACGGCGAGCTGATGGTTGAGGTCAAAGACGCCGACGGACTCGACGTGACCGTCTACGCCATCGACGGCACCACCGTCTTCAACGGCCGCCTCGCCCAGGGCACGCACACCATAGCTACTGCCGCCTCAGGCAAATTCTATATCGTGGCCGCAGGCGACTTCGCCCGCACTGTGGCCGTCCGCTGAGTTCTCAGCCCTTAAAAAGCAAGGGTGCGCCAAACGCGCACCCTTGCTTTTTAACATACCCGCTTTTTTGTCTTCGGCCCCGATGACAAAAAATTTGCATATCAGCGGGATTTTGAGTAAGTTTGCCGTCGCTTTCCCAAGCATCATAGTATTAACCAAATTTTATATATTTTGGACATAGATCCTTTGCCGGCCACAGAGCCGCTTTCAACAGGCATGGCAATGCTTGCAGACATCGCTGTAGTAACTCCGACCTTCGGAGCCGGCCAGATTGCGGCTCTTGTAATAGCCGTGATTTGTCTTTTTTTCTCGGGCTTCGTAAGCGGAAGCGAAATTTCCTATTTTTCACTAAGCGAGGCCCAGTGCGAAGACCTCGACGAAACGCCCAAAGGCGCCGGAATACGCCGGCTTCTGTCGAATCCGCAGCGCCTGCTGGCAACTATCCTGATTGCCAACAATCTTGTGAACGTAACCATCGTAGTGCTGTGTAATTTCGCTCTCGGACCCGTCTTTGCGGGCATGAGCCCGGTGCTCAGTTTTGTGCTGCAGACGGTAATCCTCACCTTCCTTATTCTTCTTTTCGGCGAGATTCTGCCAAAGCTCTACGCCAACAACTACCCTGTGACCTGGGCCAAATTCGCCCTTCCGGGGCTCACATTCGCCTATAAGACCCTCGGCGGCCCGGCCCGGCTGCTGATGAAGTCGGGCACGATTGTGAACCGCGTAGTAAGCAAGCAGGCTCACGACATCAGCACCGACGAGCTATCGCGCGCGCTCGAAATCACCGAAGGCGCCAGCGGCGACGACAAGGAAATGCTCGAGGGCATCCTCAAGTTCGGCGACACGACGGCGTCCGAAATCATGACTCCGCGCGTAGACATCACCGACCTCGACATGAGCCTGAGCTTCGAGGAAGTGATGAAAGTCGTTCTCGAAAGCGGCTATTCGCGTCTGCCGGCCTACGAAGGCTCACAGGACGAAATCAAGGGCATACTTTATTCTCGCGACCTTCTGCCCTATATCGGCAAGGAGGCTCCGGCCGATTTCCGCTGGCAGAATCTGCTGCGCAAGGCATATTTTGTGCCCGAATCGCGCATGATCGACGACCTTCTCGAAGATTTCCGCAAGCTTAAGCTGCATATGGCAATCGTGGTCGACGAATTTGGCGGCACACAGGGCGTTGTGACGCTCGAAGACGTGCTCGAGGAAATTGTCGGCGACATCGACGACGAATACGATGAGCCCGAACACACATTCAAGCGCCTGCGCGACAATACATTCGTATTCGAAGGCCGCACACCGCTTACAGACTTCTTCCGCATCACCGACCTCGACGAGGAAGACTACAAGGAGGTGACCGAAGAGTCCGAAACCCTCGCAGGCATGCTGCTCAATATCAAGGGTGACTTCCCAAAAGACAAGGAGCCGCTGGTCTATGGCCGATGCCGCTTCCTCGTTCTCGAAATCAGCGACCACCGCATCGCCGAGGTGCGTGTCATGGTGATGCCTAAGGAGCAGGCATGAACACTGCCGCAAAAATAATTCTGATTTTACTGGCAGCAACCGCCGCCTGCAGCCGCAACGACGACAGCGCCGTACCACGCCGCACGGCCTACCCCAGGCTGGAGCTGTATGCCGATTCCACTGTCACGGCAGGTATAGGCGGAGTATCGTTCGACATCAATGCCGGTGCCGACACCGCTACCCCGCGCGATGGCTGGCTCGACATAGCATATCCGCGATACAATGCTGTGATTCACGTGACAGTGCGCCGCCTGGCCTCGGCCGAAGAGCTTGAAGAGGCCATTGCCAACCGGGCTCAGCGCATGAACCTGAACTTAGGCGAGCGCACGGCCATGGCTTCCGACTTTGAAAATGAGGCCGGGTTCACATGCAGCGCCCTGACAAGCCTCGACGGAGGCCCGACGCCGGTGCAGTTCATGGCCTACAGGGCCGACGGAAGCTTTATAAGCGGCGTGGCCGACATCACAGGACCCTCGGAACCGGCCGATTCCATCGGGCCGACCGTCCGCGCCCTCGCCGCCGATGCCGAAATCCTGCTGAAATCGCTGCGATGAGCTTTTCAGGGCAGTAGAGGCGT
>CAJTOB010000022.1:11838-36973 GCA_910578035.1 uncultured Muribaculaceae bacterium
GAATATCTTGCGAAATTCACTGATAATCAGACATTGATACGCGGGCGCGCCGAACGCGCGCCCCTACTGATGATATAACCGATATAGAAACTATTGTATATACTTATGGAGGCTGATTTTGTGTTCGATGGCGTGGAGGTGTACCTTGCGCATGTGGAGGCGGGAGCGGCGCCGCGCCATGAGCGCGAACGGGCTGCTGTCGGCGCCATGATGCGCGGGCTCTTCGGCGAAGATGCCGTCATTGCACACGACGCACACGGCGCCCCCCGGCTCGAAGGGCGCCCGGAGAGCATATCTGTGAGCCATTCGCGCAATACGGCGGTAATTGCCGTCGACCGTCTCGGCAGAGCCATCGGCATAGACATAGAGGAGCCGCGGGTGCAGTTGCGCCGGGTAGCGCCGCGGGTACTGTCGGAACGCGAGATTGCCCTCTATGGCGGCTCAGACGAAAGTCTTGCGATGGCATGGACGCTCAAGGAAGCGGCCTACAAATGCGCCGGTACGCCCGGTCTCGACTTCCGCCGCGACATATCGCTGCCCGACCGCCCACTGCCCGGCAGCAGAATAAGCGCCGCCGGCAAAACGCTCGAAATCCTCTTCTGCGGCCCGGTCGGCACCGAGTTCATGGCCCTCGTATGTCGGTAATGAGGGCTTGGTGCGACATGTCTGAATCGGGTCATACACCATTTTTTTCTGTATGGCATGAAAAAAAGCGGGAGAAAAACATGAATTTTTCGGGGAATTTTGCATAACTTTGGCGCGAAACCATAAAACACTATCTGACACCATGATTATTGGAATTCCTAAGGAAATCAAAAACAACGAAAACCGCGTGGGTATGACCCCGGCGGGTGTCCGCGAGCTTGTGGCACACGGCCACACAGTCTATGTACAGCACACTGCCGGCGAAGGCAGCGGCTTTGCAGACAGCGAATATACGGCAGCGGGAGCTGCGATTCTGCCTGCAATCGAAGATGTATATGCCATCGCCGAAATGATTATCAAGGTGAAAGAACCTATCGAGCCCGAGTACAAGCTCGTGAAAAAAGGTCAGCTGCTTTTCACCTACTTCCACTTTGCCTGCGACAAGGCTCTCACCGAGGCCATGATGGCATCGGGCGCCACATGTATCGCCTATGAGACTGTGGTAGGACGCCAGGGCGGTCTTCCGCTGCTCATACCTATGAGCGAGGTTGCGGGCCGCATGTCGGTTCAGGAAGGCGCCCGTTTCCTGGAGAAGCCCCAGGGAGGCCGCGGCATTCTGCTCGGCGGTGTTCCGGGTGTGAAACCGGCCAAGGTGCTTGTGCTCGGCGCCGGCGTGGTAGGACGCAACGCCGCCCTTATGGCCGCTGGTCTGGGCGCTGATGTCACCATCACCGATATTTCTCTTCCGACCCTGCGCCACGTTGCCGAGACGATGCCCCGCAATGTGAAGACACTGTATTCGTCGCGCCACAACATAGAGCAGGAACTCCCCTCGACCGACCTCGTAATCGGCTCCGTGCTCATTCCCGGCGCCAAGGCTCCCCACCTGGTGATAGCCGATATGCTCAAGCTCATGCGCCCCGGCACCGTGCTTGTAGACGTTGCCATCGACCAGGGCGGCTGCTTCGAAACCTCGCACGCCACAACCCACTCCGAGCCCATATATACTGTCGACGGTATTGTGCACTATGCCGTTGCCAATATACCGGGTGCGGTGCCATATACCTCTACCCTCGCCCTCACAAACGCCACTCTGCCCTATGCGCTGCTTCTTGCCGACAAGGGCTGGGAGGCAGCCTGCCAGGCAGAACCCGGCCTGAAACCGGGCGTGAACATCGTCGACGGCAAGATTGTTTTCAAAGCCGTTGCCGAGGCATGGAATCTGCCCTATACTCCGCTTGAACTATAAGCGGACTCTGATTGTTGCATAGAAAGTCAGGATAATGCGTCGCCCGCGGCCATTATCTTGACTTTTTAAACCTGATAAAATCTTCTAATCCTGTCATTTCGATGAAACTGTCGCACCGATTCAGCTCTCTCTGCATTGCCGTGTCTGCAGCTTTCTGTGCATGGGGCGCCGCCCCTGCCGGCTACTACACATCGCTAAACGGCAAAAAAGAAGGCGAACTCAAAACCGCCGTCTACAACATTGTAAGCAAATTTACCCGCATCAGCTCTTATTCCGACCTGCCGCGCTATTTCCAGACGACCGACGTCTACCCCGATTCGCGCCGCTGGTGGGATATGTACTCCGACATACCGCTCTACGCCCCGTCGTTCAGCGGCCTCAACCGCGAGCACTCTTTCCCCAAAAGCTGGTGGGGCGGCTCGACATCGGTCGGCGCATACGTAGACCTCAATCACCTCTACCCGTCTGAAATGAAAGCCAACACCGCCAAGAGCAATTACCCTCTGGGCGAGGTGAACCGCTCGAGCACTATTAAATTCGACAACGGCGTGTGCCAGGTGGGCTATCCCGTGGCAGGCCAGGGGGGCGGCGCGGCCCTTGTCTTCGAGCCAAACGAAGAGTATAAGGGCGACTTTGCGCGCACATATTTCTATATGGCTACCTGCTATCAGGACCTTACCTGGAAATATACCTATATGGTGAGCCAGAACCTTTATCCGACGCTCAACAACTGGTCTATCAATCTGCTCATGAAGTGGCACCGCGAAGACCCCGTGAGCCAGAAGGAGCGCGACCGCAACGATGCCGTCTATGGTTTCCAGAACAACCGAAATCCATTTATCGACATGCCCGAACTGGCCGAATATCTCTGGGGCACGAAGGTCGGCGAGACTTTCAGCCCCGGCGAAGTGGTGATACCCCCGCAGGGCGACCCTGAACTCCTCGCTCCCTCGCGCGACATGGAGCTGCAGTTCGGCCAGGTGGCGCTGGGCAATTCGGCCTCGTCGCTGCTTTTCGTTCACGGCCTGAATCTACAGGGCAAAATCGGCGTCACGGTCTACGCCAACACCAAAATAGGCCAGGACAAGACACACGCGGCTATGTTCAAGGCTGCCGACAGCAACATCGACGCTTCGGCTGTATGCTCTGACGAGGGCACATGGCTGCGCATCAACTACACCCCGACCGAAATCGGAACGCATGAGACCACTCTCCTGCTGAGCTATGCGGGCGGCTCGCGCCCGGTGATTCTGCGCGGCGAGTGCCTGCCCGTGCCGGTGCTTTCGGCCTGCAGGGCCACAGACCCCACCGACATCGAGTCGGACCGCTACACGGCCAACTGGGAGGCTCCCGAGAATGAGGATATCGATTATTTCGTGGTGACCCGCACTCGCTATGTCAACGGCTCGCAGTTTGTAGAGGAGCTCGTGGCGGAGGATACCTCGCTCGAGATTGTCGGCTTCAACGAGTCGGACAAGGAGTCGTATTCGGTTCAGAGCGTGCGCCTGGACGTTCGTTCGCCGATGTCTAACGTTGTCTTCGTAGGCCACTCGGGCATCACAGGCGTCGAGACCGAGCAACCGCTTATTATCCAGACTTTCCCGGGCATTATGCGAATTGTGTGCAGCGACACCCAGACCGGCTGCCGCATCTACGACAGCGCGGGCCGCATGGTGCGCTATATCGACAGCGTAGACAACAACACCGACATCGACATGCCTTACGGCGTATTCTTCGTTGTCACCGACCAGCACCCGACTCCGGTCAAAGTCGCTATTCGATAGGCGGCTGGGCTGTTGGGCTGTTAGGCTGACGGGCTGTAGCCGCATAGCGGCAAGGAGCTGCGGAGCAGCGTTTATAGTAATAGCCTATGCGCAAGCGCGCCTTTGGTGCGCGCAGCCATAGGTTTCGACGACAAATAGAAAAAAACCGAGCTGCGTAGCTGCGATATAATCTGCACGATGTGTCGCAGCTACGCAGCTCATCTTTTTTGTATCGTAATCCACATACCCGTGCTGCGCGCACCAAAGGCGCGCTTGCGCGGGCCTATTATTGTCAGCGCTGCTCCGCAGCAATTTGCCGCTACGCGGCTGACGGGTCGTTGGGCCTTATCTAAATAAAGAGTCGAAAGAGTCAAGAGGATTGGCGTATAGGCCGTTCTCTTGACTCTTTCAACTTTTTACTTTATAAACCCGCCGGCTAAGGCTAAAAAACGCCGGATAAGGCTACTGAACGCGGACTTTGCGGTTGTTGACGATGTAGATGCCGGGGGCGAGGCCTGCGGTGGCTTCGGCGGGGTCTACGGCTTTGCGAATGAGCATGCCGGCGACGGTGTAGACGTTGACGAGGCCTGTCTCGCCCTCGACGCAGTTTATGCCCCAGTAGCCGGTGTTGTAGATGCCGTCGCCGGCATTTTTCAGATTGAGGCGCAAGGCGGCGCCCTGAGCCGCGTTCATGAGGCCGTCGGTCTGCTTCGCCATGGTGCAGTCGCCCTTGCGGCTCCAATAGTCGAGCGAGCCGTCTTCGAACGAGCGGTTGCGGATCAGCTCGGCATAGATGCCGCCGTCGCCGGCGTTGTTGATTTCCTCATAGAAAATGCCGTAGTGGAGGTCGCCGATACGCGGGCCGCGGTCGGCGGCGTCGATGGCAAGCTTCACCTGGGCGGAAGCAGCAACAGAGGTCGCGGCAAGCAGTGCAGCTGCCGTGAAAGCTCTGAAATAAAAAGAAGACATGTCGAATAAGTGTATTTAAGGTTAGGTCATATACGGTTTACGGCCACAAAATTAGCAAGATAAACCCAAACCACACACCCTTTTAACATTTTTATGGATTTAAACCGCGACAAACACCGCATTGCAAAAATACTCGAACTCTGTACTATTCATGGTTTATCAGAAATAAATTACCATAGCCACACCGCCCACATAGCGGCGATGCCTGCAACAGTCATTACGACTGCGCCAAGGCAGAATGCCGTGGTTATCCGCGACCATTTTTTATGCCAACTATCGTCTTCTTTCTCAAATTCCTTGAAAAACTTCAGATAGCGGTCTTTCTTGAAAATAGCTCTGTCGACAAATATAAAAGCCAACATAACCGGAAGTATAAATGCAATAACTACAGCGAGGTTGAAGTCATCAAAATACCTTATAGCCAAGGCGGCAAAAACAAACGATAATATTCCGGGATAACAGGCAAAGAAAAAATCGAATAGATTATGAGCCATTATGAAGGCCCAACCTCCATTTGGATTATCGCAATATTCACTCCACTCCCTCATATTCTTAACTTTACGCTCTTCGAATTTTGCTCTGTATGCCGACGTAAATAAACACTTCGAGATAGGTGACAATATTGAGAATACAACCTTTTGCGTAAATCTCTGAGATTTTTTCTGATTTAGCCAAAGGCAATAGTGCACCGCATTGAGGAAATACTCAAACTTTTTACGATTCATAATTAATGCATTAATGCGGGCCAAGTAGAATCATTGCGAATATGCCACCAATGAAGGAGAGGACAGCACCGATGCAGAACAGGGTCGTTATCCGCGACCATTTCTTATGCCAGCGCTCATCTTCTTTCTCGAACTTCCTGAAATATTTCAGATAGCGGTCATTAGCGTAAAGGGCCTTGTACAAAGGGATATAACACACACCCGCAGGACAGAATATTAGAATTAACATGACTAATGAAGATACATTCCCATATAACCTTTCTCCCAAACCGAATAGGGCAAACGAAATGAACAGTGGGTAGCATGAATAAAAATTCCCCATCCAACGATGTGCCAAGACTATAAGGTAGCCATCTTTACCATTAAGGTATAAATCATCCCATTGCGGTAGATATTTCCGTTTATTTTCATAATATTTTTCCCTAAAATTTTTTGTAAAAAGATACTTAAGCGGAGAAAACAATTTATCACCGCATCTTCTCGTATATTTATAATTTTTTTAAATCCAATCCAGATGCAATAATGGACCGCATTGAGAAAATACTCGAAATTTTTCCAAGTCATAATTATTACCATAACAAAACAACCCATATTGCAATCATGGAGATTACAAACATTAAAATTGCGCCAAGGCAGAATGCTATGGTAAAGCGCGACCATTTTCTATGCCACTGCTCGTCTTCTTTCTCAAAATTTTTGAAGTACTTCAAATAGCGTTCATTTTTGACAACAGCTCTGTCTACATATATAAAAGCCAATATACCCGGTGCAATAAAAGCAAGGAGCACAATTAAGTTAAAATCACCGAATATCCTTATTGCCACGCCTGCAAGAATAAACGAAAATAGCCCCGGATAACAAGCGAATAAGAAATCAAACACATTATGAGCCATGGAGAAGCTCCAACCATTTGATTTATTGCTATAATCTCTCCATTTTTTCAAATTCGCAGTCTGACGTTCATAAAGTTTTATTTTGTATGACGAAGAACACTCAGCGATAAAAGACATTAATGAGAATACAGCCTTTTGCATAATTCTCTGAGCTTTTTTTCATTAAGCCATAGGCAATAATGGACCGCATTGCAAAAATACTCAAACTTTTTACGATTCATAATTAATGCATTAATGCGGGCCAAGTAAAATCATTGCGAATATGCCACCGATGAAGAAGAGGGCGGCACCGACACAGAATAGGGTCGTTATACGCGACCATTTCCGATGCCATTGCTCATCTTCTTTCTCGAATTTCTTGAAATATTTAAGATAGCGGTCCTTGGTATATAGCGCCTTGTAAACCGGAATATAACATATCCCCGAGGGTACAAATATCAGAACAAGAGCTACAAAAGAATTCAAGCCACCAAACAACCGAGTACCGAGACCTAATAGAGAAAAGGAAAGGAAAAGAGGATAACATGTACAAAAAGTTCCCATCAAGTGATGAGCCCATGCAACACAAAAGCCATTTTTGTCATTATAATATAAATCGTTAAATTGAGGCTCTAATTTCAGTTTGCTTTCATGATATCTTTTCCTGAAATTGTCCGTGAATAGATATTTTAAAGGAGAAAATAATACGTCACCCAATTTCTCCATAAACGCATATACCTTAATCTGCCACCGCCACAGACAGTAGTGCACCGCATTCAAGAAATACTCGAACTCTGTCCTATTCATAATTAATAACTATTCTTCATAAATTAAATCAATCAGATACTCTCCAAGTTCAGAGCCACCATAAGCACCTAAAAATCCAAAAGTTAAAGCACCGATTATGGTCCCAGGAATTGCACCGACGCCACCACCGAAAGAGCCTACGCCAAAACCACATTTTGCGCCCAAAGCACCCCATGCCCAAAAACCGGCCCAACCGCCAACACCTCCACCAATGGCACTGGCCGAGGCTCGAGCAGTGTTGTAAAAATTATTGTTATCGTAATATTGCATATCCATTTGATAAGCATTATAAATGTTGTAACCATCAAAACAAATTCCAATCAACCCAGTACCTTTGGCTACTTTGCTTCCCCAAGTTTTTATGCTGTAAGTTTTTACATATTGGTTACCATAGAATGGGCGTTGATTATCTGCGCGGAAATAGAACTTAAAATTATTGCCTACAGTAGAGTTCTGTCCATATTTTTCACAGCTTGTAGCTCCGCTGTTAATAAAAGTATTAATCCACGAGGCAACTTCAAGAGCACCAATATTAGAAGGAGCGTTTGTAATGCATTCGAGTTCCGGAAGGTCGCAGCGGTATTGGCCCTGTTCGTCGCGATATATTTCGCCTGTGTGGGCTGCGTGGTTGAAAAAGCCAATTTTCATGCCCTGAAGTGCACCCTGAAGGAAGTTGCCGCCGCTTACCCATGCGGCAACACCACCCATAGCTGCTGAAGAGAAAATCATAAGACCGGGATTCATTCTCATGCCCTGAGCATAAGAGCCCAGACCCGAAGATATCGCGCCGGAGGCAAGTCCGCTGCCGAAGTTGCCGCCACTGAGCATGCTGAACAATCCGCCGGAAATACCGTGCGCACCGGCTCGAAGGAGTTCCTTGCCGAGAGAACCGACACCACCGAATGCAGAGCCAATGCCATAGGAGGCAGCGGACGACAGAAGACTGAGAGCTCCGGCCTTCCAGATATTATCGCCGTTAAATGCCGCCTGCATCATGCTGCTTGCTGTATTAAAGAGAGCGAATGCAATTATAGCATCGTCTATACCGAACAATTCGCCGCTGGGGTCGGTGTATTTGAGGGGATTGTTGAGGCAGTAGCTGTAGCGGTTGTAGCTCTGGGAGAAATCGGGGAGCTGCACATAGTTGTCGGGGCTGAAGAAACGGCCCAAAAGGGGATCGTAGAGACGTCCGTTCATATTAATGATGCCGAACTCGGGCAGCATTTCATGGCCTGTGTAGCCACGCTGAAGCCCGATAGTGTTCAGTGCGACGGTCTGCCGGCCCCATGCGTCGTAAGAGGCCTCAAACACTTTTGCGCCATCGGCGCCGATTACCGAGAGAATGCTGCCAAGATGGTCGGTAAAGGCGATATATGGTTTTAAAACCCCGTTTTCCCTGACAAGTATCGTACCGCCGTCGAGATAGTAGAATTCGCGGACAGCGCCATTGTCGGTTATCTTCTCGTATGCACCGGCATATACGGTAGATCTTACTGTATTTCCGTCTTTGGTCAGCTCGGTGTACCATCGCTGCATGTCGGGGCCGTAGCTGAAATCCATTCTGTAGCCGTTTGATTCATCTTCGATGAGGTCGATTTTATTGAAATCGTTGAACGAAGTCAGTAGTGTTTCTGTCGGAATAATATCTTTTTCGTTTTCGACAGAAACCACGGCATGAGGCTTGAAATCATTGCTATAATTATATGCTCCAATACCGGTTTTTGAGAGGATATTGCCGTTTGGAGCATATGCAATCTCCATTACGGTCTCTGTTAAAGGTTTTCTTGAAATCTCAAGATCCAAGGGGAATGGTCTTATTACGAGGTCAATATCACGCTTGACTGTTGTAAGACGGTCGAGATTGTCGTATTCGAAATATTCCTTGAGGTCTCTGTTTCTTTTCCTCGAAAGGAGATTACCGGTTTTACGCTCGAATTCCAATTCAAGATTTTCGATGACATTATTGCCACGAACAAGCTTGCGGTTAGTTTCAAAGCCATAGTAATTACATGTAACAGTCGTTGTGATACTGTCCATGAATACAGACGTGCCGGCTGATAGTCCTTCATATTTCTTCAGTCCGTAGATTTTCATGCCGCCGGCAACAGTTCCGGTCTTGAAGCCGTAATCGTCGTAGGAGTAGACAACATCGAGATTGCCCGGATAAGTAGTCCTGGCGAGTCTGTTCTTGGCATCATACTGATATGCGAAGGAATAAGAGCCGCGGCCCTCGACATTTCTTTTTTCCGTTGTTATACGGCCATATCTGTCGTGGGTGAATTCTATTGAATTTCCGCCCAGCGTCTGTTTTACAAGACGGAGGTTGCTGTTGCCCGATGTTCCATAGGTGTTGACAATGGTATGTGAGCCAATCTGAACTTTCGAAATACGGCCAAGATTATCGAATGTGTTTCGGGTCTCTACGCCACGGGCATCAGTCTGGCTTATAAGTTTTCTATCGGCAGAGTATTCGCTTGTAACAGTTCCGGCATTCGGGTCGGTAAGAGATATTCGGTTTCCGGCTTCGTCGTACTGCATTGTGACAGTTGAGCCTGCGGTAGAAATTTCTACAGGCTTGCCGATCGAACTATAGACATATTCCACCGTATTCCCTGAGGGATCGGTCGAAGAGAGAATGTTTCCCCAGGCATCACTGATTTTTGACGATACTTTTCCATCTATGGCAGTTGTGACAGACCGATTGCCATAGCTGATGGTTGCTGTAGAGCTGTTGCTTGCGACATGTTTCAGAAGTCGGCCGTAGTCATCGTATGTAAATGTCTCTGAATTATAAAATTTCCCGTTGATGGTCCTTACGTTTGAGATCTGGCCCTTGCCATTGTATTCAGTTTCTTTGGAAATCAATACACTCTGAGGGCCGAAAGTTTTCTGCAACACTTCATGCCCGGCATTGTCGTACCATGTCAGCACCCACGGTTTTTCAGAAGTTTCGGTAAGGACATAGAATTTCTTATTGTTATCGCTACCCCACCCGACTGAATTTACTGTTTTTGAACCGTCGGGGCTGACAGTTGATATCAGACGCCCCCAGCCATCGTATGTATTTGTGGTCGTAAGTATATTCGAGGGGTCGGTAATATCATTTTCTGTAAGAACATTTCCCCATTTATCATAAGTAAATGTATGAACAGCGGCCGCAGGATTGCTATAGCTTTTGGTGACAAATCTACCGCTGGAGTCATATTCATTAATACTTTTTACAGATTTGACATCTTTTCCGGACGATACAGAAGACAGGCAATTTCCGTAGACATCGTATGTGGCTGTAGTGGTAAGAGCCAAGGGGGTGCCATAATTCACGATATTGGTAAGGACATTCCCTTTGTCATCATAACTGTAGCGGGTCTCAGTGACATACGGTTCTGGGTCGTCGGAGTGTTTTTGAGTCATTCTCATTGCGGAGGGAAGCCACCGTCCACCTTTTTTCTGATAGCCTGAGTATTCTACCTCCTTATACATTGCGTCGCCATCGTTTCTTACGACCTGAGCGAGTATAACTCCCTTTTCAATATCATAGGCACTGGCGGTGACAGCGGTATTGCCATCCATATCTGTAAGAATAGATTCCGACTCATATACAAAGTAGGTACCGCCGACATCTTCCACGGTATAGGAGGCCATAGACGATGTTGTTTTCTCGCCTACAGTATCAACGGTCCGTACCTTGGTAGGAATCCATCTGCGAACATCCCATTCCTCTATGCTTTTTACAGACTTTTTCCCGGTTGTCTTATTTACGCTTGTAACCTCCATAAAACCAAGAGGACCGCGACCTCCCATATGAATCTTCAAATCCTTATAGGAGTATTGTATAGTCTGATTCCCGGCGACACCGTTTGTTGAGGTCACACTTTTGACAACCGACAATGGAAGTGTATAGGTATTGACAGGATATTGATTTTCAGATGCTGTCTTTGTATAAACAACCGGGGAGGTGGCATTCGCATATTCGACGGTAGTAGTGTTTCCCATTCCGTCGGTAATCCGGGTTATCCGTCCTGTTCCCGGCTGATATCCGGAAGACCTGTAGACATATATTTTATTTTCGTCAAATGTATCGCTGGTACTGTTCAGATTGCTGCCATAATTGGCAAGCTCCATATTACCGTCTCCGGTAAAGTCGCCCAAAAATATGGAGCTTTCATTTGCGTCATTTTCGCGATGCTTGACTTTACTATTATCGAGTTTCAGAGTTGTGCCATCTGAAATGAGCCAGCGTATCTGGGTATCTGTATATTCATTTTTAAATTTCGGGAACCCATGATGAACATATCCGGCCTTACAAATCATTACATCCGATTTGCCGTCGCGGTCAATATCGTAGACCATCACGGCAAATCGTGTGTCGTCTTTACTGCTTGAATGATTTCCGACCCCGATGTCATCGGTTTTTGTGCATGTGAAAGTGCCGTCTCCATTGTTGCGAGCTATCCACAACCAGGTCTCTCCAGAAACAAAATACACAAAATCCAACAGTCCATCGCCATCAAAATCGCCTTGCTGCACACGCCACTGATTGGCAAGATTTGTTCCGGTTTTCGTGTTGGGTTCTGTAAAATTCAATGAATCAACTGAACCCCCACCATTATAATAAATTTTGTAACCTCCATTATACAGAATTATAATATCTTTCAGACCGTCGTTGTTATAGTCTCCACAGAATAGTTTCTCCGGCTTTTCGGGAAGATTCAAAGAAAATTCTTCATGATAAAAAGTTTTATTCTCATTCATCTTTACAATGTATCCGGAATATAATCCATCTTTCTTTGCCTGTTCGACACAAAGCACTTCGTCTCTGCCGTCTTTATTAAAATCAGCAGTTATTGATAATGGATTTTCGTCTGTGGCCTTAAGTGTTATTTGATAGCCCTCTATACGTCTGGTCGTTTCTCCGGCCACATGACAGCCGAGAATTGTATAGAAAATTTCTGAATTAAACATTCCACTGACCTGATTATGAAAAGGAAGTATTAGATCATTGTAGCCATCTCCATCAATATCCATGAGAGAAGCCCCTCCCAATGTACAATTGAAATCGTCCCATATAATGTCAGCAGGCAGCTTAAAAACAATTGGGTTTCTGTATGATATACTTCCCGACGAAGATATTTCGCTTCTACTTATATATATGCGTGTTTCATAATGTGCCTTTTCAGTAGACGAGTCTTTATAATCTATTACTTTAACAGGCGATACACGGACAATATCACTGATACCATCGCCGTTCAGGTCTGCCGCAAAAAAATTTCTGTCGAGTTCTTCAACAAAACTGCTGCCTTCTGTCGTTGGAATATTTAATGATGTGGAATATATCCCGGAAGGCAAATAATCCCATTTAAACTGCACCGGGCTAAAACTTTCTCCACTTCCGTTTTCTTCCTGTATTTTCGTCAGTCGAGTATATTTACACAGAGTCTGATCTGATATATTGTCATACGTAAACCGATATTTCCGATATGTGGCACCATTAAGAGAAGTCGTTATAGCCGACAAGCATTGGTCTATGTTTCCTTTCTGATCTTCAATATTGAAAACTGTGGGATTCGAAAGCCTTGAATATTCGAATACTATTTTATTCGTCAGTCCGCGGTCTTTGTTTTTGTTTTTTCCATATATTATAGCATCGGGATAGGAGCATAAATTACGGACTGTATATGAATAATCAATATAGTTCCCATAAATATCTTCAACCCTATTGACTTGCCATGATGCTATCCGCGGATTGCCTTTTTTATTGTTATAACTCACACGCGAATCGGCAGTATTTCCATACTGATATGTTTTGCCATCGGCTGTTTTGACTTCAAACCATGTAGTTGCAGAGCTGTCATGATAAGTGCCATAAGCCGTAATTTTTGTATATGGGTCGCCTTCCAGACAATAAGTGGCAGTAGCCTGACATGAGCTCCCGGAAATTATAATAAGCCTTTTGCCATCAAGATAAAGATTATCATTCACAGTATAACTGACTCCTGAGGCAATTCCATCATTATCGAAAAGCGTTTTTCCACCTCTTGTAATAGCAGAAATGCCAGTAATAGAAAATCCATAACCGGCCAAACCCATAGTGGCGTTCTGACTATTATATGCAACACCGACCCGAGGAGTCAGATTTCCTCCATTTGGACAGTCTACTGTAAGACTATATTCCGCCGCACCGGTCTCACCGACAGAAAACACAGCATCTGATGCTCCTACGGAATAACTGTTTATAACCGCCGGAATATCGGGATTGTCGGGATCTACATATTGTACGATTGTTTCGATTTCAATAGGGCGATCTGGAAAGTCTACACGAATTGAATCTGGTATTTTCAATGAATCCAACAAACCATATCCTGAACTATTGTCAAAATTTTCACTTCCTTGATTTTGTGCTGACATGCAATGGAAAAACACCAAAACCAAAACTGAGAGCAAGCACTTATATTGGACCTTATTTTTCATAGTTTAGTAATTTTCCAGATTGTCTGCTTTTCATTTATTACAACTCTCAGAATATAAACTCCATTAGACCTATCTCTGAGATCTATTAAAGTTTCCGCACCACAATGAGTCTCCATGAATACCTGCACACCGCCTAAAGAACATACATCTATATAGCATTCATCATCTGATTCCATATTCAGAATTGCTACTTTAAAGATTCCCGACCCATTTTGAGTAATCTTAACCGTTCTATCACCCAAAACGTCATAATAAGATTCTTCATTGTCTTCAGATTTATCCATAGACCGAGAGCCTTGGCTTATAGTAATTTCTCGCCTCACTCGGTTTCCAGCCTCGTCATATGCGAAACCCACCCAATTCTGAGCTATCGCAGATAAAATCGTTAGACATGCGGCGAACAGCATTAATATTCGTGTTTTCATTGCGTCTTAGATATTTTAATATGGCTATGGTTTATCTGTTCGCAAATATAATCATTTTTGTAGCATTTCTGATTAATTCTGAGAAAAATGTTAAAAATATATTAAACAGCTATTCCAACACGGGCATAAAAGGACAGAAAATGCGGGCGAATGGCGGGAAATGTGAAAATATTTAAAAAAATTGAGTATCTTTGCAAAGTGAAAAGTACATGCGTATTTTTTTCTTATCCATGATGTCGAACAAAACCAATCACCCAATATATCACATTTACCAATTTACCACATGAAACGATTCCTATCCGTATTCATCGTGCTCTGGCTGGCACAGGCCGTGGCTTTTGCTGCCGGAGCGACTCTAAATTGTAAAGGAACGGTCGTAGACGAGGAAGGCGAACCTGTAATAGGCGCCAGCGTCGTCATAACCAACGGCCGCGCACTGGCAACCACCGATATCGACGGGCAGTTCGATGTCAAGGTTCCCGAGGGCACTCCTTCGCTGACAATCTCTTATGTAGGCTATGATGCCGCCACAGTTGCCGCCAAGGCCAATATGGGCACCATCAAGCTGGTTCCGTCGAGCGAAGTGCTCAAGGACGTGGTTGTGACCCAGTCGCTTGCCCGCACACGCCAGACCCCTGTGGCACTGTCGCAGGTGAACAAGGCTGAAATCGACGTGAAGCTCGGCACACAGGAGCTTCCCGAAATTCTGAACACAACGCCCGGTGTATGGGCCACCAAGGACGGCGGCGGCTTCGGCGATGCCAAAATCAACATGCGCGGTTTCCAGAGCGCCAATGTGGCCGTGATGGTAAACGGTATTCCCGTCAACGATATGGAAGGCGGCTGGGTATACTGGAGCAACTGGGCCGGTCTGGGCGACGTTGCATCTAATATCCAGACTCAGCGCGGTCTGGGCGCTGCCGTTCTCTCTGCTCCCTCGCTGGGCGGCACTATCAACATCACCACCCAGAGCCTCGACGCCGAACGCGGCGGCCACGTATGGTACGGCATGGGTAACGACGGCATGAACGACTATGGAATCAAGCTCTCTACCGGCCTGATGAAAAACGGCTGGGCCATAACCGTGCTGGGCTCGCACAAGTGGGGCGACGGTTATATCCAGGGCACCGACTTCAAGGCATACAATTATTTCGTGAACGTGTCGAAGCGCATCAACGACCGCCATCAGCTCTCTCTCACCGCCTTCGGCGCTCCGCAGACTCACAACAAGCGCGGCAACAAGGACGGTCTGTCGATTATCAACTATCAGGAGTATGCCCGCGACTGGATGGGCTCGGAGAGCATGTATAAGTACAACGCCACCTTCGGTTATGACCGCCACGGCAAAGTGCGCTCGTCGAACCGCAACACCTATCACAAGCCTCAGATTTCGCTGGCTCACATCTGGCAGATCGACAACAAGAGCAGCCTCTCGACTACAGCATATGTATCGCTCGCCAAAGGCGGCGGCTACAGCGGCCAGGGCCGCGGCACATACAAGGGCCAGAGCCTGAGCAACTCCAGCTGGTATGGCGCTACCAACGGCGCGCCCAACACGCTCTTCCGCGCCCCCGACGGCACTTTCGACTATGCCGCTATCCAGGAAATGAACATAGCCAGCACTACCGGCTCAAACATGGTGATGAGCGAGAGCAACAACTCGCACAACTGGTATGGCCTCGTGTCGACTTATCAGAACAGTTTCTTCGACAAGAAACTCAATATCCTCGCCGGTATCGACATGCGCTACTACGTAGGCTACCACAACAACAAGATTATCGACCTCTACGACGGCGAGTACTTCATGGACGATTCTTCGCGCAAGAATGTGAAAGTTGCCAACAACGCCGCTGCCGCCGACCCCGCATGGGTCTATGAGAAGCTCGGCGTGGGCGACTATGTGTACCGCAACTATATCGGCTATACCCAGCAGGAAGGCGTCTACGCCCAGGCCGAGTATGCCGCTTTCGACAAGAAACTCAATCTGGTGCTCTCGGGCTCGCTCAGCAACACCGGCTACAAGCGCAAGGACAAATTCTACTACGACGAGGAGCACGGCACCACAAAGTGGTATAGCTTCATCGGTGGAACAGTGAAATTCGGCGCCAACTACAACATCGACCGCCACAACAACGTCTTCGCCAACGTGGGCTACATCAGCCGCGCGCCTTTCTTCGCCAACGGCGTGTTCCTGTCGCAGGCAACATCGAACGCCACCAACCCCGACCCCGTGAACGAGAAAGTGTTCTCGGCCGAACTTGGCTATAACTTCCGCTCGCGCTACTTCTCGGCTACTGTCAACGCATACTACACCAAATGGCTCGACAAGACCACCGTGCGCGGTGGCACAATCGAGCAGGGCGAGCATGCCGGCGACCGTTTTGCCATGAACATGACCGGCGTCGACGCCCGCCACATGGGTATCGAGTTCAACGCCACATGGGTTCCGACCAAGTGGTTCGAAATGACCGGTATGCTCTCTGTCGGCAACTACGAATGGGCCAGCAACGCCAAGGGCTACTTCTACAATCAGCTCGGCCAGCCGCTGAAGAACTCGTCGGGCGCAATCGCCTCGGGCGTACTTGCCGAAGACCACGCCTGGGCTATCCTCAACCAGAAAGGCGTGAAAGTGGGCGGCTCGGCTCAGACCACCGCTGCCATAGGCGTGACATTCAAGCCCTTCCAGGGCTTCCGCATCGGCGCCGACTGGAAGGTCAACGACCGCAACTACTCCGACTACTCCGTGAGCTCGCCCAGCTGGAACACCACCATCAACATCGGCGACCCCTGGAGAATTCCCTGGGGCAACCAGCTCGACCTCAACGCTTCATACCGCTTCAACATCGGCGGCATCGACGCAACTCTCTACGGCAACGTGCACAACCTCTTCAACTACAACTATGTAGTCGACGCTTGGTCCGACTCGGCCGTAAACGCCAACTGGGAAAACATCTACGGTGTGTTCTACTCTTTCGGCCGCACCTACTCCATGAAGCTCCGTATCAACTTCTAAGCAGACATCACGACAATGAAAAACAACAATATATCCAAGGCTCTGCTCGCTGTTGCCGTAGCTGTCGCAGCTACTGCCTGCGATGAAAACGCGTGGAACGACAAGCTCGACGGCTTCGAAGGCATCGAAGACCAGCCCAAGCAGGACGTTCAGTCGGTTGACTACACCCTCACCGACGCCGACTACAGCTCGATAGCATCCAACTCTACCAACACCGACCTCGCCGGCGAAGACGGCAAGGCCGCGCTCGCCGCCGTAGGCAGCCTCAAGCGCTTCTCGGCCGACGCCCCCGCATCGGTATATGTGCCCGCATTCCTTTCGGGCACCGGCTTCCCCTACTTCACCCTTACCGACGGCTCGTCGGTGCGCCTCACCTACAATGAAGCCGTCAACGAACCCGAAGAATTCGTTGACGCACAGACCGTGCAGCTCTATGCGGTGACAGCTCAGGAATATCAGGAAAAAGTATGGGCCTCCGACGACTATGTCGCCGCATTCGCTCCCTCGAAACAGCCGGCCGACTATCTGCCCGCTATCCTCGGCGGCGCCCTCGACCCCGCCGACGGTTCTTTCGCCGTTGTAACCTATCAGATGGCAACACAGGAGCCCAACTTCGGCGGCAACGCTCCCGCCGAACCCGTGGAAGTGTATAACAACACCCTCACCGACGAGGACAGCTACAACACTTTCACCGCCGACAACAAGGTGCTCCCCGAAGGTCTCACCTACATCTGGAGCTGGGGGGGCGCCAACTACGGCGCCAAAGCGTCAGGCTTTGCCAACAACACCAACTACGACGCCGAGGCATGGCTCGTATCGCCCGAAATTGACCTCACCGCCTATGCCGACGCCACTCTCTCCTACGAGCAGGCCACAAACTTCTTCAGCTCCGTCGACGTGCTCGCCGACCAGGCCGCGGCATACGTCCGCGAAAAAGGCGGCAACTGGGTGAAACTAAGCCCCGTCTATCCCGACAAGATGAGCTGGACATTCGTTGCCTCGGGCGACATCGACATCAGCGACTTCGCCGGCAAGAAAATCGAACTCGGCTTCTGCTACAAGTCGACCGCAGCCAAGGCCGGCACATGGGAAGTGAAGAACATCAAAATCATGGCTACACCGGCCTCGCGCTCGTCGCGCGCCGCCATCAGCGTGCCCTCCGAAGCCCGCAACGCCGTATACCGCTACAGCAACAACAAATGGGCGCCCGCAGGCAACAGCTTCGCCGTGCTTCAGCCGGCCGACTACACCGCCATGGGCCAGACCTACAACAACCTCCCCGCAGCAGAGCCCTATCTCTCGAAATGGCTCAACATCAACGCCCCCTATGCCGCAGCCGACGACGTGAAATATGTATATTGGCTCAATTATGCATCGGGCGCCACTACCTGCAAATGCTCCGCTTACAAATACGACGGCAACGCATGGGCTCCCTACAGCTTCGTAGAGACCGTCACCAACCAGTTTGTGCGCAACGAAGGCAAATGGATGTTCGACCCCAATGTCACCATCACTCTCCCCGCAGGCAAAGGCCAGGAAATGAGTACGCTCTACTTCCAGGCATGCGTCGACTGGGTATTCGAGAACATCTGCAAGCCCCTTGGCGACACCAGCATCAAGAGCGGCAAGTTCTACGTTTCGTCATACGGCAACAACGAGTACTACTCAGGCACATCGGCCTATCAGGGCAACGTTGACCTCCGCGCCTCATCGGCCCGCGCCCAGTATCCGGCCGAATACGAATCGATGACCGACGAAGCCATCATCGAGCTCGAACGCACACGCTTCATGACCGAAGTAATGCCCGGCGCCCTCGCTGCAATCCACCCCGACGCAGCCCCCATTGAAGGCCTCGACGTGCTCTACACCGTCAACTTCTACACCTACATGGAAGACCGCAGCACCAAGACCTGCCAGGCCATCTTCAAGGTCGCCGGCCCCGGCAAATTCGCCCCCGTCTCCTGCAACTGGAACGTCGACGACCCCGCCAACAAACCCGTAGTCTTCGAATAAAACCAGCGATATGCACCCACAGAGCGGAGCCCCGGCACGGAGCTCCGCTTTTTTTTGCCATAAAGCGCAACATAAGCACACAATCAGCGTTGAGAAGATAAATGACAACAGATAAAAAACAGAGTCTATGAAAGTATATACACGCACCGGCGATGCCGGAACGACATCGCTCGTAGGAGGCACACGCGTTGCCAAAACCGACGGCCGCCTGGAAGCCTACGGCACTGTCGACGAACTCAACTCATGGATAGGGCTCCTGTGCGCCTCCGAGGCCATACCCGAAGATGGCCGCAAACCACTACAGACTGCCATGAACCTCCTCTTCGACATCGGCGCCTCACTCGCCACCGAGGCCGACTCCAAATGGCAGCCCGCACCGTTCCCGGCATCGGCGGCAACATCACTCGAAAGCGCCATAGACACGCTCGAAGACTCGCTGCCGCGCCACAACCGCTTCATTCTGCCAAGCGGACACCCCGATGCCGCCCGCGCCAACATTGCCCGCACAGTCGCTCGCCGATGCGAGCGCCGCATATTGGCCCTGAAGGAACAAGGCATCGCCGTCGACCCCCAGATTCTGACATATATCAACCGTCTGAGCGATTTCCTCTTCGTTCTGAGCCGCGCGATAAACAATTTTAACGGAATCGAAGAAATATTTTGGGAGAAATCTTGTTAGTATTCATGCAATATCTTATCTTTGCGCACTTTTTCCGGCAAACAACCTATCAGCAAATAATCTAACACAGAATAAACATGTATTGGACTCTCGAATTGGCCTCGAAGCTTGAGGACGCTCCCTGGCCCGCAACAAAAGACGAACTCATCGACTACGCCATGCGTAGCGGCTCGCCTATGGAAGTAATCGAAAACCTCCAGGAAATCGAAGACGAAGGCGACACATACGAAAGCATCGAAGACATCTGGCCCGACTACCCCTCCAAAGAAGACTTCCTCTTCAACGAAGACGAGTACTAAACAGAGTCTTTAGCGCAAATATCGAACAATCAATGGCCAGGCAAAATCAGTTTGCTTGGCCATTGGTGTCTTATGGCTACAAGGGGGAGGAGTGCGATTTGCCGGACTGCTGTTTTGCTGAGATTCTTTTTTGGTAGATGTGTATATCGGCCTGATATTTCGATATTTTTTGTGTAAATTTGCGTATGGAAGATACGCAAGACAACAAAATACCAATCCAAAACACTCCAAACAAGGAACCGGTCACATATTGTGACCAGTTAGCAATGCCCATAGAAAACCGCATCCTCACACTGAGAGGCAAGCAGGTAATGATAGACCGGGATCTGGCAGAATTGTATGGAGTTGAAACCAAACGTCTTAATGAGCAGGTAAAAAGGAATGTCGAGCGTTTCCCGGAACATTTTAGATTTCAGCTCTCAAATCAGGAGAGGGATGAACTGGTCGCAAATTGCGACCGGTTCAATGGTTTCAAACACTCATCAGTTAATCCTTTCGCATTTACCGAACAGGGAGTTGCTATGCTTTCTGCCGTATTGAAAAGCGAGACTGCCGTCCATACAAGCATACGAATCATCGATGCCTTTGTTGCGATGCGAAACTTCTTGATGAATAATGCTTCTATTTTCCAAAGGATAGAACGGATTGAGATAAAACAGTTGAAAACCGATGAAAAAGTAGATGCAATTCTTGACCGGCTGAATGGACCTAAAGAGCCGACTCAGGGGGTGTTTTTCGACGGGCAGATATTTGATGCGTATGCGTTTGTGGCGGGGCTTATCAGAAAGGCCGAGAAGAGGATTGTTGTCATCGACAGTTATATTGATGAGTCCGTACTGGTACAGTTGTCTAAACGTAAGGCCGGTGTGACTGTGGATATTTACGACGGTCATGTCTCGCGACAGCTCCGCCAGGATATAGAGCGCCACAACGCACAGTACCCTGGGGTGACACTGCATAATTACAACAAGGCTCACGACCGTTTTCTGATAATCGACGAAGACGTGTATCATATCGGGCATTCGCTCAAAGACCTCGGCAAGAAACTGTTCGCGTTCTCCAAAATGGATATAATGACCGGCTCTGAACTTATTTCGAAACTCTAAAAAAATCATAAATGCAAATCAACAGAGTCAACACCCTCATTTACAGCCTTATTATAGTATTAATCGGCATATCATGCTCGGGTCTGAAAGTGGCAGAGCAGGGGCATTGCGCGGGGGCCGGGTTGGGCGAGAGGCTCGACTCGATAATCGGCTCTCATGAGGGGGTGACGGGTGTGGCCGTGCTGTCGGGCGATTCGCTTTTAGTGGCCGGCGACACTTCTCAGCTGCCTCTCATGAGTATATTCAAGATGCACATTGCCGTCGCAGTGCTCGACAAGGGCATTGCTGTCGACTCGGTAGTGTCGCTTGGCGCCTCGAATTTGCGTGAAAACACATATAGCCCCATGCGCGACGAGAAAGGGCAGCATGGCTTCGAGATTACTGTCGACAGCCTGATGTACTACTCGGTGTGCCGAAGCGACAATAATGCCTGCGATTACCTCATTGAGCTCGTCGGCGGCATCAGCGAAGTCGACAGTTGCATCCGTCGGCTCGGAATCAATGATTTTGTCCTTACAGAAACCGAAAACTCCATGCACGAGGATATAGCGAGAAGCTACCTCAACCGCAGTACGCCCGAAGCTCTGTGCCATGTAATCGAGGCTATATTCAGCGGCCGAGCGCTCTCACCCGAAGCTACGCAATATCTCACCGACCTTCTGTGCAAGAGCCGCACAGGGCGCGACAAGATTGCCGCCGGCATCGCGCCCGAGGCATTCATGGGCCACAAATCGGGCATGTCCGACCGTAATGCCGCCGGCATACGCATGGCAACGGGCGACGTAGCCGCCTTCAGGCGCGGCGACGGCTCGGCCGCATTTGTCGCCATACTTGTCAAAGACTCTCCCGAGACCAACGAGGAGTCGTCGGCCCTCTTCAAAGATTTGTCTGCGGCAATCTACGATGCCTACGGCAGATAAACGACGTTTTTTGTAATTTTGCATGCGATATGGAACGAATTGAAGATATAGTACCCGACTGGGCCATGCGCCTTAATTGCGCGGTGACGGTGGCCGATGCCGACTGCCGGATTATTTATATGAACGAGCGGTCGCAGCAGACTTTCGCGGCCCGCGGAGGCGCGGCCCTTATCGGTCACAGCCTGATGGAGTATCACAATGAGCGGTCGAAAGCCATAATCCGCCGTCTGCTCGCCGAAGGCGGCACCAATGCCTATACCATCGAGAAAGAAGGGCTGCACAAGATGATTTTCCAGTCGGCATGGTTTGATGCCGAAGGGCGCGTCGGCGGTCTGGTTGAGCTGTCTATGGTCATTCCTGCAGAAATGCCGCATTATATCAGGTAATATGGATATTATAAAAGATTTTGAAGAACGGGTGCACCAAGACCTCACTGTGTATCTGAGCGCACAGGGCGTGCTCGACAAGCGCGTGCCGGAGTGCCCCGATGTTGAGGAGCGCTGGGGCGAGATATGCCGCGCCTATCTGCCCGACGGCATACGCGAGTATCAGGACTATCCGGTGGTATCGCTGGGCTGGATAATGTTTGTCGGCATGGCGATGGCGTTTTACTGGGATACGGACTGGGAGAATTATTCGGCCCGTAAGGGTATCTACGAGGATTTGCGTTCGCTGCGAGGGTTCGACAATATGGACGAGGCAATTGTGGAAGACGTGCTCGGCTATCGCGACGAAGAGGCAGAGCGGGTCATCGCAATCGCCGCCGAATGCGCGCAGCGTGTGCTGAGCATGCTCCGACACGCTCATATCGAGCCTGGCACAGAGACGGCTCTCGGCTGCTACATGGCGGCGCTCCATCAGCTTTACCTCGCCGGAATGGGCATGGAGCTCAATTCGCTCGGATATCATATGACGCAGGTTTAGGCGGCTGGGCGGATGAGCTGCTGGGCTGTTGGGCGGACGGGCGGTTTGCTTTTTCTACAACTTTGGGGATAAGGGCGGTGTTATATCTGTGAAATAATTTACTCTGATATGGCAACGAAAATCACTTATCTTGAAAATTCGGGCTTCCTGGTAGAACTTCCCGATGTATTTCTCGTATTTGACTATATGGCCGACCCGGCCCACGATGTAAAGAAGGCTCTCGAGGAAAAGCCAGACAAGCCGGTAGTCTTCCTTGTGACCCACAACCACCGCGACCATTTCAACACCGATATTTTCAATCTCGGCCAGAGCCACCGCCGTGTCTACGTGCTCTCCAACGACATTCCCACCCGCGAGATTCACGACACCATGCCTATTGCATGGATGAGCAAGGGCGACACCGTCGAAGACCTGCCGGGCTGCATACGGGTGCAGGCTTTCGGAAGCACAGACGCCGGCGTAAGCTACCTTGTGACGGCAGCCGACGGATTCCGCATATTCCATGCCGGCGACCTCAACAACTGGCATTGGGACGAAGAAAGTTCCGAGCGCGAAATTCAGAAAGCGCAAGAGGCCTTTACGGTAATTGTAGAGCGCATTGCCTCGCAGTGCCCGGCCGTTGATGTGGCTTTCTTCCCTGTCGACGTGCGACTTGGCGCCAACTGCGCCGCCGGTGCCGAGCAGTTCCTTTCGGCCATAAAGGTGGCCGATTTCTTCCCCATGCACTTCAAGGGAGACTACGCGCAGGCCTGCGACTTCGACGCTTACCGTCTGCCCGAAACCGTTCGCGCCCGCACGGCAATGCACTGCCTGCATAAACCGGGGCAAAGCGTAGAGCTATGACACACAATGGCGTCTCGTTCGAGGCGCCATTTTTATCGACATACGGTTTTGGCAAAAATCATGACACTTCAATCGGGCTGAAGTATGTATCTTCGCGGTGTTTTTGAAACCAATCTCTGCAATGAAAAATTTTATATGCCCTCTTGCCGCGGCCATGCTGCTGTCGGCTTGTGCCGGAGCTCCGTCGGTGAGTTCGCCCGACGGCTCGATAAAGGTAGATGTAAACCGCGACGGCTCGTCGCTGAGCTATGCTGTGACCGTTGGCGGCGACACCCTGATAGCACCCTCAATGCTCGGTTTCGAGGCCGAGGGGCTCACCCCCGCCGTCGACGCGAAGATGACGGTGAAACACTCGTCGTTCGACCAGACCTGGACTCAGCCCTGGGGCGAAAACAAGGAAATACGCAACCACTACAATGAAGTAGCCGTAACCCTGGCCGACGACGCACTCGAATACACGGTGCGTGTGCGCGCATTCGACGACGGCGTGGCATTCCGCTATGAGTGGAATCTGGCCTCGGGCGATTCTGTGATTATACGCGACGAGCTCACCGAATTCGCATTCGCCCGTCCGGCAATGAGCTGGGCTATACCCGCCAACTTCGACACCTACGAACTCGAATACCGCAATGTGGTCGTCGACGACGTGACCGACGCCAACACGCCCTTCACCTTCGAGGTCGATTCTACAGGCATATTCGGCTCTATCCACGAAGCCGCTCTCTACGACTACCCCGAAATGACCCTCGCCCGCACCGCCGGCCGCACCCTCAAGGCCAACCTGGCCCCGCTGCCCGACGGCGTGAAGGCATATCTGCCCTCGGCATTCGCAACACCCTGGCGCACCGTGCAGCTCGGCAAATCGGCCTGCGACCTCATCAACTCCGGTCTTATTCTCAACCTCAACGAGCCCTCCAAAATAGCCGACACCTCGTGGATTAAGCCGCAGAAGTATGTAGGCATATGGTGGGGCATGCACCTCGGCACCATGACATGGACCATGGGCCCCCGCCACGGCGCCACAACCGAAAACGCTATCCGCTATATCGACTTCGCTGCCGAAAACAATCTGCAAGGCGTCCTCTTCGAGGGCTGGAACGAAGGCTGGGATACCTGGGGCGGAAAACAGCACTTCAACTATGCCAAGGCCTATGCCGACTTCGACATCGACTCCATCGCAGCCTACGCCGCAGCCAAAGGCATCGAGCTCTGGGCCCACAACGAGACCGGCGGCAACATTCCCGAATATGAGGCCGCAATCGACACGACCTTCGCATACTATCAGTCGCTCGGCATACATACCGTCAAGACCGGCTATGCAGGCGGATTTGTCGGCGGACAGTACCACCACTCGCAGTATGGCGTGAAGCACTACCAGCGTGTCGTAGAGACCGCAGCGAAATATCAGCTCATGA
>CAJTOB010000022.1:36988-43935 GCA_910578035.1 uncultured Muribaculaceae bacterium
CAAGGAAACCGGCATACGCCGCACCTGGCCCAACATGATGACCCGCGAGGGTGCCCGCGGCATGGAGTGGAACGCATGGTCGGCCGGCAACACGCCCGAATATCTCTGCACACTGCCCTTCGTGCGTCTGCTCTCGGGCCCGATGGACTACACCCCCGGTATTTTCGACATCAACTACGACCGCGCCAAGGCCGACCCCGGCCGCATTGAGTGGAACGGCCGCAACGACTACTGCAAAATCAACACCACAGTCGCACGCCAGATTGCCAACTGGGTAATCATCTACTCGCCCCTGCAGATGGCCGCCGACCTCATCGAGAACTACGAGGGCCAGCCCGCCTTCCAGTTCTTCCGCGACTTCAACGCCGACTGCGACTGGTCGCAGGCCCTCCAGGGCGAAATCGGCAAATATATAGCCATAGTGCGCCGCGCCGGCAGCAATTTCTATCTCGGCGCCGGCACCGACGGCGAAGCCCGCACGCTCACCGTGCCCCTCTCGTTCCTCGGCGAAGGCACATACACCGCCACAGTCTACGCCGACGACCCTGCCGACCCCACCAAGGTCGTAATAAGCACACAAGAAGTCACCGCTGCCGACACTCTCACCGTAGCGATGGCGCCCGCCGGAGGCCAGGCCGTCTCCTTCATTCCCCGAAAATAAACTCCATACAAAACAACAGCGGAGCCGGCACTTCACTTGTGTCGGCTCCGCTGTTTTATCATCAAAAGGTGTTCAATCCTGCAGCAGATTGGCGGCGAGGGCGAGCAGCGTGGAGCGGTCGGCCGCGTGGAGGCGGCTGTGGATTGACAGCACAGGCTCTACTACAGTCATCGCCTTCATTTTAGCAAGCTCATCGGCCATAAGGCGCGCGGCGACGGGCGCCCACGAGCCGTTTTCGACCAGCGCTACCGTGCGGCCGCACAGACGCTTGCTCTGCAGATGATGCAGGAAAGTGTGCATGGCCGGGAAGAGGGCGCCGTCGTATGTCACCGAGCACAGCACCATGTGGCTCAGGCGGAAAGCCTCGGCCACGGCATACGACACATCATGGCGACAGAGGTCGAGAAGCACCACCTCGGGCGCCCCGACGGCACGAAGTTGCGAGGCTACAAGGCGCGCCGCCTCGGCAGTGCCGCCATAGACCGACGCATAGGCCACCAGCACACCGCGTGTCTCCGGCTCGTAGCGGCTCCATTTATCGTAAAGGAGCCAGTAATGCGCAAGATTTTCAGACAGCACGGGCCCGTGAAGCGGAGCCACGATGCCGAATTTGCGGACGGCCAGTTTCTTCATCACAGCCTGCACACTCGGCCCGAAGCGCCCAACGATATTAGTATAGTAGCGACGTGCTTCGGCATCCCAGGCCTCGGCAGAGTCCGACATGGCAAACGAACCGAAGGCATCGGCCGAGAACAGCACACCGTCGGTCTCGTCGAGAGTCATCATCACCTCGGGCCAGTGCACCATCGGCGCCGTTACGAAACTGAGCGTGTGCGAGCCCAGACAAAGAGTATCGCCGTCGGCCACAATACGGCAGCGACTGCTGAAATCGACGTCCTCGAAGAAATTGGCAAGCATGCCGGCCGCTTTGGCGGTGCAGACTATCGTCGCACCGGGATAACGGTCTACAAAAGCGCGCACACTGCCCGAATGGTCGGGCTCCATATGCTGCACTATCAGATACTCGGGCAAGCGCCCCAGGGCCGCGCAACTGTCGGCGACGGCTGCAAGCCAGTCGGAGCACCGGCGCATGTCTACGGCATCGACAACCGCAACGCTGCTGTCGGCAATAAGATATGAGTTATACGATATTCCTGCAGGTATGGGATACTGGGCCTCAAAAAGGTCGAGATTGTCGTCTTCGGCTCCTACGAACCTTATATCAGTGGTAATTGTATGCATCTTGTATGATTAGAGAGTTTAGAGGACTGCAAAATTACAAAAAAAACGACAATCTCTGAAGGAGTGTTAAGTTTCGCAACCGAAAGCTGTTTCAGACGTTATTCATATTGCAAAACAAAAAAACAAAACTACTATGGATTGTAAATGCAATAAACAAAAACGCTCCTACCACATGAATATCACCGAGGTGGAAGAGGGCAAAATCAAAGAGGTGATGAATTTTAACTTCGGCGGCCATCACGACCTCGCCCGCATGGTCGAAATGATAACGGCCAAGGGCGATATCTCTGAAAAACACGCCAAAGAACTCGTAGTAGGCATACGCCTGATTCACCATGTGCTCAAGAAATGCGCCAACGACAGCGCCATCTACTCCGACTTCTACCCCGTCTTCGAAGAATTCAAGAAAGCCGTCAAAGAGCACTACTCCGCCCAAAAGCCTCAATAATAGAAAGGACAAGGCAACTCCAGTACAATTTGAACCGACCTCTAAAAGTTCGACAAATAACTTTTAGGGGTCGGTTCAAATACTTAGAGGTTGTTTAATAACATATGTGAAAACACAGGTTGGTGTATTTTTGCTTAAATTGTACATTATGAAGAGGGAACATAGCGGTGGCTATGAGACCGATGAATGATGGGCAAGTTAACAAAAAGACACCAGAACAATACTAATGTTAAAAACAGCCTCATACGACAAACTGCATGACATATGTCAAAATGATGACAAAGGCTTCGCCTCCAAAAATTACGAGCGTCTTTATATCTTCGACTCAGTCACATAGCAACCGCTATGCTCCTTCGTCTCAGATATAAATCCATCTCGTACTTTTCGGCCTGTGATTTCACATATGTTATTAAACAACCTCTTAGTATATTATTTTTCTGTTATAAATGCGGCCATCAACGTCTTTTATGCGGACAATATAGAAGCCTTTAGATATGTCTGCAAGGGAAATCTCACATTTTCGTAAATCGCACAAGTTTATATGCATTATCTCTTTTCCATTTATATCTATAAGCGATATTTGCTGCAAATTAAACCCCGAAGTAACCTTAAGTGTCGAGTTTTCAATGCAAACAACCATATCATCCATAACATTCTTCAATGAAATACCACTAAAGAACAAAACTTTATCCTCTTCTCGCAGATAGTCGGTTGTACATATCGCATGACTTGAAAAAAATGAGTTATCATCTTTTCGAATCATAAGTTTGAAAAGCGTTTCCGGGCGAGTATACGGACGCACATAATGCTTTACTGTCTGTCCGTCGGGATTTGCTTCAAAAATAGTGAGAGCACTATAAAAGTCCTTTACTAAACTTTCAGGATTCGTATGAGCTATTATAAATTCCGAAACATGGTCTACTGACACATCAAAACTAAAATCGCCTCGAATATCGCATTTACCATTATCCAAAGAAACGGTATAATCATATTTTATATTTGAAATCTCATAATCAAATGTTTCAGCTGTCGCAGGTTCCAACTCAATCGTTTCTACCGCCTCTCCATATTTATTAGTTACCACATTCGATCCAAAAGTTTCCTGCACGAACTTATGATACACTATATTCCGATTAGACGCTCCTAAGCTTAGAGCACAGGAAATAATCAGTAAAGCTATGGTACAATAAACGGCTTTGAATTTTTCGGTCATGATCACTTGCTTTTTCACAAAAATAATTAACTTTTTTTAATTTTCAACACCCCACCGCACTATTTAACGTTGATTAACACAAATGCGCAAGGTTCGTTATTATCAAGTCATTATCCTATCATGAATCGGATGGGGGGAACATTTTTGGGGGTAGGGGCGTTTCCATATCATTACATCACTTCATACACTACTATTCTATGAAAAAAATCAAAGCTATTTTTGCGAGTATAGCCGCGGCAGCGGTGATTGCGATACCTTTGGCGGCATGCAGCGACGATGACGACGACAAGACTGTTGACCAAGTGCCAGAGGCATTTGTCGAGGCTCTTAAAAAAGTGGAGCCTGATGCTCAGAATGTGAAATGGGAAACCGCGGGCTCCTACCGCGTGGCCGAGTTTACAAAAAATATGGTGGACTACGACGTGTGGTTCGGCACCGACGCCGCCTGGGCAATGACCGAGAAAGATTATGGCAAGGATTTCTTCCTTGTGCCCGACAATGCCGTCAACGAGGCTTTCGCGAAAGGCGAATACAGCTCATGGACTGTCGATGATATCGTATATTATAAGCAGACAACCGACGAGTTTTATGTAATAGAGGTCGAGACTGCCGGACAGCCCGACATGGATCTTTTCTACACCACCGAAGGCGAAATGTTCAAGGCCATACCCTCTGACAGCGCCCCCAAAATTCTGCCGACAACGGTAGTATCTCGCTAATAAAGAGATCAAACAAATATCCGATACTATGTTTTCTCCTGTTTCGATAGCACTTGCCGCAACAGTCCGGCCGCCGATAGACATCACTCATTTCATCGGCGACAGCGACGGCCTTTCGGCCTCGATAGCGGGCTTCATCATGAAAATCGTCGACTGGATTCTCGGCGTTTTCGGGCTTGACAACAACACTACGATAGTCACCTTCCTCTATGCTGCGGTTGTACTCGGCCTGTCGGTAGTGGCGGGCTATATCGTGCAGTGGATAGTGCTCACGGAAGTCAAAGCCATAGCCCGCCACTGGAATTCGGATTCATATCATGCGCTTACCCGCCAGAATTTCTTCACCAAGGTCTGCCGCATCATTCCGCCGCTGGTATTCCTGATTCTTATACAGTTTACTCTGTCGAACCACAATGCGCTGTCGGGCTTCCTCACCAAGGCGACCTTCGTGTATATCGTCTTTGTGATTACAGTGGCTCTGACAGCACTGCTCAATGCCATGTGGCAGCATATCGACGCCCGTGCCAACAAGCGCAAGCTGCCCCTCAACGGGCTTGCACAGCTTGTGAAAATAATTGTGTGGATTATAGCCGTGATAATAATAGTGTGCATAATCCTCGACAAATCGCCGGGCTCGCTCCTGGCCGGTCTCGGCGCTTTCTCGGCAGTGCTGATGCTGATTTTCAAGGACAATATCCTGGGCGTGGTCGCAGGAGTGCAGCTGTCGGAGAACGACAGTCTCCACGTAGGCGACTGGATTGCCGTGCCGGGCACTAACGCCAACGGCACCGTCGAAGAGGTGTCGCTCATTGCCGTAAAGGTGCTCAACTGGGATAAGACCACCACCACCCTGCCCCCCTACAGCCTCATAAGCGGCGGTTTCACAAACTACCGCTCCATGCAGCAAAGCAACACGCGCCGCATATGCCGCAGTTTCATGATAGACGCCGACAGTGTGCTGCCTGCAACCCCCGAAATGCTCGACATGATACGCAAAGTGCCTTTCATGGACGATTATATAACAAAAAAACTGGCTCAGCAGGCCGCCGGCGACGTGCACGACGTCAACAACCCCGCCGGCCTCGTAGACGGCACTATCGACACCAATCTGGGTCTCTTCCGTGCATATATGAAAATGTGGCTCGATGCAAACCCGAACATCGCCCACGACAGCGACTGCTTCGTGTCGACCCTCCCGCAGACCGCGGCCGGCATACCGTTCCAGGTCTACTGCTTCACGGCAACATCGGCCTGGTTCCCCTACGAGGGCATTCAGGACGTCGTATTCGAGCATATAGCCGCCATGCTGCGCTACTTCATGCTCTATACCTTCGAAAATCCATCGGGCCGCGACACAGTCATCGACGGCTACCTCAGCCCCGGCGGCGACATCGACGATGTATACGGAATCCCCTACCCCTTCTTCCAGAACCCGGCGGCTCCCGACAGCCCGGCATCGACCCGCGTCGGCCCCAAGCGTCCGCCGCGCAACTCAGCCCAGCCGCAACAACAGCCACAACAATAGCAAAACAGACTGTACGGCAATACTTTAAGCCGCGAGTGCGCGTTCGACGCACCCGCGGCTTTGCTTCATTTTATGGATAGCGTCCGGTCCGGTTTTATTTTTTGCCAGGAGAAGTCCGGAATCAGCTCGGCAGCGGTTATTTCGGTCGGTTCGGGGAGGAGGCCGAGGAGTGCGGCGAGACGGCCGATGATTTGCGGGGCTGTCATAGTGGCCCGCAGATGCTCCATGCTCAGAGAGCCGTCGCGCTTGCTCAGACGGCGCCCTTCGGCATTGCAGAGCAGGGGCACATGGGCGAACCGGGGCGGCTCGAGGCCGAGAAGACGGTAGAGATATATCTGCTGTGCGGCCGAAAGGAGGAGGTCGGAACCGCGCACGACCTCTGACACGCCCATAAGGGCATCGTCGACCACAACGGCGAGCTGGTATGCCCATGCGCCGTCGGCACGGCGGAGAATGAAGTCGCCCACCTCGCGGGCAAGATTGAAATGCTGCGGGCCGTAGAGTCCGTCGTCGAAACTGATTATGCTGTCGGGCACACAGATTCGCGTCGAAGCACCGTCAAAATCAGCACCGAAGGCCGGAAGGACCGCCGGGCGGCAGCGGCCACCGTAGACAATGCGTCCGTCGGACTGGTGCGGGGCCTGTGTCGCCA
The DNA here is from genome assembly GCA_910578035.1 of uncultured Muribaculaceae bacterium. Lineage (GTDB taxonomy): Bacteria > Bacteroidota > Bacteroidia > Bacteroidales > Muribaculaceae > CAG-873. The sequence continues at coordinate 43,449 of CAJTOB010000022.1, forward strand.
TTATTTCGGCGCGCGTGCAGCGGCAGGGATAGGTATATCCTGTAGCGTTTATCAGCTCGAGATAGCGGGCGTATATGTCGCCTCGCCGGCTCTGCGAATATGGCCCGGCGTCTCCGCGGCCGTCGAGGCCTCCCTCATCCCAGTCGAGGCCGAGCCAGTGCAAATCGTCTTCTATAATACGCGAGTATTCCCGCTTGGAACGCTGCGGGTCGAGGTCTTCGATACGAAGCAGCCACGCGCCGCCCTGCGCACGCGCCGACAGCCACGACAGCAATGCCGAGGCAATGTTTCCCAAATGCATGCGCCCGGTCGGCGAAGGCGCGAATCGACCCTTTATCATCAATTATGAATTATGGATTATGAATGATGGATTATGCAATTGCAAAATTATGGAATAAACAGGAATTTTCCGGCCAATCTATCTCACCATAATAAGAGGTTGTTTAATAACATATGTGAAATCACAGGGCAAAAAGTACGAGATGGA
>CAJTOB010000023.1 GCA_910578035.1 uncultured Muribaculaceae bacterium
CTAAATACTAATATATTAATCGCAGTGGTTGGATTTTTATCGCACCACTACTAATGCGAGGATATGAATACTATCAACTCGTAAAATACTATGGCGACGTAATTCTTGTGGACGCTACTCTTGACCTCAATTCCGAAACGTTATATGCCAAGCGTACCGACAGAAAGACCGTAGCAGACTTTGCACTCGCCGACTTCGAATATGCAGCCGAGAATATCGCCTTGCAGAACGGCATTCAGCGTTTCAGCAAAGACTTGGCAAAAGCAATGCTCAGCGATTTCTGCCTGTACGAAGGCACATTCTGGAAGTATTGCACTCTGGAGGAAAACTACTATGCTCCCGACGAAGCGCGTTCGAAAAAATATCTCGAACTGTGCGTCAAATACAGCGAGCCTCTGATTGCGGCATATCCCATCAGCGACAACTACAGAGCTCTCTATAATTCGGCATGGACCGCAAATGCAAACGACGGCATTACCGGCCTGAGCAATAATAAAGAGGTCATTTTTGCTACAGAATACGAAAAAGACCTGTTCATGCATTCAACTGTAGCCTATACATGCTCTTCAACTTCTCTGAGCGGTATCTCGAAAGACGCTTTCGATGCATATCTGTTCAAAGACGGTCTGCCAAAGTCTAAGACAAGCATGAATACGACAGATGTCGGTGTTCCTGTTGCAAATCTTGAAGGTGCCGACTCAAACGGACCCGGCCTTACAATCGACAATCTTCTCGAAGTGCGCGACGGACGTCTTGCTCAGACTATCGACCCTTGTATTTTCTACAAGGGCATGACCTGGTCTCGCGCAGGCTCTATGCAGATGACTTCATCTTCGGGCTATGGTGTAAGCAAATATGACAACGTGAATATGCCTGTCAACTATCGCTCGACCACAGCTAAGAACTATACATGTTCTCCTCTCTACTGGGGCGCTGTCGTATGTCTCAACTATGCTGAAGCAAAGGCAGAACTTGGCACTCTGAGCAATGAGGACATCAATAAGACTCTCAACAAACTGTATGCACGTGCCGACCTTCCCGACCAGACTGTTGCATCGCTCTCTGCGATTGACGACCCGGCAAACAACATGGGCGTAAGCAGCCTCATCTGGGAAGTTCGCCGCTGCCGCCGTTGCGAGCTGATTATGGACAACGACTACCGCTACTGGGATCTTATCCGCTGGCACCAACTCGACAAACTGGACAACACCAAATACCCGAATGTTCTTCTTGGTGCCAATATCTCGAATGCTCCTGTTGCAGCAGAAAGCGTCACCGGAAATTACATCAACGCAACATTCGGAAAGAGCCGCGTCTTCGAAGGTCGTCAATATGAATGGCCTATTCCTCAGGACCAGATTACACTTAATCCGAACCTAGAGCAGAACGCATTGTGGGCAAAAAAATAATTAATTCCCTATAATCAAAATGAAGTGGGTGGCCTTTGGCCATCCACTTTTTTATTGCTCTATGCTGTTAGATGCCTTGGGGCGGGTGGATTTTATTTCTTTTTTTGTATCTTTGTGCAGGCTCAGGGCGAACCATAGCGGTGGTGGCCTTGTTTCAAATCAGGAGGCACACTCCGCGTTTCAGCATTCATCACAATTATGAACCTCACCCACTTCAGCAAAACAGCAGCCGGCGTAATGATTGCGCTTGCCTCGCTGTGCATCGCGCCCTCGGCCGAAGCCCAGACCAAAGGCGAGAAGGCATTCGGGCCGCGTATAGGATATGTGTCGCGCAACGAATCGGCTCTCGGCGGCCTCGCGTTCCAGTATTCTTTCTCGAAGCATGTGCGCATTGCTCCGTCGGTCGACATCATCTTCCGCCATCGCGACAAAGACGGCCTGGCGGTCAATGCCGACGTCCATTTCCCCTTCGCATTCGCGGCCGGACGCGCTGCATTCTATCCGCTGTCTGGCTTTAACTTCACTTCGTGGGGTCTTCACAACAACAATGCTGAAAGCGGCAAGGACGTGACAACACACTCAACCAGCGCAGGCCTCAATGCCGGAGCCGGCATCGAATTCCGATGCACACCCTCGCTCAAACTCGGTCTCGAAGCCCGCTACACCCTGATGCGCCACTACCCTACAGCCGCCGTTGCCGCCTCCATCGCGTTCGTTTTTTAAGCGATTGAACTGCTGAGCCGACGGGCTGCCACGCTATTGCCAAAAACACAAAGGTCTTTAGAGGTTATTTAACACCCTAAAGACCTTATTTATTTTGCACCCGGTGGCCAGACAACTCAGCCGCCTATACGCGCATAAGGCACGGCATTGTAGGGGCAGAAATCGGATTCAAGATACTTGAAATAGCCGGCAATGGCTACCATGGCGGCATTGTCGGTGGTAAACTTGCGCTCGGGTATGAAAGCTTTCAGACCGCGGCGCGCGCACATATCGGCCACAGCATTGCGCACGCCGCTGTTTGCCGACACACCGCCGCCGATAGCAACTGTGGTGATTCCGGTCATATCCACCGCTTTCTCGAGCTTCTTCATCAGAATGTCTATGATGGCCGCCTGAAGCGATGCTGCAAGGTCGGCACGCCGTTTCTCGATGAATTCGGGGTCCTGACGCAGATTATCGCGCAGAGTGTAAAGAAACGAGGTTTTAAGGCCGCTGAAGCTATAGTCGAGCCCATCGATGCGCGGGCGGGCGAAGCGGAAAGCCTCGGGCTTGCCCTCGGCGGCAAGACGGTCTATATGCGGGCCGCCGGGATAAGGCAGCCCCATCACCTTGGCACACTTGTCGAAAGCCTCGCCGGCGGCATCGTCGATTGTGCGGCCTATGATTTCCATGTCGGCAGCGCTGCGCACCACGATAATCTGCGAATTGCCGCCCGACACAAGCAGACACAGATACGGGAACTCAGGCACTTCGGTATCGGGTGTTTCTTTGATGAAATGCGCCAGCACATGAGCCTGCAAGTGATTGACATCAACCATAGGCACACGCAGACCGAGCGACAGGCCCTTTGCAAAGCTCGTGCCGACAAGAAGCGAACCAATCAGCCCCGGGCCACGCGTAAACGCAATGGCCGACAGCCGGCCTCGCTCAATACCCGCGCGGCGAATGGCGGCATCGACAACTGGCACAATATTCTGCTGGTGTGCGCGCGAAGCCAGTTCGGGCACTACGCCGCCATATTCCTCATGCACGCTCTGCGAGGCGATGACATTGCTCAGCAGCAGACCGCCGTCGGTGATGACGGCAGCGCTCGTATCGTCGCAACTCGACTCTATACCAAGTATATACATTTTTTCTGGTTCTTTCGAGTTAAAATAGTTTTTAAGTTGAAAAAGTTAAGATAATAGAACCCCCTTCGAGGCCATTATCCTAACTTTTTACACTTAATACTTTAAAAATTATCTATTCAAAGAGCAATCTTGCTGGTCGCCACGCGAGTACCGTCGGCCACAGCGCGGAGCACATACACACCCTTTGCAAGGCCTTCGGTCGACAGCACGGCAGTATCGCCCGAAGCTACAGTCTTGGCAGCAAGCGCACCGCCGACAGTATAGAGCTCAACGCCAATCTCACCGGCACCCGCCGCAAACACCTCGACAGCCCCGGCCGAAGGCGTCACAATCATATCAGCCCCCTCAGTCACAACACCGGCAATACCGCTGCTGCCAAGAATCTTCTTGATACCTGCAAGAGCGTTGATTTTTCCATAGCCCCAGCGTTCGGGGTTAACGGCGGTAAACTCGTCCTTATCGGCAGTCTCCTTCATGATATTCTTGATATCATCGACAGTCAGCGTCGGGTCAGCCTCAAGCCACAGCGCGCACACCCCGGCCACAAACGGCGACGACATCGACGTACCGCTCATTTCCAACCACGAATGGCTGCGGCGACTGTCATCGAGTCGCGCCGATACTCCACTATTCATATTCGGATTTGCGGCAAGGTAGTAATAGCTATACGAAGACCGCATACCCATGCCAGGACCGGTAATATCCGGAAGCTGTTTGCCTTGGAAATTTTTACCATATGAAGAGAATGATGCAATTTCTCCTTTTTGTACATTTTTATACGTAAGTTCCCCTCTATCTATGGTCGGGTACTTGCTGGCGTTAACATAAGCTCCAACAGAAATTATATTATCACCACATGCCATGTCATTAATAGACTGGCTGTCGTCACCACTTACATAGCCATCTATTCCGTTAGACACCAGAGACATGCCTGAACTTACATACAGATCTGCACTCTTTCCACTCTGGCCTTCAACAATAAATCCGGGAAGAATGTTTGCACCCTCAGAACCACGAGCCAGTTGAATGCTTACATTAACATTATAACGGTTATTGCTCGGGTTAACACCTTCGGTGATTATCAGTGCGCTTCTGTTGCCAAAAGCTGCATCAAATGCATCATCATGAATATAAGTTGGGTAGGTATATCCTGAACCAGTGATGTAGATACTTTCTTCAGTGTTTTTGGGCACTTTATATGAATACTTCACCGCACCGCTATTTTTATCGTAAGCAACGAAAGTAACATCAAATGGCGTATCATCACCACCCCATATATCTAAAACTCCCTCAGCAGCAGAAGAATTACTTACAAAAGAACGCACAATTCTATTTGAGGAGGTAAAGTCCATGTGATATGACATCTGCGAACCACCTTCATTACCTGCAGAAACGCAGATAATCATTTCCTCGCCGACTTTAGCCAGATACTTATCTCCTGCTGTTGTTCCGTCATGAGGACCTGTATTATGCCCTAACGAAAGATTCATCACAGCCGGCAAGCCTTTTTCTTTTGCAAAATTGAGAATGTTTTCAGCTGCAATCAGTATATTGTTATTCTGAAGATTACCGCAACATGGTGCCAATATGGCATCAGTCGCGACTCCATAGTACTTTGAAACCAAATCTGTTGTTGTCGGACGTCCGGTACGCGGATTATACGTAGCCTGGCTTGTCAAGGTTCCCTTGAATCCACCAGACATTATACCTAAGACATGAGTTCCGTGAGTTTCACTAGATGTATCAACCGTATATGCCTTTATTTTGCTCGGTGTGTCGAAGGTCTGAACCGCTCCGTTCAAAATCACCCACATACGCTCAATCCTCGGCTCGCCATCAAGCATAAAATTAATATGATTAGCGTCCAAGCCCGTATCCATCATACCGCAAACAACACCTTTGCCAGTATATCCTTTTGGCAAGCCAGTGCCGGCATGAACAGCATCGACACCAGTGGCGGCTCGAGCATCTATCAACATTAGCTTATTTTCGTAGCCAAGTGAGATATTAACAACTTCAGCACTTTTACTGAGTTCAATTGCCTCATCTGCAGAGAGCGACACAAGCGCCATTTCCTCACGGACACTTAACACATCATATCCACTATGGGCGAAAGAGGAAGCTGCTGAACTATCAATAAAAGTAACGAGATAAACACTTTTGCCATCAACATCATTAGCTGGTAAAATGCTTATTTCACCACTTCTCGCCATAGGCGCTGCTGCGATCTTAGACAGAGAGAGCTGCTGACGCGCTGTTATATCAAATTTATGCGAATTAGAGAATCCGGATAAAAAGGCGGGCAAGAAAGCAGTCAATATTAAGGTTCTTCTCATTGTTCTTTATCTTTAACGATTGGAGTATTTCTTTGTTGTCACAAAAATACACATAATTTTTATATTCTACAGCAATCGCGACATCAAGAGTCATCATTTATCTGACAAGATGCATCTTTCATCCTAAAATTTAGATATTCTTAACAAGAAATGGCCGACACACCTGTGCCGGCCATTATATCATTTATTGAAGTTACAAATTTCAGAAATTATATTTAACGCTTTTTTTGAGATTTGCGTTCACCAATTCATTAACATCTATTGTTGACTTCTTGATGATTCTGCTCTTATAAGGCGACATAAGTTCGGACTTGCGCTCCACTTTAATTTCTGACGAATGCTTCTTCTTGGGTGCGGAAGTGACAGTTGATCCATTTAAATCAAGCTGGAACCAACCGGTACCCTCAATCTGACCTACGAGATTAAAGGATCGTTCGCCAGCATCATTATAGTTATAGACAGGAATATTGAAATCCCAATTGGTATACATGTAGCCCGGACGGTTCTGGAACTCTATAAGCAATCCAGCTCCAGGGAAGGTGATTACACCGTCCTTAAGAGTACCGGCAACACCAATCTGCTTAATCTGCTCTATTGAATATCCTTCGCTCAGGAAGTCATAAGCGAGAGAGGATATATTGATAGGACCATCTTCAGGTGAAAGCTGTACGCCAAGGGCACTTTCTTCTATATAAACGCCGTTGGGGTCTTCCATGTTGATATTTATATAGTAGTTGCCCGGTAAATCCCAGCCGTCATAACCATCAGGCCAATTTTTACTATTATACGGATTTACTATTCGAATAATATTAGGATTGTTCTTATTTCTTTCAATATCAACCATCCATTCGTCGCCTCCAACTCGAATATTCCAACCGTCTTCAGTCAATTGAGCAAAAGGAGCATAGAGGAATCCATCTGTATAAGCTGCTTTCCCGGCAGATTCCCATTCACTATCAGCTTTCACCGTAGTAAATGTGAATACGTAGGACGTATGGAAAACTTCTTCGTTTGCTTCATTATAGCCGACAGCAACAATAGTATAGTCACCCTGGGCTTCAGGAGTATATGTAAAGTAACGCTGAGATTCAGTATATAGAGTAGCCTCTGCATCTGCTTTTATAGCTTCAACTTCAGCCGCTACACCGTTTTCATCAAGTGCACCGGGGGTGATTGTATAGGCATAAGAGTATATATCCGAGCTCTTATTTGCCTGGAATACGAGAGATTCCTCTCCAAATTCGTCAACGATATTATATACTTTTGCGAATTCGATGTAATAGTTAGCATAACCGCCAAGCTGGAGATAGTTCATAAATGAACCATAGGAATAACCTGGATCCAGAAGGGTGCCAACTATAGTCTGATAACTTACAATCAGACCAGTTTTCGGATTCAGATAAGAAAAATTACGATTATTCTGAATCAGAGAGTTAATAGCCAATTGATAATCATCTACCGGATTAAGTTTGTTCGCTTCGCAGAAGAAATTGAAAAAATCTTCTATTTCAAAATTACCACCTCCATCAGATGTTTCAAGAGGTAATTCTATCGACTCCAACGTTACGAAATAACAATCGTCTCCAGCAATATTTATTACTTTGCTCTTATCCACGTTGAAAACGTAATCGAACAAAGGATCGGCTACCGGTCCTTCAATCTTATACTGCTCAATATCAGCATTGACAAGAGATTTACGATAATAAACATAGTCCATGTATTGACCTTGCCATAAGCCAGCAACCTGCATTGTGCCCGGATCACTGAGAACAGTCCATTCCGTCCATGGTTCATAAGAAACTGTAAACGTTTTTTCAACATCACCATATAGACTGGCCTGATTGCCTTCAACACCAATTGTAATTGCGTAGTCTACAGCAGGAAGAACTTTGCTGAAAGCTACAGCAATAGGTATAGCAACTTCCTTTTCGCCTTTCGCAAAGGTCACGCTGCTTGGAACTGTGAAAACATCAGCAGCAGAAACAGCCTCCTTATTATCATTTATATAATAAGATGTGCTAGTCAGATCCACAGTCAGATCGTCATCTGCATATAGACGGTTTAGGGTTACTTCTACCTGAGTGGCATCCAATACCAACGACAGACTCGAATTCTGAGTGTTGGAAAAGAATACTTCGGCAGTACCCGTCGGCTCTGTCGGCTTGTATTCAACCTCGTCAGTACAACTCCATGCACCGAGGCTAACAGCCACGCCCAGAAAAGCGCCAATTATCTTATTGAATTTCATTTTATTCCAAGTTTATTAGAGTTTCGTAATTACTGTATAGCAACCGTTAGGGTTGGGTACATTGAGCGAACGTGGAATACCTGCGTTATTATCGCACTCCTGATTTGAAATACAGAGATTCATCCATGCTGGACGACGAGTTGTATTCCATGTCTCCGAACCAAATGTGAAGTTCGTTCCTTCGTATGCACGAATTACAGGGTAATCAAGACGCTTAATGTCGAAGAAGGCCTGTCCTTCGCCCCATAGTTCGACACGTTTTTGGAATATAATTTCCTCAATAACATCTGCTGCGTCAGAAACCACACAACTATAGGTATTGTATCGATAAGTCTTCATGAAGTTCTCTAAAGCAGCTTTACCGGCAGCAACATCAAGGTGTGTCTGAGCCTCGATAGAGATGAAGTACATTTCTTCAACACGCATTAGCGGATAAGCAACTGCGCAACCGGTCTGGCCATTGGTTGTGGCACCACCACCAGGACGGAACTTAATTGAGATATAAGGAACTGTAAAGTTCTCTTCAGCAAGCTGTGCGTCGAGGAAGGGCTCCTGTCCCGAAAGGGCCGAACCTTCAGGGGCTACGAACGAAAGCTTACGCCAGTCACGGTCACTCATTCGCTCATAAACGGCAGCTCCGATTTCAGGGAATGCTTTAAGACGAGTGCTTGCATAGCCATAGGTCTTCTCCGAAGACATCCAGCCGGTCCACGAAACATTAGGAGCTTGCACACCAGTATCCTCGGTCACATACTGACCGCAGAACATCCACGAAGAGGGATCCGAAGTATTGAAGCCAGTATTGGTGTCAAGCCACTGGGCACGTGTAAGAGGAGTTCCACCGCAAGTTGCAATAGCTAAATCCGCATATTTTTTTGCTTCTGTATAGAGATTGTTCGCGGCAGTGGTGTTATTATTGATTTCAGCCTGATAGCTTGCATCCCAAAGATTGAGACGAGCGTAGAGACCATACATAACAGCAAGACCGGGAATTGTCTTATTGGGAACAGATACAGCACCTTCGGAAAGAGCAATAGCTTTGTCAAGGTCACTCTTGATAAAGGCAACCATATCATCATGTGATAGACGAGGATTGTCGCGCATCTGCTCTTCTGTTGTCTCTTCGGTTACTTTAGGAAGAGTCAGACCGAGGAGCTCAGCGCTAACTTCATAGCCATCGGTAGGAAGAACCTCATACATACGAGCGAAATCCAGATAGACCCACGCACGATCTGCATAACCAGCAGCAAGCTGCATGCGCAACTCAGGATTTGTTGTATTGTCATCGATTGCCTGAACTACCTTATTGGTAGCAAGAACGTGCTTGTAGAGCCAGTTCCAGGGATACTGAGGGTAGAGATAGTCCGGACCAAGGCCAAGCGAATTTTCGCACCAATACCAGAAGTGGTTGTAATTGGCACCGAGTGTGCTCACTCGAAGGTCTGCCGTAAAAAGGTCTCTGATGTGCATGATACCAGGATAGCCGATATCCCAGTGAGAGGTGCTTATAGTACCTACCTCATTCAAGTGACCGGGCATTGCCCACACGAGCGCTTCAGTCGCACGCGGATTATCTTTCAGCTGATCCTGAATGATAAGATCGGTAGGAGTTATTTCCTCGATACAGCTCGTGAACAGCGGCGCTGCCACAAGAGCTGCAAGAACTGCTTTATATATAGTTTTCATTTTATGAGGATCATATTTAATTAGAATGAAAGAGTTATACCGCCGGAGAGAGCGCGTATGGGGGCATAGTAATTATTATTTGGTGCGCCTGTGAACGACTGGCGTGGGTCAAGACCCTGACGCTTGCTCCATACCCATACATTATCGGCCGCAAAATAAACGCGAAGCTTGCTAAGATACATCTTACGGACAATGTTCTGAGGAAGTGTATAACCGAAATTAAGATTCTGCAATGACAGATAAGATGCATTAGTAAGGAATCGGCTCTGAGTCTGAGCTATGCTGAGGTCGTTGTAGATGAATCGGGGAATGTTCGAAGAAGTATTGTTCACCGTCCAGGCATTGAGAGCATCAGCGTGAATGTTCGAACCGCCGGAAGAACTTACCGCAGGGCTCATGAGCGACTGGTAGCCACTGTCATAAACCTGTCCGCCAATCTGATACTGGAAGTTGGCAGAGAGATCGAAGCCTTTGTATTCGAATGTAGTACCAAAACCGCCATAAACAGGAGCGAGTGCGGTGCCACAATTCATCATAGTAGCTTTTTCGTAGTCTGTGGTTGTTTTTTCCTCTGTGCTTATAATATTACCATTGTCATCTCTCTTATGCTCAAGCATAGCGTAAACTGTTTTACCAGTTTCTTTGTCAACTCCTACGTATTTCTTCATCCAGAATGAATACATAGGAATGTTCTCAGCATACACAGTAGAACCGTTTGTAAAACCATATGTGAGTCCATCGGCAAGTTGCGACTTGCGTTCTTCAGGAAGTGAGGTTATACGATTCTTATACCATGTAAAGTTGGCGTTGATAGTCCAGGTAAAATCCTTTGTACGAACCGGAACGGCCTGAAGATCGACTTCGATACCAGCATTCATCATGTTTCCGACATTTGCATAGTAACCCATAAAACCAGCAGATGCAGGCAACGGGAATGACATTAACATGTCTGATGTCTTACGATAGAAACCTTCAAACGAGCCATTGAGACGAGCATTGAAAAGTTCGAATTCAACACCAACGTTAAAGTTACCATTCTTCTCCCACGTAATAGTCTCATTACCTTTGGTCGAAGGAGTCGCAGCCGGATGACCGCCGGAGTTAATCAGTTCATATGTATCAACATATCGATAGTTACCGATATTATCGTTACCCTGCTCACCATAAGAAGCTTTCAGTTTGAGAAGGTTCACCCAATCAACATTAAAGAATTCCTCTTTGCTGAGAATCCAGGCAGCACCAACGCTCCAGAAGTTACCCCAGCGGTGTTTAGGATGGAAGCGGCTGGAAGCATCACGACGGAACGAAGCAGAAGCGAAGTACTTACCATCATAGTCATACTGTGCACGACCAAGCCAACCTTCATTGTTGTAAGCGCTGTCATACGAACCGGGGCTCTTGTCGGTGATAGCACCGTTGAGTTCTTCATTCGAAGGGAGGAACAGACCGTCCTTTGTAGCATACAAATGCTCAAGTATAGTCTTATACCATTCATGACCTACGAGGACATTAACATTGTGAAGATTGTTGAATGTATGTGTCCAGGTAAGAAGCTGCTGGAAAGTATAGTCGGTATTGCGCGAATGCTGTTTCGAGATAGAACCACCTTTATCAACGCCAGGACCATAATAAGGGTTAGTCATGGTAGTGAGGCGGTACTCGGTAAGGTTGATATTGTTGTTCGAAGTGAACTTGAAGTCATTGAGAAAACGGATTTCAACAAATCCAGTAGCTGTAAGTTGGTTATCAGTACCTTTATTCTTATCAAGCATAGCCATACCGATACCATTAAAATCGGAGAATATAGGACGAGTAAGACCTGCATTAGCACCATTACCAAAGTCATACATCTTGAAGCCATTGGCATCGTACATTATCTGCTTGTTGGCATCACGAAGATACATTGGATAGATAGGTGCGACCTGAGTTGCATAGGCAAACACGTTAGCAGTACCACTGCTTGAGCCTTCCTGGCTTGTCATATCCTCATGATTGGAATGAGAATAGCTAACATTAGCGCCGACTTTGAGCCAGGGTTTAGCCTGAAAATCTGCAGCGATACGACCTGTAAAGCGCTCGTAGCTTGAAGGGCTCACAATTATACCATTATTTTTAAGATAGCCCACCGAAGCCATGATATTGCTACGTTCAGTACCTTGGGTTATATTTACATTATATTCCTGACGAAGGCTGCTCTTGTAAGTCTCGTCCATCCAGTTGTCAGGCTGCAACCAATAGCCATTAAGTTCACGACCCAAAGTAGCGTTGGGATTAAGGCGACCATTGCGACCAATCAGGCTCTGACCGTCGGGAACTGTATATACTATATAACCAAGACCGCCATTTGCACTGCCTAACATTGTTTCATTTGCATTCTTCCACGCAGCATTTGAAGAGAGACCAAGACCACCATCTTCAGTAGGTGTGATACCATAGTTGTAAAGCTGGCTGTAATATGCTTCGTAGTAATGACCGGGATTCTTGATATAGTTATAATCCTGCAGGGCTTTTGTATTTGCGCCCCACTTTGCATCGACTGTCACTTTGGCCTCGCCAAGTTTAGCTCGTTTTGTAGTGATAAGAATGACACCGTTAGCACCACGGGCACCGTAGAGAGCATTAGATGCAGCATCCTTCAGAACCGACATCGATTCGATGTCATTTGTATTAAGAGAGTTGATGTCACCAGTAAAAGGTGTGCCATCGACAATCACGAGAGGCGAGTTACCTGCATTGATTGAAGAAAAACCACGCACACGGATTGTCGGGCTACTCGAACCAGGAGCACCAGAAGCGTTCGAAAGCTGAAGACCGGCAACCTGACCGGAAAGAGCATCAAGAACATTGGTGGCCTGAGTCTTTTCAATCGTCGCAGAACCTACAGTAGCGGCGGAGCCGGTGAAAGAGGATTTCTTCTGTTCGCCGTATGCGACAACAATCACGGGGTCGAGAAGTGCATTGTCTGCAGCAAGGCGAATCACCATAGGTTTGTCGGAGATGTTGACCTGCTGGGTCTGATAACCTACGTAGGAAACCGTAAGCTTGCTTGCAGAAGCTGGTACCTGCAGGGTAAAATTACCGTCCATGTCTGTCGACACACCGTAATTACCTCCTGCTGTGACCGAAACACCGATCAACGGTTCATCGTTCTCGGCGTCCAAGACAGTACCTTTGACCGTGCGCGTCTGGGCCGACGCACAGAGGCTCAAAGTAAGCACTGCCACAAGTAATAGAAACAGCTTTTTCATACTTAGAAAAAATTAGACATAAAATTGATTGATTCAGTTTGTTCTTTGTTAGGTGTCCGTTTCACACGGTGCCTCTGCCGAGGCTATGTGGATAAGGATTGGGCAAAGTTAATAAACTTTTTTTGGATTAGTAAACATTTGGAAAGGGAAAATGTGGAGTTTTAACACTTGATTTGTCACTTTTGCCGCAAATCGAACACTTTTTGCGTTTTTTTGAGCAAAACAGAGGGTAAGGGGTCTGCCGCATGCTCATGGGCGGCTAAAAAAATGGCAAATTTGCTTTTTTAAGCCAGAATGTATATTTTTGTAAAAATTTACACACCATGAAAAGTTTTGCCGCCGTTTTGCTAATTGCAGTTTTGCTATGTGCTTGTTCGAAGGAAGAGCCGCAGGCTCCTGTGCGCCCCGGAGTGGAAAATCCAGCCCCATCGACTCCCGATGGCTACCCTGAGGTTGATTTTGCGGCGGGCAATGCTACCGAGCACCGCACGGACGGCGCCGACGGCGAAATACACATTATATTATATAGAAAGGCCAGCAACAGGTCTCTGCCTTATGTATGCGCCATGTCGCTGACAGAGGGCTCTGATTTCGCCTCAATCGACCGCCAGGCCGATTTCGCCCGCGGCAGCTCGACGGCAGAGGCTGTGTTGCGGTTCTCTCCGTCGAAAATGGGCGCGCAACGTCGCGCGGCAACTGTAAAACTTACCGAGGAGGGCAAGACGCTGTCGATAGTATTCATAAAAACCGACACTCAATGGAGCGAGGCGGAGGTGATGCTTATGTTTGACGGGCGCGAGTTCAAGAGAGTCGAAGCCAGATACCGCAAGGAGGGCGACAAAACCGACTGGATCATCAGCCGCGAGGGCGTCGAAAGACGTTTTATGGTTGACAAGGGTATTCCGTCTGTGAGCGCGACAGGAAGCGTGGCAGAGGCTTCTGTCTATGGCAAAGCCGAGCTATGGCCGGCAGTCGGGGTGCCGTGCTATTATTCAGACGAGTTCATTGCGCTGAATGTATGCGCCATCGCCGACGGCAAAGCCGAATTTCCCCACACTGAATATTTCTTCAGACAGGCAGGACAATATGCCACAGCAAGAATCTGCGACGGATGGCTGCTGCCGGTCCTTGCCATAGATGCCAAGCTATTGGACCCTGCGAGCAACATGTGGAGCGCTCCGGCGCGCATCGAACCCGACGGCAGTCTTACGGTCTTCTCGCCGTATCATCACCTCTCGCCGGTCCATATTGTGAACGGTGCGCCGCTGTCGGCCACCTGGCATATCTCGTTAAACGGAGCCGAGGCGTCTCTGAAGCCTCAGTTTTCTGGATTCAGCAATAAAGATGTGTTTGATTTCGATTTTACTATAGCCGCCGAGGGTCGCTGCGAGGGTGATATGTCGAAAATCGTATTCGACAGACCGATGCACAATTGCAATGCCGACGGCCTGAAAAACGTTATCATAGAATGCACTTGGGGCAATCTCCAGCCTACGATAATCGAAATTGTGCTACGTATCGAGCATCAGAGCCATATAGGGGCGGCGGGTCGGTAAGCCGAATATGTCTCCTGTCTTTTCGGCACTGAAGAGGATGGAGGCAAGCACAGACACGGGCACGTCGAGCTCCGGGCGGCCGGAAAAAGAATCGCACCTGACGCACGCGCCGTCTGCTATCCTATAGACTCCGGCATTTTCCGGGAAGAGACTGTCGTGCAGCCGGATATCGGTTTGCAGCCCGGGATGGGCCGCCGCCAGCGCCCCGAGCACAGCCTCAGGATTGATGATGCGGACCATGCCACGCACACGCAGATTGGCCTTAGAGCCCGACAGGGGCGGACGCCATACTGAAAAGTGCCTTTCTCCGGCCTCCACACGCAGTGTAGCGAGCGCGGCCAGGGCAGTCTCCTCGGTGTCGGCCATCAGTGACTTCACTACGACTGTGCTGTCGGGCCGCTTTGCGTTCCAGGCGGCAAAAAGGCATGCCGCGTCAGCGCCGTTGCGGATAAAGACTACGCTGTGACCGCTCTCAAACTCGAGATCGGCCATGATATGCCTGAAATCGGCCTCCGAATGTATCACGCCGCACCCTACTCTGCTCTCCACCTCATGAAATATCGAATAGACAGGCTCTACAGCCTCACCTTCGCCGCCGGCAAAATCGTGAAGCGATGTATAGCGTTCTTCATCGGCATAGAAGGCATCGGCAAAACCGAAGCGACTGTAAAAGGCGTATAGACTGCGGTTTGCGGGTATAAGTTCACAGAATGCATACCCCCGGCGGCGCGCCTCGGCAAGGGCTTCGATGACGGCTTGAGACGCAAGCCCGCGAGTGCGGGCCTCGGGCTTTGTAGCCACACAACTGATATATCCCGAGGGTATAACCGTGCCGGCATAGGCAAATCCGAACTCTTTCAGTAGAGCCGATGCCGATGCTCGCCCGGCCGAGTCGGCGGCAAGAAAGATGTCGGCATCGGAGTTGTCGCCCACAACCTCTTCGAAAAACCAGCGGCGCCAGCGCGGACTGTCGTCAAAAGCCGATGCATAGATATCTTCAAACTGAGTTTTTTTCATTATTTCCAATATGAGCGAAGTGGATAGCGGTCGGAACGCATGAGCAGCCTCAGGCCCGACGAAAAAGTAAAATAGCCCCATATCCAGTTGATAAACACGACCGTGCGGTTTCTCATGCCCAACAATGACATAAGATGCACGAACATCCACGCAAACCACGCAATGCGGCCGCTCAGATGAAAACCGCGCATATCGACCACAGCGCGGTTGCGTCCTATCGTAGCCATAGAGCCTTTATCGCAATAGCGGAAGGGCTCCATAGGCTCATCGGCATAGCGGCTGAGATTGCGGGCAAGACATCGGGCCTGCTGCATGGCCACAGGCGCAACCTGCGGCAGCCCTGACGGATAGCCGTCGGCCGTCTGAAGTGATATGTCGCCTATGGCATAGACATCGGGCACACCCTCGACGGCATTGCTGGCATCGACAGCCCAGCGGCCTCCGCGAGCAGGCCGCACATCGGTGCCTTCAAGCGGAATTGCAACGCCCGTAATGCCGGCCGTCCATATGACAGAGTCTGCGGCGATAGTCGACCCGTCGGCGAAAGAGAGCACCTTGTCTGCATATCCTTTCATCACCTTTCCGAGTTGCACCTCTACAAGAAGCGAACCGAGAGCTTTGAAGGCGTCCTCGCCCGATTTCGCACTCATATTGCCGAGCAGCCGGGAACTGCCCTCTACGAGCACCACACGCATTTCGCCAGGGTCTATCGAGGGATATTCGCGCTTCAGCACATATCGTTTCAATTCGCCGAGCGCACCGGCAATCTCCACACCGGTCGGACCTCCTCCGACCACCACAAAAGTGAGCAGCCGCCGCCTCAGAGCGTCATCGCGGCACAGCGCGGCCCTCTCCAGACAGGCAAGCACCTCGTTGCGGCAGCGAATGGCCTCTGTGGTACTCTTGAGGGTAAACACATACTTCTCAAGGTCGGGTATCCCGAAAAAGTTATTGGTAGAACCGGCGGCCAGCACGAGAGTGTCGTAATGGAGCGTCTCATAATCGGTAACAACCTTCTTCGCGGCAACGTCTATGGTTCTGACATCGCCGAAGTGAAAACTCACCCCACGGTAATGCCGCCCGCGAATCTCGCGTCGCAAGGGAAACGAAATAGTAGAGGGCTCAAGGCCGGAAGAGGCAACCTGATAAAACAGCGGCGGGAAACTATGATAATTGTTTCGGTCGACAAGCACAACTTCCCACTTGCTTTTGTCTACATATCGGGCCACCGACAAGCCTCCGAAGCCGCCTCCGATGATAAGCAAACGTTGTTTCTGTTCTGTTCTCATGTATTTGAAACACGCACAGGGCGCGCCCGGTTTGCATACGGGCATCATAAAAGGGAACTCTATCACAGAGTTCCCTTCTATGGGTTTCCAATAGGTACAATTTCTAAGGTAAAAAAGATTGTTTTAGGTTTGCGCTACAAAGTTCTACCTTTTTGGACGCGCTGCCAAATATTTTTATATGTTATCCAACATATTTCTTTAGCACTTTGAAAACGAACCAACAGCCACCTTCGTTTAAATACCTATCTTTCAAAAAATTAATCAATTTTTAATAAAAGCTGTTGCACTCAACGCCTTTTGTTAAAAAATGTCAATTATCGATTTTTCAAGCTATATTGCTCAATATTCCTGCCAGCTTTTTATTTCGATATCATCGAGCGAAATCCGTGTAAAAGCCCTTACAAAAGCCGATGCAAGGCGAGAATTTGTAAGCAGCGGAATGTTGAGATCGATGGCCGCACGACGAATCTTACGGCCATTGCTGAGCTCGGTGCCGGTGAGGTTTTTCGGAATGTTCACCACAAAATCCACCTCATGGTTGTGAAGCAGATCGAGAGCCTGCGGCTGCGACTCCGGCATCGACGGCCAGTAAACGCGCACAGCCGGTATTCCGTTCTCGTTCAGGAACTGGCAAGTTCCTCCGGTGGCATATATGGTGAGTCCGGCACGATGGAGCAGATGTGCAGCTTCGAGCATGTCGGCCTTCTGCTTGGGCGTACCGGTGCTCAGCAGCACTGCCTTGTGCGGCACACGGAGCCCCACGGCGAGCAGCGAAGTTAGCACTGCGGCGTCTGTGTCGTCGCCCAGACAGCCTACTTCGCCTGTCGAGGCCATATCGACACCGAGCACAGGGTCGGCGCCTCCGAGTCGTGAGAATGAGAACTGCGAGGCCTTAACGCCTACATAGTCGAGGTCGAAAGCACTCTTCAAAGGCTTCTCGACCGGCAGACCGAGCATGACGCGGGTAGCAAGGTCGATAAAGTTGATTTTCAACACTTTTGACACAAAGGGGAAGCTTCGCGATGCTCGGAGATTGCACTCTATCACCTTGATATCATTGTTCTTGGCAAGAAACTGGATATTGAACGGCCCCGATATATTCAGCGCCTTGGCAATACGACCGGCAACCTTCTTTATGCGCCTCATGGTCTCGACATATAGCTTCTGAGGCGGGAACTGGATTGTCGCGTCGCCGCTGTGCACACCGGCAAACTCTATATGTTCTGAGATTGCATATGCCTTTATCTCGCCGTCGGCGGCTACGGCATCCATCTCTATTTCCTTGGCATACTGAATGAACTCGCTTACCACCACAGGGTGTTTCTTCGACACATTTGCGGCCAGCTTGAGGAAGCGGCGCAGTTCGTCGGAATTCGAACATACGTTCATGGCAGCGCCCGAAAGCACATAGCTCGGCCGCACAAGCACCGGGAATCCGACCTCAGCCACAAAGCTGTCTATATCCTCGAAGCTTGTGAGCTCGCGCCAGCGGGGCTGGTCGATGCCCAGGCTATCGAGCATGGCCGAGAATTTATGGCGGTCTTCAGCGCGGTCGATGCTCTCAGCCGATGTGCCGAGTATATTCACTCCGCTGCCGTCGAGACGTGTGGCAAGGTTGTTCGGTATCTGGCCGCCGACCGACAGAATTACGCCGTGCGGGTTCTCCAGCTCGAGAATATCCATCACACGCTCGAAAGTAAGCTCGTCGAAATACAGACGGTCGCATATATCGTAGTCGGTCGACACGGTTTCCGGATTGTAATTTATCATCACCGAGCGCCAGCCTTCCTTGCGGGCGGTCATAAGCGCGTTTACCGAGCACCAGTCGAATTCCACCGACGAGCCGATACGGTACGCACCCGACCCGAGGACAACCACCGAACGATGGTCGCCCGTATATTCCACATCGTTATAAGAGCCGTTGTAGGTAAGATAGAGATAGTTTGTCGCCGCCGGATATTCTGCCGCGAGGGTGTCTATCTGCTTCACGCATGGCACAATGCCGATTTCTTTGCGACGGCTGCGCACCGCCATGGTGAGCTCTTCGGCGCGTTCGGTAAAGCCATCTTTGAAAACAGCACGTCCTATCTGGAAATCACTGAAGCCCTGCTGCTTGGCCTGGCGCATCAATATTTCGGGAACGGCAGCCAGGTCGTTGAAGCCTTCGAGTTCCTCGGCCGTATCGACAATCTTGCGAAGTTTAAAAAGGAACCAGCGGTCTATTTTGGTAAGCTCGTGTATGCGGTCTACCGTATACCCTTCGGCAAAAGCCTTTGCAATCACAAATATGCGGCGGTCGGTAGGGGTCTGCAGCGCAGCGTCGATGTCGGGAATATTGAAATCGCGGTTTTCAATAAAACCATGCATGCCCTGCCCTATCATTCGGAGACCTTTCTGGATAGCCTCTTCGAAAGTGCGGCCTATAGCCATCACCTCGCCGACTGATTTCATAGACGAGCCGATATGGCGGTCAACACCGTGGAACTTGCCGAGGTCCCAACGCGGAATCTTCACCACAACATAGTCGAGAGCCGGCTCGAAGAAGGCAGAAGTACTCTGGGTCACATTATTGCGGAGGTCGAACAGACCGTAGCCAAGCGCAAGCTTGGCGGCGACAAAGGCCAGCGGATAGCCCGTAGCCTTCGATGCAAGCGCCGACGAACGACTCAGACGGGCGTTCACCTCGATGACACGATAGTCCATCGACTCGGGGTCGAAGGCATATTGCACATTACACTCGCCCACGATGCCGATGTGGCGTATAATCTTGATAGCGAGCGAGCGAAGATAGTGGTAATCGTCGTTCGACAATGTCTGAGACGGAGCCACGACAATACTCTCGCCGGTATGAATGCCGAGCGGGTCGAAATTCTCCATGTTGCACACCGTGATACAGTTGTCGTAGCGGTCGCGTACAACCTCGTATTCGACTTCTTTCCAGCCCTTGAGCGACTTCTCGACAAGCACCTGAGGAGAAAACGAGAGAGCCTTTTCGACAAGAGCTACAAGCTCGGCGTCGTTATCGCAGAAACCGCTTCCGAGACCGCCGAGGGCATAGGCCGCGCGCACAATCACCGGGTAGCCCAGCCCGCGGGCAACACGCAGAGCGTCGTCTACCGTATCGACCGCCTCACTCGATATAGTCTTTACGTCTATCTGATTGAGCTTTTCGACGAATAGCTCGCGGTCTTCAGTATCCATAATGGCCTGAACGGGCGTGCCGAGCACTTCCACGCCATAACGCTTGAGAACACCCGTGCGATAGAGCTCGACACCGCAGTTGAGCGCTGTCTGGCCGCCGAAGGCAAGCAGAATGCCATCGGGGCGCTCTTTCTCTATTACCCGTTCGACAAAATATGGGGTCACCGGCAGAAAGTAGGTCTGGTCGGCCATACCTTCCGAGGTCTGCACTGTGGCAATATTCGGGTTCACCAGCACGGTGGTGACACCTTCTTCGCGCAGAGCTTTGAGAGCCTGTGCTCCTGAATAATCAAACTCGCCGGCCTCGCCGATTTTGAGGGCGCCGCTTCCTAAAAGCAGCACTTTGCTATATTTCTTCATAATCGCCTACAGAAGTGCTATAAAGTCATCGAAAAGGAATTCGGTATCGCGCGGGCCGCTCGAGGCCTCGGGGTGGAACTGGGCCGAGAAGAAAGGCAGCGTCTTGTGGCGTATGCCTTCGTTTGTTCCGTCGTTCATATTCACAAACAGCGGTTCCCAGTCTTGAGGAAGTGTGTTGTTGTCAACAGCGAAGCCATGGTTTTGCGATGTGACAAAACACTGATTGGAGCCTACACGCCGCACAGGCTGGTTGTGGCTGCGATGGCCGTATTTGAGTTTATATGTGTCGGCGCCGGCCGCCTTTGCAAGGAGCTGGTTGCCCATGCAGATTCCGCAGATTGGCTTGCCCTTTGTCATTGCCTCTCTGATATGCTCTACCGTGGTCTGTGCAAACGCCGGATTGCCCGGACCGTTGCTGATGAAAAGGCCGTCGGCCTCGATGGTATTGAAATCATAATCCCACGGCACGCGCACAACACGCACGCCACGGCGCAGCAGACACCTTATTATATTGTGCTTTATGCCGCAGTCTACCAATACAACCGTCTTACGCCCGTCTGCGGCCGGAGCGAGGTCGCCATCGAGTTCCACAGGCTTTCCGTCGAGCGAATCATACACCAGCGGAACCTTGCACGATGTCAGCGCAATCAGATTTTCCGCGTTGGGATCATAAAAATCGACATCGTCACTACCGTCAACTATCACTTTGCCAAGCATGGAGCCATGTGTGCGGAGGTGCTTGGTGAGTGCGCGGGTGTCGATGTCGTACAATCCGGGGATTTTCTCTTGCTTCAGCCATTCGGCCAGCGACTTGTCTGCCAGCCAGTGACTATATCGGAAGGCGTAGTCCTGAGCGATAATTGCCCGGCAGTGTATCCTGGAGCCTTCGAAATAATCTTTGAGCATATCGTCGCCACCAGATGGCGGAACGCCGTAGTTGCCGAGCTGCGGAAAAGTGGTGACGAGAATCTGACCTTCATAGGAAGGGTCGGTGAGGCTCTCCGGGTAGCCGGTCATGGCGGTATTGAAAACCACTTCCCCGGCCGCTGAGCCTTCATAGCCGAAACTTCGGCCTTGAAATTCTGTGCCGTCCTGCAGTTTCAGGACTGCGACTTTGGTCGCCTGCATAGATGTGTGTAAGTTTGGATTATTAGTTTTGGCGGCCATCACCCTCTGAAAAGAGGTTTGACCGTGCAAAATTACTAATTATTCTCGTTTCGTGCAACTGCGCTCAATAAACACAAGCGATATTTCGCAGTAAACACCTCGGCATCATACAGCAAAAAGACAGAAACAAATCGCAAAACACAACATTGCGGCAAAAAAACTCCGGATTATTTGCAAAAGTGACAGAAGCGGGTTATATTTGCAACACTCAACCGCCTAATACCTTCTCTAAAACTTCCCTGCTATCAAGAATACAAACTTTCATCTTTTTATCGCCGCTTTTGCCGCGATATTCTCCTCTTTTATTCTCCATGCTGAAGATGACAATGTAATAATCGAATCTGAAAACAACATCTACACCATACACGAGAAAAAAGGAGTGATGACCGGCGTGAGATCATCTGAAAACATGGTTTTCACCGCACGCCGCGCCGACGACTATGCCGATGTATCGGCTATATACAACGAGGACATCACCATCGACAAAGCGTCGGCACCTAACGCCACGCCATATTACCGCTCGATGGAGAGCGACGATTTTTTCTATGACGGCTCAAGAATATGCTTCATGCGCGTACCGCTCAAGCAAGGTAAGAAAACCCGCGTCGTCTTCGAGCGGACATTCAAGGCTCCCGAACAGTTTTGTCGCCTCGGCCTGTGGCAAAGATTCCATACGCTCAGTTCCACTACTATAATAAAGGTGCCGGCGGCTCTGGCCGGCAGAATATATGTGAAGCCTTACAGATTCCGCGAAGGAATGACCCTGAATGCCGACACCTTGCCGGACGGCGCCATACACTACACCATAACGGCCACCGACATAGCGCCTCTGCGGAAAGAGCCCGGGGCGCCGTCGCCGGCAATCTCCGAGCCTCACATAATGATTGGCGGCTATTTCGCCGACACAGACGAACTATACTCTCATCTGGCCTCATTCGTCAGCGAGCCCGAAGATTACGGTGCCGACATATCGGCCCTCGCCGCAGAACTCCGCGCCAAAGCGGCCGACGACCAATCGCTTATCGACACGACAGCAGCCTGGGTAAGGCACAATATACGCTACCTCGCCATTGAGCATGGCGAATACGGCGTGCGCCCGGCAGAAGCATCGCAGGTCCTCGCGCATAAAGCCGGAGACTGCAAAGGGTCTGCCAATCTAATAAAGGCCCTCCTGAAGAGCAACGGCATCGACGCGCGCCTCGTATGGATCGGCACTGAAGGCAAAATTGCCACCGGCTGGACTGAATTTCCGGCTCTTTCATCGGGCAACCATATGATTGCAGCCGCTATGCTCGGCGACTCCATAATATATCTCGACGGCACAACTGCATACTGTCCGCCGGGATATCTGCCACCGTGGCTACGACGACGTTCGGTCCTAATCGAGAACGGCGACCGCCCCTTGCTCTCATCGGTGCCCGACGCTTGCCGCGAAAGAGACACCGACACCCTCGTGGCCCGCTTCCGCATAGACGGCACAGAACTGAAGGGCACCATCGAGCGACGCGCCTCCGGGGTTATCCACATGGCTCTGCAACAAACCCTAAGCAACATGCCTCCAAGAGAACATGCCGCTTTTGTAGACCGATATCTGCGCTATCCCAAAAAGAGCGTATCGGTAAACAACACCGATATACACGCGCCCCGGGGCCGGCAATCCATGACAATACGCGCCGACGTCACCGAGGCGGCATCCGTCATGCGGCTCGGCGACAGGATTCTACTCGACCTCAAGCCAATACGCAGCACGGCCATAGAGACAGTTTCGGTCAAAGACCGACGTCAGGACTATTGCCTGCCGATAAGCTACACGTCGGTCTACGACTATATCGTCGAAATCCCCGAGGGCTATCGCCCCGAGCAACTTCCCGAGACCTTCAGTATAAACGACGAATGGCTACGGGCCGACATCGAATACAGCTTCTCCGACGGGCGCATCATATGCCGCGCAATGTGCGCTCCGGCAAGCACCTACGTTCCCCTTCGGTCTCTCGACCAACGCAATGCGTCCGTGCGGGCTCTCCTGCGCGCCTCCGACACACGCATAGCTTTGATTCCCGAATAAAAAAATACCATTCAGTATGAAAACACTACGAATCATTTCCTGCATCATTCTGGCACTCGCATCGACCGGTGCCGAAGCTGCCGACATGAAATTTTTCAAGAAAGCGGCCAAATATGTATGGGGCGTAAACTCCGAAATGTTCGACGCCGGGCGAGAAATACCCGATTCCATCGCAAGCGCCAATTCGGCTGTCATACTGATGAAATATCAGAACCTCTTTGCAGACTACGAGAAAATATCAAACATCGGGGGCGACAAAACTTTTACCCGTCGCAAATCATTTACCCGTATAATGGTAAAACTGATGGACCAGAACGGTGTCAAGGAATTCTCGCAACATGAGTTCGGCGAAAGCGAACGGGCCAAAGCCGGATATTATACGTATATGAAAGCAGACAATGCATTCGGGGCCCGCGTGCACAAGCCCGACGGCACTGTCTCCGACGTCGATTTAAGCCAGGCCTTTGCGGTCACCGAAGGCAAAAAGGGCAACGAGAAAAATGCCATAAAGCGAAAAATCGACATTCCGGGCCTCGAACCCGGCGATGTCCTGGAGTTTTTCGTTTATGACGAAGACGAAGTCCAGGAACTCGACCCGAGCCCTATAACAATTGGCTTAGTCAGCCAGTATCCAACCCTCGAGTCGGTAATAGAATGCCGGTTCGCGCCCGGTATCACAGTCGAATACCGCGCGTATAACGGCGCTCCAAACTTCGAGAAATCTACAGACGACAAAGGATATAACTGCCTGCGCCTGCAGCGCTTCAATGTGCCGGTTCTCACCGACAAAATCTTGTTGCGAAAGGCGCGTCAACTGCCGTTCTACAAATTCTATACCCTCAACAACACATCGAAAATCCGTTTCTATCCCTTCACCCGACGCTCAGGCGGCGTAAACGGCAATCTGCCCATAGGCTCGGTATATCGCGACATATCGGCCACCCTCGCCAAATCGGAATATGGAGCGCATCATCTGCCCGGAGATATCAGGAGACATGTGAAAAACTTCATAAAGAACAACCCGGAGGCCTCCCGCGAAGACATTCTCAAAGCCGCATGGACTTCAGCTGTTTACGTCAACCGCTTCGACGAGAAAGACTCGGCAAGTGATTTTTGGGTGGCTCTGATGTTTGCAGATGTGGCCCGCAAGCAGGGCTGGGCAGACTCTGTTGGCGTAGGCTTCCTCAACTCATGCCTTGACGTGCCGACAGAAGGCATCATAAACTGGCGCCAGCCCGACTTCGGCGTGTTCGCCGACGGCAAATTCTACCACGAAAGCTCTACATATTCCTTTCCCGCAGATGAAACACCCTTCATCTATCAGGGCCAGCGCGGAGGCGCCTATACCCAGGACAGGGAGAATCTCGAACGGTTCAGACTTCCGAAGATATTCACTACCGCCACCACTCCATCGGGCAAAAGCCGCATGAGCATAAGCTGCGACCTGCGTCTCGATGAAGAGAACGGTGCCGAAGCTGTGTACTCTGTCGTTCTCACGGGCATCACCAAAGAATTTGTCACCAATCTTACCGACGCTGCTGAGTGGGCTGCCGAAATAGAGAATTACCTCGGCATTCCGCAGAACAAGAGATACAAACCGGTTTCATACGATGCCATCGGACGTAAGAAAGAGATTGAAGAAAGCGTGAAAATACTTGCCGACGAACATCTGTATTACGGCGAAGACTATGAAATATCCGACATATCAATTGAAAACCGTGGTGTGCGCCCTGACTCGCCTGTGTTCAAAATGACTCTCAAAACCAAGATGACAGAAATGGCAAGCAACATGGGAAACGACATTCTTGTGCCGGCAGGACGTTTCATAGGCCGTTCGAAGCCTATTACGGGTACAGACCTCCAGCGGCAGACCGACCTCGACCTGTTCGGTCCTCTGCAAAGCCACACAGACATCAACATTGCCATTCCTGATGGATATGAAGTAGACCAGGCTTCGCTCGAAAACCTGAAAACGCTTGTAAACAACCCTCTGGGCATGTTTTATGCCGAAGCCGTAGACAACGGCGACGGCAGCGTGTCGGTACGTGTGCGAAACAAAGTCAATGTAGCCAACGCGCCTATCGGGGCCTGGGAAGACTTTCTTAAACTGCACGAAGCCCAGACCACATTTACCGACGCGGTCATACTGTTCAGAAAAAAATAGCGGTTCAGCGTGCCTGCAGCCGCATCTCATGTCCGTCGAAGACGGCATAAGTGCGGTGCTTTATCCAGTCGCCGAGAATAATCAGACGGCACGATGCCGTCACGGGTTCGTCGACAGCGACATGGTGATGCCCTATTACAATATATTCAAGAGCAGGGTCGGCCGATGCAAGTTCGCGGCAGGCCACCTCGAGCGCAGTACGCGCGCGACCTTCAAGCCTTGGCTCGGGTGGCGCGGCCTTGCGGCTGTGCGAGCTCCAGCCGTGGGCAAAGGGCAGCGTCCATCGCGGATGTATGCCCGAATACAGTTTCTGGAGAAAACGGCAGCGGAAAGTGCGGCGCAGCAAGCGATAACCAAGCGGCTGTCGGCCGAGGTCATCGCCATGGCCGAGAAAAAAGCGGACACCATCGATTTCCACCGTCATTCCTCCGCCCGCAGGGTCGGCTATCTCAATGCCGAGTTCGTCGCGGAGATAGTCGAACAGCCATATATCGTGGTTGCCCGTAAACCAGACTATGCGTATTCCAGAATCGGCCATTCGCGCAAGCTGGCCGAAAAAACGCACATATCCGCGCGGCACCACCGTGCGGTATTCAAACCAGTAGTCGAGGATATCGCCGAGCAGATAGACGGTCTTGGCCGTCGGTTCTATCGACTGCAGAAACGCCACCAGCGCCTCCTCGTGGGCGCGTGGGTCGGTGATATACGAAGCTCCGAGGTGAGCGTCGCTGAGGAAATATGTGCACGTGCGGCCGCTCATAGCAGCCCGAGTTCGAGTTTGGCCTCCTCGCTCATCATATCCTGGGTCCATTCCGGCTCAAACACAATGTTTACCGTCACAGACTCTATGCCGTCGATTGACTCAAGTTTCATGCGCACGTCTTCCATTATAAAATCGGCCATAGGGCAGTTGGGAGCCGTCAGGGTCATATCTACGGTCAGATTGCCACTATCGTCAATATCTATTTTATAGACAAGTCCAAGACTATAGATATCGACAGGTATCTCGGGGTCATAGACTGTGCGGAGCATCTCTACGACCTTCTCTTCAAGCTTCAATCGTTCTTCTGGTGTCATATAGCTGCAAAATTATGAATTTTTCTGTGTAATATACCTCTTTTATAATTAAAAATAGTAACTTTGCGGCGCGCAAGCATAGTTTTGACTCTATTAATAAAATACATATCAACCATTTAAGATACAATATGAAAATATTGAAGACCATTCTCGCCGTAGGTGCTATTGTGCTTGCCGCGGCAATTCCCGCATCAGCCCAGTTCCGTATCGGCCCCCGTCTGGGCACGGAAGTAAACTCCATGCGCCTCAACAAGAGTGTATTCGACAACGACAACCGCGCCGGCTTCACCGGCGGCGTGCAGATGGAATTCAATGTTCCGGTGGTAAACGTCGGCTTCGACCTCTCGGTGATGTACGTACACCGTGTGAGCCAGAGCACTATCGACAATACCTCCACCGATGCAGCCGACAATGCCGCCCTCAATTCCTCGCGCCTCAAAAACCGCGACTACATAGAAATCCCACTCAACTTCAAATATAAAATCGGGCTACCCTTAATCGGAAAAGTATTCACGCCCTACCTTTTCACCGGTCCCAGCTTCGCATTCCTCACATCGAAGACAGCAATCACAGATGTGTACAAGAACAAAAAATTCGACCTGGCCTGGAACTTCGGTGTCGGCGTTCAGCTCATATCGCATCTTCAGATTGGCGCATCCTACGGCCTCGGCATGACAAAAACTGTCGAAACCCTCTCGGGATATACCGGCGCCCAGCCTATCGAAGGCAAAAACAACTACTGGACAATCACAGCCGCGTGGCTATTCTAATTCCCTCATAACTATTTCATCATTATTTATTGCACATGAGACTCATTATTGAAGAAAATTACGACAAGCTGTCGCAGTGGGCGGCCAACTATGTTGCATCGCGCATCAACGAAGCCAACCCGACTCCCGAACATCCTTTCATTCTCGGCTGCCCCACCGGCAGCTCGCCTCTGGGTATGTACCGCGCTCTCATCGAGCTGTACAAGCAAGGCAAGGTCTCGTTCAAAAATGTTGTCACCTTCAACATGGACGAATATGTAAACCTCCCCGAGGAACACCCTGAAAGCTACCACTCGTTCATGTGGAACAACTTCTTCAGCCACATCGACATACCCCGCGAAAACGTAAACATTCTCAACGGCAATGCCGAAGACCCCGAAGCCGAATGCAAGCGCTTCGAAGAGAAAATAGCCTCCTACGGCGGCATAGACCTCTTCATGGGCGGCGTAGGCCCCGACGGACACATCGCCTTCAACGAGCCCGGCTCGAGCCTCACATCGCGCACACGCATGAAGACCCTCACACAGGACACCATCATCGCCAACTCGCGCTTCTTCGAAAGCAACGTCAATCTCGTGCCTAAAACCGCCCTCACTGTAGGCGTAGGCACTGTCATGGATGCCCGTAGCGTACTCCTGCTTGTCAACGGCCACAACAAGGCCCGCGCCCTCAAGCACGGCGTAGAAGGCGGCATAAGCCAGATGTGGACCATTTCTGCCCTCCAGATGCACCCCAAGGCCATCATCGTGGCCGACGAGGCCGCATGCGACGAGCTCAAAGTAGGCACTTACCGATACTTCAAAGATATCGAAGCTGCCAACCTCGACCCCGAAACCATAGCTCTCTAAAAGACGCTCAGATAAACACAGCGTCCTCACCGATATAGAACCGGTGAGGACGTTTTGTTTTTTCGGTGGTGGAGGCGTCAGAGATTTTCTTCGTTCTTGTAGAATATCGTTCCGACCAGCCAAAGGACCAGCGCCGAAAAGAAAATGGCGGCAAGAACAGAAAGGAGAAACAGCTGAACCGGCGTGTCGCCTATGAAATTTGTGCTGAGGATTCCTCCGAGCACCGCCGCCACGACACCGACTACTATATCCATGAAAAGGATTCGGCGGCCGCCAAGCACGCGGGAAGCAACAAGCCCTTCAAAAATACCTATCAGAGCCCACACGAACCATATGAGCAACCCGGCATGACCCGGCGATATTGAAGCAAAAGTATCCATATCCGCAATTTATGAGGGTGAGTTGACTATATAGGGAGCTATAAAGGCTGCGACATCGGTATTGCCAGTCAGATCGGCGAAGGTCAGCCAGATTATGAGCAGTATTATCAGAAAGATCGCACCGATGGCTACCCAAATCGGAGTCCGGATTTTTTTATTTGAAGAAGAACGCGGCATAGTCAAAGTAGAATTAGGAATTAATAACTCGGAATTATCGCCGGGCGCAGGCAGCAGCTCGGCCCGATTTCATATTTTATAACATACGCCACGCTTTTAGAGTTCTCGTTTCCATCAAAAAAGAATTGGTATTAGAGAAATTTTTCGTAAATTTGCCGCCGAAAGCGGAGTCTCCGTGCTCCCGTCTCCTAACAGGAACAAAACATAACTATATACCAAGGTATTACAAACATGAAAATCGAAAAAATCATCGGCCGCGAGGTTCTCGACTCGCGCGGCAATCCCACAGTGGAAGTAGACGTTGTCCTCGAATCCGGCGCTTTCGGCCGTGCATCTGTTCCCTCGGGCGCATCGACCGGCGTTAACGAAGCTCTCGAGCTCCGCGACGGCGACAAAGGCCGCTACATGGGCAAGGGTGTCCTCAAGGCTGTAGCCAACGTAAACGGCCCCATCGCTGCCGCTCTCGTAGGCATGAACGCTCTCGACCAGATTGCCATCGACGAAACCATGCTGGCTCTCGACGGCACCGACACCAAGAGCAACCTCGGTGCAAATGCCATCCTCGGCGTTTCTCTCGCTGTTGCCAAGGCTGCTGCCGACTATCTCGGTCTTCCCCTCTACAAATACATCGGTGGCTGCAACACATATGCACTCCCCGTTCCGATGATGAACATCATCAACGGCGGCGCTCACTCCGATGCCCCCATCTGCTTCCAGGAATTCATGATTCGTCCTATCGGTGCTACTTCGTTCCACGAAGGCATCCGCATGGGTACTGAAGTATTCCACAACCTCAAAAAAGTGCTCCACGACCGCGGCCTCAGCACCGCTGTAGGCGACGAAGGTGGTTTCGCTCCCGCTCTCGACGGCACCGAAGACGCCCTCAACGTTATCATCAAGGCTATCGAAAAGGCAGGCTACGTCCCCGGCAAGGACGTGACTATCGGTCTCGACTGCGCTTCTTCTGAATTCTTCGTTGACGGTATCTACAACTACCAGCAGCTCAAAGACGGCACAGCCAAGGAAGCTAACGGCCAGAAGCTCACATCGCTCCAGCAGGCTGAATACCTCAAAGGTCTCATCGAAAAATACCCCATCGACTCTATCGAAGACGGTATGGCCGAAGACGACTGGGAAGGCTGGAAGATTCTCACCGACATGATCGGCGACCGCTGCCAGCTCGTAGGCGACGACCTCTTTGTAACCAACGTTAAATATCTCGAAAAAGGTATCGAACTCGGCTGCGCCAACTCGATTCTCGTTAAGGTTAACCAGATTGGTTCGCTCACCGAAACCCTCCGTGCTGTCGAACTCGCTCAGCGCAACGGCTACACTGCAGTTATCTCGCACCGTTCGGGCGAAACTGAAGACGCTACTATCGCCGACATCGCTGTTGCTACCAACGCCGGCCAGATCAAGACCGGTTCGGCAAGCCGTTCCGACCGTATGGCCAAGTACAACCAGCTCCTCCGCATCGAAGAGCAGCTCGGCACCGCAGCCCGCTACGGCTACGGCAAAAAGACCAAACGTACCGAATAATTCCGCAAGGACATTTCATAAAAAATCGCCCGCTTCGCTCAGAAGACGGGCGATTTTTTTGCGTCTGTACACTTTTTGCACAATCAAGAACATGTCGGGAGGTTTTTTCTGCATAATTTTGCATACACTCATCACTGAAACGAATGCTTGAAAATACTATGAAAAAAATCGCCCTTCTGTGCTGCCTGCTGGCGTGTGTCGCAATGTCGGCAAAAGACCTTAAAGACAATTTCAGCGGAAAATATGCTCCGGCAACCGTAGGCAACAAAGTCTGCGAACGTTTCATCGAAGTGCCCCACCCTAACTGGGGCGCCGACACCACTCCGACCCGCGAAATAACCTACCCCGAGACATGCGCATGGCTCGGCGCTCTCCGATATGCCAAAGCTACTGGCAACAAAAAGTACCTCGGCCAGCTCGAAGACCGCTTCTATCCCCTCTTCGGCGCCAAACGCCGCCTCTTGCCGGGCATAGACCATGTAGATCACAATGTATTCGGCACCGTGCCCTTGCAGTTGTTCCAGCTCACCGGCAACAAAGCCTACCGTAGCATGGGCCTGTGGTATGCCGACTCGCAGTGGCTCAAGCCCGATTTCAAGAACTGGCAGCCCGAAGAACTCATCGATCAGTATCTCGCCGACGACCTTTCGTGGCAGACCCGCTACTGGATCGACGACATGTTCATGATTACCGCCCTTCAGACCCAGGCATACCTCGCCACCAAAGACCAGAAATACATAGAGCGCACCGCTCGCGAAATGGTGAGCTACCTCGGCAAGATACAGCGCCCCAACGGACTCTTCCACCACTCGCCCGAAGCCCCGTTCTTCTGGGGCCGAGGCAACGGCTGGATGGCCGCCGGCATGACAGAGCTGCTTTCAATTCTCCCCGAAGACAATGAAAACAGGCCTGTTATCCTCGAATCATACCGCAAGATGATGGACACTCTCGCAGGATATCAGAAAGAAGACGGCCTGTGGGCTCAGCTAATCGACGACCCCGAGGTCTGGAGCGAAACCTCCGGCTCTGCCATGTTCACATACGCCATGATAAAAGGCATACGCAAAGGCTGGCTTCCGAAAGAAAAATGCGAACCCATTGTCATCAAAGCATGGAAAGCCATCGTTGACCACATCAACGACCGAGGCGACATCGATGAAGTGTGCGACGGCACCAACCGCAACAGCGACCGCGGATTCTACCTCGCCCGCCCGCGCCTCGTCGGCAACATGCACGGCCAGGCACCTGTCCTTTGGTGCGCCACAGCATTAGTCGAAAAATAATGAAACGCCTACTTGCCTTTTTAACAGCCGTTTTCAGCCTCAGCCTATGCATGAGTGCTGAAAACGGCTATGAACTGTGGCTTAGATACGGCACAGATACAACCGAAGCACAACGTCTCGGCTACGACGGCTGCAACCGCTCGTATCATGTCGGTTTTTCGGGTCCTACCGCCGATGTGATAGCCCAAGAACTTCATACGGCTCTGACTTGTCTCGCCGGCGTCTGGCCGCACGAAAGCACAGAGGCCGGCAACTCTGATATAGTCGTCGCGCTGCCGGAGTCTGACCTATTCGACAAAAGCCTGTTCTCCGGTATCAAGACCGACGGTTTTCACATCGCTACAGTCAAAAAAGGCAGGAAAAAGACCAATGCCATACTTGCTCTTACTCCCTCGGGCGCACTCTACGGCACTTTCGCTTATCTCCGTCTGCTACAGACACATCAGGACATAAGCAACCTCAACATAATAGACAATCCGGCAGTTTCGCTACGTATGCTTAACCACTGGGATAACCCCGACGGCAGCATCGAGCGCGGATATGCCGGCTACAGCCTCTGGAACTGGGAGCGGCTTAACTACGACATCGACCCGCGCCTCATTGACTATGCCCGCGCCAATGCCTCGGTTGGCATAAACGGCGCTGTAATCAACAATGTCAACGCCAAGGCCTACATGCTGTCGCACGAATGGCTCGTGAAAGTAGCGGCTCTCGCCGACGCCTGGCGCCCTTACGGCATTCGGGTATATCTCACGGCCAAATTCAGCGCACCCATCGAAATAGGAGGTCTGCAAAGCGCTTCGCCCGACGACCCCGCGGTGCAGAAATGGTGGCGCGAGAAGGCCGATGAAATCTACGAACTCATTCCCGACTTCGGCGGCTTCCTTGTCAAAGCCAACTCCGAAGGTCAGCCCGGCCCTCAGGACTACGGCTGCACTCATGCCCAGGGGGCAAACATGCTTGCGCGCGCCCTCGCGCCGCACGGCGGCATAGTGTTCTGGCGTGCATTCGTTTATCTCAACGACCGCAGCAACGACCGCGTGCTCGGCGCCTATCGCGAATTTGCACCCCTTGACGGCAGTTTCGACCCCAATGTAGTTGTGCAGGTCAAAAACGGCCCTATAGATTTCCAGCCCCGCGAGCCCTTCCACCCGCTTTTCGGCGGCATGCCTCAGACCTCAGTGGGCCTCGAAG
The DNA here is from genome assembly GCA_910578035.1 of uncultured Muribaculaceae bacterium. Taxonomy (GTDB): domain Bacteria; phylum Bacteroidota; class Bacteroidia; order Bacteroidales; family Muribaculaceae; genus CAG-873. The sequence goes on from CAJTOB010000023.1 coordinate 32,868, forward strand.
TTCAGATTACACAGGAAAACCTCGGCCATACCGGACACCTCGTATTCCTCGGCCCGCTCTACGAAGAAGTGCTTAAATCCGAAATAGATGAACACGGCACAAGTGTAGGCCAGGTGATAGAACACGCGCCTGTCTCTGCCATAGCCGGCGTCGCCAACATTGGCTCGGAAATAAACTGGACCGGCCATCCCTTTGCCCAGGCCAACTGGTATACTTTCGGACGCCAGGCATGGAACCCGTCGCTATCTGCCGATAAAATCGCCGAAGAATGGACCCGGATGACCTTTACAAACAATCAGAAAGCAGTCGGCACTATCTGCGACATCTTGAATAACTCGCGCGAGACATATGTGAACTACACCATGCCCCTCGGCCTCAACCATATAATGAACTACGGCACCCACAACGGCCCCGAGCCCTGGCACGACGACCCCGTGTGGACAGCCTTCGACTACCACAAGATATCGGCCGACGGCATAGGCGTAGACCGTACCGACCGGGGCACCGGAGCAGCACAGCAGTATAAGCCCTTCATTGCAGGCATCTTTAATTCGCTCGATACTTGCCCAGAGCAGTTCCTGCTCTGGTTCCACCGTCTTCCATGGGATTACCGCCTCAAAAGCGGCAAAACGCTGTGGCAAGGGCTGGTCGACAGCTACTATGATGGCGTCGAGCAAGTTCGCGACATGCAGAAGCAGTGGGAAACAGTGCGGCCCTTTGTCGACGCCCGGCGTCATGCCCGCGTAGCCCGTCTGCTCCTCAACCAGGAGCAGGAAGCCATCTGGTGGCGAGACGGCTGCCTCCTATTCTTCGACAGCTACGCGAAAAAAGGCATCCCCGCCGACCGCGAGCAGCCTGCCCACTCCCTCGAATACTACAAACGCATACCCTACCCCCACTCCTGGGGCAAATACATGCCTAAATGACGAATCGCAATAATCGCGCCGGCTTGCCAATACCGCTATCCCCTGCGGCACCGCACCAATAGACCCGATGCCATCGCAAGCTTATACGAAACGCACACCCACATCCTAATACGAAAAGAACCGTATATTTTGGAGTGAAAAAACTTATTTCGGGGCGTTTTGTTTGTCTTTTTGGGGAGTTGTAATTAACTTTGTAGCGAAATTGGGCAAGAATGTACATACTCCCTCTAACAAAATGGAACACACCGAAAATATAAAGCCCCTTGAACAGGACTTTTCTGATATACGTCCTTATGACGACCATGAATTCCGCGAGAAAATCGCAACTCTGGTAAAAGAACCCGGCTTCGAGCATGCCGTGCGCTACGTGATGCCCGATGTCGACTATCCCGAATTCGTCAAGAATCTGCTCACAGTAGAGACTCAGATGGATTTTCAGGTGAAGGTCATGGGTCCTTTCCTGGAAATGCTTGTGGCCCACACTACCAAAGGCCTTTCCGCCGACGGACTTGAGAACTACGACCCCTCGCGCAGCCACGTATTCATAACCAATCATCGCGACATCGTTCTCGATGCCTCATTCCTCAATCTCTGCCTCATTCGCGCCAATCTGCCGCTCACACAAGTGGCAATCGGCAACAATCTGCTTATCTACGAGTGGATTACCGACCTCGTGAAGCTCAACCGCAGCTTCATTGTCAAGCGCGACGGCCGCGTTCGCGAAGCTCTCGATAACGCCCAGCATCTGTCGGCATACATACATCATACCGTCAACGACAAGAAAGAATCGGTATGGATAGCACAGCGCGAAGGTCGCGCAAAAGATTCGAACGACCTCACCCAAGAGAGCGTAATCAAGATGCTTTCGCTTGCAGGCGACAGCGACAGCAAGCACAACCTGATGGAGCTCAATATAGTGCCCGTTGCTATTTCATATGAATTCGACCCCAACGACTATCTGAAAGTGCGCGAATTCGTGCTCAAACGCCGCGACCCGGAATATAAAAAGACCAAACGCGACGACCTCTTCAGCATGGAGACCGGCATTCTCAAACAGAAAGGCCGTGTACACTTCCGCATAGGCCGGTGCATCAATGACGAGCTCGAGCGCGTAGGCGACACCCGTGCCGAAGCCGTGCGTCTGGTATGCAACGTGCTCGACCGCGCAATACACTCCGGCTACCGCATATTCCCCTGCAACTACATTGCTTTCGACAAAGTGCACCATACCGACGAATACGCCGCCCAATACACCCAAGCCGACGTCGAGGCATTCGAGGAATACATCGAAAAACAGCTCGACAAGGTGGAAGTGGAAAACATCACTCCCGAGGAGCACGCATTCATGCGCGAGACAATGCTGTCTATGTACGCCAATCCGCTGAAAAACCAGCGCGCCGCCCTCGACGGCTCATTTACTGCCTGAAATGCGCCTGCCTCTTGTCCTCATAGTGCCGGTGCTGATTATCGGCCTGCTGGTCGACTGGTATATCGCGACGGTCGTGTATCAGCGCTGCACACATGGCCGCCGCTTCTGGGGTAAGTTCGCCCGCATCACGGGCTGGATAGGCTTTATAGCTCTTCTGGCGGCCATCTGCTCGCCCAAGCGCAGCGGCGACGACGAAGAACTCCAGTTTATCATGTGGGTACTCTTCGCCTATTTTTCTGTCTATCTGCCTAAATACATATTCTGCCTGTTCGACCTCATCGCGAAAATACCGCAGCTACTCCACCGCAAACGCATCAAGGCGCTGAGCATCGGCGGAATCGCACTTGCCTGCGTCACTTTCTGCGCCATGTGGTGGGGAGCGCTCATAAACCGCTATCGCATAGACACGAACCACGTCGAAATATCCGACAGCCGTCTTCCGGCCTCCTTCGACGGCCTTACGATAGCTCAGATTTCCGACCTCCATACAGGCACCTATGGCACAGATACCTCATTTGTGTCGAAGCTGGTAGAGACCATCAACGGGCTGCACCCAGACATCGTTGTCTTTACCGGCGACATTGTGAACCGACACACATCTGAGCTCGAACCATTTACCGCCACATTGAGCCGACTGCGCGCGCCGATGGGTGTTTACTCCATACTCGGAAACCACGACTATGGCGACTACTACAACTGGCCCTCCGAAGCCGCCAAGGCCGAAAACATGGAGCTCATGTACCGTCTTCAGGCTGGCATGGGCTGGCGTCTTCTCCGCAACGAGACCGAATGGCTGCACCGCGGAAACGACTCCATTGCCCTTATAGGCGTAGAGAACGTCGGCGACCCTCCCTTCCGCATATATGGCGACCTCTCAGCCTCATACCCCGGCAACCTGGCCGACAGCGAGTATAAGATACTGCTCTCGCACAATCCCGCCCACTGGGTGACCGACATCAGCACCAATCCGGAAAACAACATAGCCCTCACTCTTTCGGGTCATACACATGCAATGCAGATATCGGCCTTCGGCCTCTCTCCGGCGGCCTTCCGATACCCCACCTGGGGCGGCATGTACGCCGACACCGACAGCCTGCGACGCCTATATGTCAACATCGGCACCGGCGAGGTAGGCATACCCGCCCGAATAGGGGCCACACCGGAAATAACACTTTTCACACTCCGCAAATGATTTCTACCGCTCAGGCTGTGGCAGACGCCACGGGCCTTCCGCATAAAGGCGTCGAAGCCGTCATTTCGCTGCTCGACGAAGGCGCCACCGTTCCTTTCATCAGCCGATACCGCAAGGAGCGCACGGGCTCGCTCGACGAAGTCGCCGTGCGCGACATCGAGCTTGCTCTCGGACGCCGACGCGAGCTCGAGAAACGCCGCGATTCTATAATAGAGAGCCTTGGCGAAGCCGGCACCCTCACCCCCGAACTACAGGCCAGGTTTGAAAATGCGGCGACAATGACCGAAATAGAAGATTTGTACGCTCCATACAAGCCTAAACGCCGCACCCGCGCCTCTATAGCCCGCGAAAAAGGTCTTGAGCCGCTTGCGAAGCGAATCATGGCCGGTCGTGCGGCACGCCTCGACGCCTCGGCTGAAGACATTGCCGGCGCCTGCGACATCATCGCCGAATGGGCTGCCGAGACTCCGCGCCTGCGCAATATAGTGCGTCGCGAATTCCGCAAAAGAGGCAACATCAGCGCCACGGTCGCCAAAGACAAAGCCGATACGATTGCCGCTTCGCCATATGCCGAATATGCCGGTTTCGACCGCCCACTGCGCCGCTGCTCATCGCACCAGTACCTCGCCCTACGCCGTGCCGAGCGCGAGGGCTTCCTCAAAGTGAAATACAGCATGCCCGACGACGAGGCAGTCATCGACGCCCTATGCGGCAATTTCGGGCCCCGCGAGGCCACAGAAGCCTGTGGAAAGCTTATCGACGACGCCGTGGAAGACGCCTACAAGCGCCTGCTGCGCCCGTCGGTAGAAAACGAGCTTGCCGCCGAAATGAAAGAAGAGGCCGACAAAGTTGCCATAGGCATCTTCTCCGACAATCTTCGCGCCCTGCTTCTGGCCGCACCACTCCCCGGTCGCCGCGTGCTCGCCATTGACCCGGGCTACCGCACGGGCTGCAAGGTCGTTGCCATCGACGCCCAGGGCAATCTGCTCGCCGACACTGTCATATACCCCACCGAACCACGCTGCGACACCGAAGGCGCCCGCAAGGCCCTGGCACAACTCATAGACCGCTATAGGCTCGACACCGTGGCCCTTGGCGACGGCACGGCCTCGCGCCAGACAGAAGACTTCCTGCGCAAAAGCGGACTTGTAAAGCCCGATTCGCTATATGTGGTGAGCGAGAACGGTGCTTCGGTCTATTCAGCTTCCGACATCGCCCGCCGCGAATTCCCCGACAAGGACGTCACCGTGCGCGGTGCAGTCTCAATCGGACGGCGCCTCATCGACCCGCTGGCCGAACTCGTCAAAATCGACCCCAAATCCATAGGCGTAGGCCAGTATCAGCACGACGTAGACCAGACCGGACTGCGCGATGCACTCGACTACACCGTTATGAGTTGCGTCAACGCTGTCGGCGTTGACCTCAACACCGCCTCGGCCAAACTGCTCGAATACATATCGGGCATAGGCCCCGTCATGGCCTCGCGCATAGTCGAATATCGCCAGGAAAATGGACCTTTCACCGACCGCAAATCGCTCCTCAAAGTGCCGCGTCTCGGCGCCAAAGCCTTCGAACAGGCCGCCGGCTTCCTCCGTGTGCGCAACGGCGCCAATCCACTCGACAACACCGGCATACACCCCGAAAGCTACGCCATTGTCAAGGATATGGCCAAACGGGCCGGCATAGCCATCGAAAAATTAGTGACCGACAGCAGCCTTGTCGACCGCCTCGACATCGAAGCCGCCGTGGCCGATGGAGCCGGACGTCAGACAGTACTCGACATCCTTGCAGAGCTCCGCAAACCGGGCCGCGACCCGCGCACCGACGCCGACACCGACGCATTCGTGCCCGAGATTGCTGATTTCGAAGAACTTCGGGCCGGAATGGTTCTCCCCGGCCTTGTTGCCAATATCACTGCTTTCGGCGCATTCATAAATCTCGGAATCAAGGAGAGCGGCCTGCTGCACATTTCGCAGATTTCCGACCGGCGTGTCAACAACGTGGCCGACGTCCTCAAATTAGGCCAGAAAGTGAGTGTGAAAGTGCTCGAAATCGACCATGCGCGCCGCCGCATATCGCTAAGCATGAAGGGCCTATGAACACCGCAACAATCTGCCTCGGCTCAAATGCATCAGACGCGCGCGCACACATTGCCCGCGCCGTCGCCTTCATATGCACAATAGCCTCAATACACGACGACTCCGGCGACTATCCCTCAGACCCCGAACATACGGCCACAACAGCCATCTACACCAACCGTATCCTCGAAATCGGCACCGCTCTGCACTACGACCGGCTGCATAGCCTCTGCAAGAAATACGAAAGCACCGAACGCGCCGCCACCGTAGAAGAAGCCCGCGTAACAATAGACATCGACATAGTCATCTTCAACGGCGCCGTCCTTCGCCCCCTCGACCACGCCTCGGCCTACTTCAACAAAGGCCTCGCCCTCCTTGCCGCTTCCAAATCAGAAGTCGAGGAGGAAGATTTCGCGGGTGAGGTCGCAGACGGGGAGGCCGGCAGTGTCGGCGATGGCGATATAGGCCTTGCGGCGGTCGGCGTCCATATCTGAGGCGATGATGAGCGCAGACGGACTATTGCGCGCCAACAGCGAGTCGAGACAGCCCCGATAGCGTCCTTTGAGCACAATACAATCTACCGCCCCGGCAACGCCCGACGAATCATTTGCAGCTATCAGCAGCCGCCTCTCGCCCGCAAGGAGCATGCCGCCGTGTAGCCGCACCTTTTCATGGCAAATACTGTCAGGAGCTATTTCAATCATGTCGGCCGCGATTCCGCCGTCAAGAAAATAATTATCGGGATTGCCAATCGGCCGTTTTCTGCTCGACAGCGGCACAATATAACCGCGTCCGCCACAGCGCACACGTATCTCAGCGGCATAGGTATTCCCGTGAACGGCTATATCGCTCGCCTGAGCGTCTTCAGGCAGCAGCATTGCCGACAGAGCAAGCGCAAGCCCGACCGACGCAAAAACCAGCCTGTGAGCATTCTTGCGGCAATATAAAATAATTACGAAAATCAATATACAGCCGCACAGCACAGCCATGCTATACACTCCAAGCCTTATTCCGGCTGGATTTGCCCACCCTACATCTACGGCCAGGCCGCATATATTGTCGATAACTCTGGCAAGATTGTCGACAAGTCCTGCTGCAAAGCCTGAGGGAATACCGATTGCTGCCAGAAGCACTACAGCGCACCCCGCGACCATAAACAGCGGGAATATGAGCGATGCGAGCGCGTTTGCCGGAACAGTCAGCAGCGGCAATGTGTGGAAATGCCACAGAAGCACCGGCGCGGTTGCTATTGTGGCGGCAAGAGGCACCGCGAACAGAGCGAAAAGGCCGTAGAATCTGTTTCCGCGTCGCAGCGGATTGAGTCTGTCGGACATCAGCAGCAGACCGAGCACGGCGGCTACCGATAGCTGGAAACCGATAGAATATACCCACAGAGGGTTGACCGCCAGTATAATGGCAACAGCGAGAAAGAGCGAATTGAGAGGCGGAGAATTGCGCTGTAACAGGCGCGCGAGATTGTAGACGCTTAGCATCACCGCCGCACGGAATACAGAAGGCTGAAGCCCCGTAGCCGCTGCATAGCCCCATACCGCCAGTACAATCATCAGATAGCGCCATCGACCTAAGTTCTCACTGATTTTCAATGGGAAAAGCAGAAAAGACACAACAAGCGCGAATACGGCCACATGGAAGCCACTCACACATAGCAGATGCGACAGTCCGCTGGCGCGGAAAGCCTCCTTGCGGTCGTCGCCGACGTCTCCGCCGCCAAATACTGAGGCCGCCAGCAGACGGCTTGTCGACGGAGCGAGAGGCGAATCGTAGACATATTCCGCCAGGGTATAACGCAAATCCAGCAATCGGAACTGGAATGCATCGGAATGCCCCGTAACACGGCACGAACGCTGCATCACAAGCATATCGGCCACAGTGCGCTCTGCGCGGTCTGTGCCATACGACAGCGCAGGAGAGGCATCATATCTGCGCGAGTATTCGGCTGCGCCCTCAAGCTCTACAATATCGCCTGGGCGCAGACATGGGGTAACATCGGCAAGCGTCATGCGGCAACGCATGGCTACCGGCTCTTCGAACGACACCACACAACGCTGCGAGCGGTCTGTCGACCGCACACTCTCGACTATACCCGTCCATATGCGCTCACGGCCGTCGAAAACCGATGCATCCGGCTCCGGAACGTCCATGCGCCTCGCTATCAGACTGGTCGAAGCAGCCATAAAAACAAAAAACAGGGCAGGCACAAGCCTGACCCTGACAAATATCAGAACCCCGAAAAACAAGCCGGCAACAACCCATAACCATGGATAATCCACAGCTACCGCGCCAACGACAGCACCAGCGGCTGCCGGGAATGCGGGCAAGGCGTCGAAGCGAGCTATTTTCACACGGTTTCGAATTACCCTATAAATTGCAGGTCGTTAATAGATTCAGTTGCAACATCTTGCTTTTAAGCTACAGCCTTTAATCAGATTGATCTAACGAATGCAGACCAAGCCTTGAAAAAACAAAAATATTCATTTATCTCATTTTATGGCAAATATACAAATTTATCCGTCATATTCTCAATAATCGATCCAACCTTTTTCATGTTGGTAACGTTTTATATAAAACCCTTAAACAATCGCATATGAAAAGACTCATTTATTTATTGTAGATAGGACTTGTTTTACCCATCAGTTCCTACCATAGTTCACAAAACGAACAGGCTCTCTACGAACAAACACAAAAAGAAGAGATTATCAACGACTACTCGAACGTAAGGGGCTCAATTCTAAGAAGTTGTTTAATAGATTTGTGAAACAAGCTCTAACCATTAAATTCATCATCAAATGAAAAAACCGGAAGGAAATGCATGGGATATATTCACGAGAGTCCGAACTTACGGGTCTGCACTATTCTTAATAGCTTTCATAATTCTAAAAGGGGCTTTAAAGATATATGTATCAGGGGGCATAGGACTTGTTGCAGCTTTGATAGAAACTTATATATGTTTCAAAAATGATTGCAAGGCCTTAGGAATATTATGCGCCTGTAGTGCGATTTTCTTTCTTATCCTCATGATTATATGCAGGCATTTCTACTCTGCATAAAACACAAGCGACCAGGCTGATATACAAACCTGGTCGCTTTATATTTACGCACCTGCGGCTGCCGGGAATGCGGGCAAGGCGTCGAAGCGGGCTATTTTCACACGGTTTCGAGCACTACAAAGAGCGATACTACGCTGATTACCACCCAGAGGATTACAGCCTGCATGAGGGGTCGCACTCCCACCGACTTGATAGACGCAAGCGACAGCGAGGCGCCGATAAGGAACAGCGTAACTACCATACCGCGCTTGGCAATCCAGACCATAGACGACACAAACCATTCAGGCAGTGCAACATAGGTATTCACAACCATAGCCAGCACGAAAATGAAGATAAACCAGGGTATGGAAATCTTGGCAGTCTTGTCGCGGAATATAAACATGGTGACGAGAGCCAGAGGAATAATCCAAAGCGCTCGCGTGAGCTTGATGAGCGTGGCAAGCTGGAGCGCCTGCTCGCCATAGGCCTCTCCTGCGCCTACAACCGACGATGTATCGTGAATTGCAATAGCCGCCCAGGTGCCGAACTGTTGCTGTGTCATCTCAAACAGATGGCCCAGAGGCGGGAATATGAAGAGTGCTATCGAATTGAGAATAAAGATAACACCGAGCGATACCGCCATTTCATTTTCATCGGCCTTCAGCACCGGGCCTACTGCCGCGATAGCGCTGCCGCCACAAATGGCCGTGCCCGACGATATGAGATATGCCGTCTTACGGTTGATATTGAACCAGTAGCCTACCATGACGCCAAGAGCCATCACGCCGACAACCGACACCACAGTAAACAGCATGCCCTCAGAGCCGGACTTGAGCGACTCCTGCAGATTCATATTGAAGCCAAGGCAAACAACAGCCACCTGCAGCAGATATTTCGATGTCTTCTTATTGAATTTCGGACAGGGATTCTTAAATGTAAAAGCGAAAATCAGACCCAGCAGCAAGGCTATAGGCGCCGAAATTACCGGCAAACCGAAATGATTGAACGGAAATACAATCAGTGCAATGATTAGAATATATATGACCTTAGCCATAAGTGAATTTAATAGTTTATATTTTTATATTATGACAATCAAACTTTTTTTCAAACGCCGCAAAGGTACAAATTATTTTCCACTCCAGGCCCCGATTCGACTCTGTAATAGAAAATAGTTGTGACAGTTATCGTAATTTCGACAACTGTCACAACTTTTATTCTAATTCCGTTTTAGTAATATTTACTTATCCTAAAAAGCGGGTGGTCGGCCGGCACGGCGACATTTTTCTTATTTGCGGATAACGATGATGTCGCTCATCTGCTTGCCGTTGAGCACATATGTCTTGAAATTGCCACTCACACCGGCTTCCATCGGACCGAATTCGAAAGAAATGTTCTTTCCGGAAGATACTACCGACTTACACAGCTTTTTCATCAGAGTCGTGCCCTGGTTCACTGACAGATTCTCCTTGCCGGGTTCGATTTCCTTCTCAAAATCTTCGGGGCTCACATATACATTTTCAACCTTTACAACTGTGGGTTTTACATTGCCGTCGCTGTCGGTAACATCGTAGGAATACTCGCCGTTCACACGGAAACCTGTCATTTCGAATGAAGCCCAGTTAGTAGCTACAAGGGCAATCTGGCCACCCTCGGGCTCTACGGTAAACTGTATGTCGTTATAGTGTTCTCCGGGTTTAAAGTCTACTGAGATTGAACCCGAATTGTCTGTCACTTCCCATTCTACAAGAGGTGTTGCTGTTTCGTCATCGTCTGAACATGATACCAGAGTGCAGAATGCGAATGCAAACAAACTAACAATCATGCCAATGCCATACTTTTTGATAGTCATCGCGGTTTAGTGTGATAGATAGTTAATAGTCGTTTTTATTATTTATTTCTTTTTAATTTCTAAAAAGACACTTTCTGTTTTAGAAATTTTTCCAAATGTAAGCATTATTTTTCGTTCCAACAAAGAGACCCCTATTATTATACATTATTTAACGCTTTTACACCGCCGTATTTTCGTTTCGAAAGATACAATATAATCCACACCGGCTTTCTGCCCCAATCCTGAAATCGATAAGAAGCATCGTGAAATCAGCGATACCGATAAGCGAGCCGCAGAACCGGCCTCTTATCGGTGTCGCTGATTTTTAGAGGTTGTTTAATAACATATGTGAAAACACAGGTTGGTGTATTTTTGCTTAA
>CAJTOB010000024.1 GCA_910578035.1 uncultured Muribaculaceae bacterium
GCTACGCAGCTTGGTTTGTGTGGTTTGTGATTTGTCCTATGGCTGCGCTCGCCTATGGCGTGCTTGCCATAGGCTATTATTGTTGGCGCGGCTATGCCGCTTTTTTGCCGCTACGCGGCATTTTTGGGCAAACGGGCGTACGGGTTGGCGGGGCTGATGGGCAGGCAAGCCAATAACCCCACACAGCAGTAGGGCTGATGGGCGGACAGGCTGTTGGGCACGCAAGCCAATAACCCCATACGGCGATAGGCGGACGAGCTGATGGGCGGTTTGGGCTTTTTTGCGTATATTTGCGGTTATGGAAGAGAAGAAACTTTTTTTGCTCGACGCCTATGCGTTGATATACAGGGCTTACTATGCGCTGATGCGCTCGCCCCGCACTACTTCGGCCGGAATGAATACGTCGGCTATTTTCGGTTTTCTGCTCGCACTCGACGATGTGATGCGTAAGGAGAACCCGACACATATAGCCGTGTGCTTCGACCCGCCGCACGGACGCACTTTCCGCCATGAGCAATACCCTGAGTATAAGGCCGGACGCGACAAGCAGCCCGAGGACATTACTCTTGCCATTCCATATATAAAAGCTCTCCTGGCCGCATACCGCATACCGGCGCTCGAGGCAGAGGGCTACGAGGCCGACGACCTCATCGGCACGCTTTCGCGCCGCGCCGAGGCCGAGGGCTTCGTCACCTATATGATGACGCCCGACAAGGACTACGGACAGCTTGTGACAGACCGTGTTTTCATGTACCGTCCGGCTCTCAAGGGGCAGGGTTTCGAAATCCGCGGCCCGCAGCAGGTGTGCGAGCGCTACGGCATTCAGACGCCCGCACAGGTTATCGATTTGCTTGCCCTCGAGGGCGATGCGTCTGACAACGTGCCCGGCTGCCCCGGCGTGGGCGAGAAGACTGCCGTGAAGCTCATTCAGCAGTTTGGTTCGGTCGAAAACATGCTTGAGCACACCGCCGAAATCAAGGGCGCACTCCGCACCAAAATAGAAAGCAATATCGAGCAGATACGTATGTCGAAAGAGCTGGTGACAATCTGCACAGACGCCCCCGTGCCTTTCGACCCCGAGGCCCTGCTTCGCACCGAGCCCGACGTGCCGGCATTACTTGCGCTCTTCAAAGAACTTGAATTCAAGAGCTTTGCCGCAAAATTCACCTCGGCGGCCGAGCCTGAGCCTGTTGCAGTAAGCGCTGCACCGGCACCGGCGCCCGGCTCCATGGGCTCGCTTTTCGACATTCCTGAAGACGAGACGCCGACAGTGAAATACGAGGCTCCCTCCACCGCGGTGGAAGAGCTCGAATCGCCCGAAGAAATCAGCGGCTTCATAACTGCGGCTATCGCCGCGCGCGAGGTCGGCATAGCCCTTAATGCGGAAGGCGCCGAGGCCATGACTGCGCAGCCCTGCGGCATAGCGCTCGCCTACGACAGCGAAGACGGAGGCCGCACGGCATATATACGATTCAGCGCCGACGCCGCGCGCCGCGCCGCTCAGGCCGAGCTGCTTGCGCCCCTCTTCGCCAGCCCGGCTGTGACGCTTGTCGGCGAGGATATAAAGCGTACAATGCTCGTTCTCAAGCGCATGAACATCGAGTTTGCCAGCGCGGGCTGGTTCGACACCGGCGTGGCCCACTATCTGTGCAATCCCGAAACCAAGCACGACACCGCGACCATCGCAATGGTATATCTCGGCTTTCACATCAGCGACGACGCCTCCTCTTCCCCTGCGGTTATGGGAGAGAGAGCGGCAGTATCGCTGCGCCTGCGCGCTCCCTTGCTCGCTGATTTGAGCGAGAAAGGGCATCTTAAACTATTTGAAGAGGTAGAGACTCCTATGGTGAGCGTTCTCGCCGGTATGGAATGGTGCGGCGCCCGCATAGATGTGGCTGAGTTGCAGCGCCTTTCCGGTGAGCTCAGCCGACGCCTTGCCGACCTCGAGCAGGAGGCATACAAGCTTGCCGGACGTCCGTTCAACGTAAGTTCGCCGCTTCAGGTAGGCACTATCCTATTCGAGGAAATGCAGATCGACCCCAAAGCCCGGCGCACCAAAAGCGGTGCATGGTCTACGGCCGAAGATGTGCTCGAAAAATATGCGAAAGATGTGCCCCTGGTACGCCTCATACTCGATATACGCGCCCTGAAGAAGCTTCTGGCAACATATGTCGATTCTCTGCCTAAGCTTATCAATCCGCGCACCGGCAAGCTTCATACCACTTATAACCAGACGGCTACGGCAACAGGGCGCCTGTCGTCTACCAATCCCAACCTACAGAACATACCTATCCGCACCGCCGACGGCCGCGATATCCGCCGCGCCTTTGTGCCCGAGCCGGGCGACATCATGCTCTCGGCCGACTATTCGCAGATAGAGCTGCGTCTAATGGCCGATATGAGCGGCGACGAGGAAATGATAGAGGCTTTCCTGTCGGGGGCCGACATTCACCGGGCTACTGCCGCCAAGATTTTTCACGAAAGCATTGAGGACGTCACCGACGACCAGCGCCGCAAGGCCAAAACGGCCAATTTCGGCATTATATACGGTATTTCGGCCTTCGGGCTGTCGGAACGCCTCGGCATACCGCGCGGCGAGGCCAAGGCGCTCATTGAGGGCTATCTGGCAACATATCCGAGAGTGGCCGAATATATGCAGCAGTCTATCGAAGATGCTCGGCGCGACGGCTTCGTAAGCACCATAATGGGCCGTAAGCGCTATCTTCCCGACATTGCATCGCGCAGCGCCGCCGTGCGCGGCTATGCCGAGCGAAATGCCATCAACGCGCCTCTGCAGGGCTCGGCAGCCGACATCATCAAGGTTGCCATGGTGGCGGTCGACGCCGAGATTCGCCGTCGCGGCCTGCGTTCGCGTATGATTATGCAGGTGCACGACGAATTGATTTTCAACGTTGTGCCCGAGGAGCTTGCCGAAATGCAGGAACTCGTGGTACGCCTCATGGAGAGCGCCTACAAGGGCCGCGTGCCAATGGAAGTATCAGCCGGCGCCGGCGCCAATTGGCTCGAAGCTCATTGATTTTTTTAGGGGCGAGGAGCGAGGTACGAGGGGCGAGTTTTTTTAGGGCTTAGGGTAGCCGCCATGCGGCTTTTTGGGCTGGCGGGCTGACGAGCGACTAAGCCGCGGAGCGGCAAAAGAGCTGCGGAGCAGCGTTCAGAGTAATAGCCTATGGCAAGCGCGCCGGAAGGTGCGTGCAGCCATAGGGTTTCGAAGCCGACATCAATGATAATAAGCTGCGTAGCTGCGATATAATCCACATGATGTGTCGCAGCTACGCAGCTTGGTTTGTGTGGTTTGTGATTTGTCCTATGGCTGCGCTCGCCTACGGCGTGCTTGCCATAGGCTATTATTGTTGGCGCGGCTATGCCGCTTTTTTGCCGCTACGCGGCTGTTTGGGCTGGCGGGCATGTTTTTTTGCGTCTGGAAGCTTGTTCTCGGCGGGCGCGCCGAACGCGCGCCCCTACTGCTGTGTGGGATTATTGGGCTGTCAGCCCAACAGCCTGTCCGCCCGTCTGCCCAGCAGCCCAGCAGCCCGTCTGCCCAATAGCCTAAAAGACTATTTATTGTAGAAGAGGAGGATGCGGGCGCGGAGGATTGCTTCGTATTTGGCCTGGACGGCCTCGGCGAGCGAGGTGGTGTAGTCTGAGCGCGTCTTTTCGTATTCGGTGGGGGTGGCGCGGCCGTTGTCGAATTTCACCTTCATTGCCTCGAAGGCGGCGCGGCTGCTTTCGACGGCAACTTCGGCAGCGTCGCGCTTCTTGTGTGCCGCCGTGGCCTGTGTATAGGCCTGGACAATGGCCTTGTAGAGGCGCTGGCGACTGTCGTCGAGCTGCAGACGGGTGTTATGTGCCTGCACGTGAGCGCGGCGCACACTGTTGCGGGTGGAGAATGCATCGAAAATAGGAATCGAGAGCGAGAACCCAATCTGTTTGGCGAAATTATGGCGCATCTGCTGGCTGAATGTCTCGTTTTCGAAGCCCGATGTGCGGTAGTAGTTCGTGCCCAGCCCGGCGCTGAACGACAGAGTAGGCATATATCCGGTCTTTGCGAGCGATACGTTCTTGTCGGCGGCTTCGGCCTCGAGGCGGCCGGCGCGCAGTGCGTGGTTGCGCTCGCTGGCGTTTGCCCATACCTCTTCGGGCGAGAGAAGAGGCATTTCGCTGTCGGCCAGAGGCTCGATGGCGAAACCGTCGGCGTCGGGCAGATTGAGCAGCTGGGCGAGGTCGAGGAGGGCTATGATGCTGTCGTTGGTGCAGTTGACGAGATTGAGCTCGTCCTGGCTCACCTGCGAGCGGGCCTCGTAGATGTCGAGTTCGGGTATTTTTCCGGCCTCGAGGAGTGTCTGGCGGCGAGCCAGTTCGGCAGTAGAAATGCTCAGGCGCTCACGGGCCACCTGCAGCAGCTCGCCGGCATACAAGGCCTGGAGATACTGGGTGATGACGTTGAGCGTCACATCGTCTTTGGCCGCTTCGGTCTGCTCCAGGAGGGCCTTGAGCGAGGCCTTGGCGTAGTCGAGACGACGGACACCGGCAAGACCCTGGAACACAGGCAGGGAGAGATTGGCGCCGACGGAGAACGACGACGTATTGCGGTTGGCATATGTGTTTGCAGCCGTAAGACCGCGGCCGAAACTGAAACTCTGGCTGCCATAGCCGCCTATTGTAGGCAGAAAGCGGTCTTTGGCCTCGGTGACGCCCAGGCGCCCGTTTTCCTCCTGAAGCAGACGCGCCTGCACATTGATATTATGCGATATGGCATAGTTCACGCAGCTGTCGAGGCTCCATGTCTCGGCCGAAGCCACCGAAGCCGCCAGCAGACAGCCTGCTGCCAATATATGTTTTATAGTTGTCATTCGATGCAGTATTATCTTAACTTTTTTAAACTCAATACTTTCTACACCCACAAATTAAAGAACTTTATCGCCACGGAGGACGGCGGTGGAGTCGAGTCCGGCTTTCACCTCGAGTTTTATGCCGTCGCTCATGCCGCCGGTGAAGGCCCGGCGCTCGAACTTGGGTTCGGGCAGGCTGTCGGTCATTACGTAGACATAGGTGCTGTCGCCGACGAACTCAACCACACCCTCGGGCACAGTGAGCACGTTTTCGGCCTTTGCAAGGGTGACAGAGGCGTTGGCGCTGTAGCCGGCGCGAACGGCGTCGACATTGTCGAGCGTCAGCGCTGCCTTGATTTCGAAGGTGTTGGCGCCGCTGGTGTCGGTGCCCTTGGGAGCAATATACTCGATGATGGCCGTCGGAGTGCTTTCGGGGAGTGCGCCGATGGTTATTTCCATTGGCATGCCGACGTGGAGGAGTCCGACCTCGGTCTCGTCGACCTTGCCCTTGAATATGAGATTGTTCATATCGGCGATAGTAGCAATCGTGGTTCCGTCGTTAAAGGTATTCGCCTGAATTACAGATGAACCCACTTTCACGGGCACGTCGAGGACAAGACCCGTGATTGTAGCTCGCACGAGGGTGTTGCTCTCCTTGGCGTTATACTGGCTCACGCCCTCGCGGACGATACGGAAGGCGTCTTCGGCCGAAGCGAGCTCTTCTTTAGCGCGGTTATAGGTCTTTTCGGAGGTTTCGTATTCTTCGCGCGAAATCACTTTCTTGGCATAGAGGTCGGCGTCGCGGTCGAATTTCACTTTGGCATCGCGCAACTCTATCTCGGCAAGGTTGACGCGGCCCTGGGCCGACGACAGCTGCGAAGCTTCGGGAATGACCTTGATGCGCGCTATGACGTCGCCGGCATTGACGCGGTCGCCGGCCTCGACCTCGATTTCGGTGATGATGCCCGAAATCTGGGGCTTGATATCGATTTCGTCGCGCGGTTCAATCTTGCCGGTGAGCACTGTGGAGCGCTCGATGGTGGCGGTAGATGGCTTCACGGTCTGATAGCTGTCTTTTTTGTCCTGAGAGTTGAGATAGAGGTAGATGAAAGTGCTCACGAAGAGAAGCGCGACAATCGTCCAGAGCAAAATGCGAAAAACTTTTTTCATTATAGTTGAAGTGTTTGATTTTTAACTGTTTAAAGAGTTTAAAAAAGTCGAGAACGTTAAAAAGGAATGTTTCGGAGTCGAAACCATTATCTTAACTTTTTAAACCCATTACTTTTTAAACTTATTACTTGTCTCTTAGAGCTTCGATAGGCTTGATGCGCATGGCCTTGATGGCCGGGAGAGTGCCGGCGGCGGTGCCGAGCACAAAGAATGCTCCTACCACAATCATGGCCGTTGCAAATGTAATCTGGAAGCCGGCTTTGCCGTTGATAGGGTCGAGGGTGGCTTCATCGGCCACACCCAGTACCAGAGCGGCGAAGCATACGCCCGCTATGCCGGCCACGAGAGTGAGAAGCACGCTCTCGGAGAGCACCTGCACGGTGATGTCGGAGGGTTTGGCCCCGATTGCGCGGCGGACGCCGAATTCGTGCGTGCGCTCCTTGACGATAATCCACATGATATTGCCTACGCCTATCACACCGGCCATGAGCGAACCAAGGCCTACGAACAGAGCCAGAAGGCTTATGCCGAGGAAGAGGCCGGAAATCATCTCGAACATTTCGGAGGCGTCGAAGAATTCGACGGCGTGCTCGTCGTCGGGGTGTATGGCATGGGCACCGCGGAGGGTGCGGCGTATATACTGCGCATTATCAGACGGTTTGTGGCCTGGCGTGGAGGTAAACATGAAAGCGTCTACAGTATTGCCTCGGTTGAAAGCACGGCGCATGGTGCTGGAGGGGATGATGAAACTGTCGTCAACGCGCCCCATGATAGAGGCCTCGCCGCGCTGGCCCGCCACGCCGACTATCTTGAAATAGACATTGGCGAGGTTTACCGACTTGCCTATCGGCGACTCGGAACCGAACAGCTCGGTAGCCATATTGCGGCCTATGACGGCGACTTTGGTCGCGGAGGCCTCGTCGGAGTCGTTTATGAAGCGGCCTTCGTAGACTATAGGCTCCATGAGCGAGGTGTAGCTCTCTTCTACGCCGAGCACAGAGCCGCTTTTGCTCTTGTCGGCATAGGAGGCGTTGACCCACGAGCGGTACATCATGCTCGATTTGTCGATATACGGGGCTACGCGGCGGATATTGTCTACGTCCTGCACGGTCATGGACCACGACGAGCCCTTGTTGAAGCCGCGGTAGGATATGCTGCGGTTATTGGCGAAGACGGCGCCCATGTTTGTGGCCAGACCGGCGAAATTTCGGCTCATGACGCCTTTGAAGCCCTGCGAGCCGCCCCAGAGCATGGCAAGCATGGCCGTGCCCCAGAAGATGCCGAAGGCGGTGAGGAATGTGCGTGTCTTGTTGCGTGCGAGAGTGGCCGTGATTTCGCGCCAGTTCTCAAGGTCGAAAATTGATGTCGATTTCATGGCTTATTCGTCGCGGAGCGCTTCTACGGGTTTCACTTTGATTGCTTTGAGCGCCGGGAAGAGGCCTGCGATGGCACCGGCTATAATCAGGGCTACGGTTACTTCCACCGCTATCGATATATCGACAGTGGCATTCTTGAAGCCTTGCATGTCGCCGAGGACGGCGTTGAGGCCCTGGAGGGCGAGGGTGCCGACGACAATGCCGATGTAGCCGAACAGAGAGGTCATAGCCACGCTTTCGGCCAGAATCTGCATGAGCACCGAGCGGGGCTTGGCGCCGATGGCGCGACGTATGCCTATCTCGTGGGTGCGCTCGCGAACCGACACGAACATGATGTTGCTCACGCCGACAATGCCCGTAAGGAGGGTGAATATGCCAATTATCCATACGGCCAGATTGAGGTATCCCATGGCAGCCTGCCCGGAGAGGTAGCTGTTGAAGCGGTTCCATGACCAGAGTGCATTCCTGTCACTTGGGTTGAACTGATGCGCGCGGCCGAGAGTGGCGCGGAGAGCTGCCTCGGCGGCGTCGCCGTCGGCCTCTGTCCTGAGCCCGGTCACTTCGACGCTGATTTCGTATGCATCGTCGCTATTGCCTGTCACGGCCTTGTATGCCGAATAGGGCACCATGGTGGTGGAGCGCCAGCGGTGGTCGTAGACGCCTACAATGGTCCATGCCAGGCCCATGCACTGCACGGTGCGGCCTACGGCCACAGAGTCGCTGTCGAAGAGCAGACGCGCGTTTTTTGCCGACATCACCATGGTGCGGCGCGCGTCTCTGATATCGGCGTCGTTGATGAAGCGGCCATATTTCATTTCATAGTTACCGGTTTCGCGGGCTCTCGGATATACGGCCTCGAAGCCGCCGCTTACTACGTCTTTCGCGGTCGTAATCTTTGCCGAATCGACACTGGCGCGGGCCGAGGCGTCGGTGACTAACCCGCGGTTGTCGTGCTTGAGGGCATCGATATCGCTGCTTTTGAGGGTGATACGGCGGCCCTTGGGGTATCCCTTGTAAGGCATCGAAGTCATGCCCTGCCAGAACTGAATAGAGTTGCTTTCGCTGTCGGTCCACTCGTCTTCGAAGGAATTGCGCACGCCGCGGCTTGCTCCGAGCAGCACTATGAGCATGAAAATGCCCCAGGACACCGACACGCCTGTGAGAATGGTGCGCAGGCGGTTGTTGCTCAGAGTCTGTGTTATTTCGCGTATGAGGTCAAGCATCTTCGTTCACAATTTCGCCGTCGACAATGCGGATTATGCGGTTGGTGGCGGCTCCGACACCGGGGTCGTGCGTTACGATGACTATGGTCATTCCCTCGGCGTTGAGCTGACGGAAGACCTCCATCACCTCTTTCGATGTGTGGCTGTCGAGGGCGCCGGTGGGCTCGTCGGCGAGGATAATGGCGGGATTTGTCACCAGGGCGCGGGCTATTGCCACACGCTGTTTCTGACCGCCTGAGAGTTCGCCGGGCAGATGGTGGGCGCGGTCGGCCAGACCCATGCGCTCGAGCTGCTCCATGGCGAGGGCGTTGCGGCGGCGGCGCCCTATGCCCTGATAGAAGAGCGGCAGGGCCACGTTCTCGAGCGCGTTCTTGTAGTTGATGAGGTTGAACGACTGGAATACGAAGCCTATCTTTCGGTTGCGGATTTCGGCGGCACGGTTCTCGCTGAGGTTGCGGATTTCGAGGCCGTCGAGCACATAGTCGCCGCTGTCGTAGCTGTCGAGAATGCCCAGTATGTTGAGCAGCGTGGATTTGCCGCTGCCCGAGGCTCCCATAATCGACACCAGCTCGCCCCGCTCTATCTCGAGGTTTATATCCTTGAGAACATGAAGCGGCACAATGCCCGGATAGGTCTTGTTGACGTCGTGTAGTGAAATAATCATGCGTCTATAGATAGTAGATTAAACGAAGTGTATCGGTTAGTTTTGGACATGAGACGCATTTAACCCGCGTTAACTTACACTTCCCCCTTATTTTTTTGAAAAAATTTGAAAAAAATTTAACTCGATGCCGAAAAAAGCCATTGCCGGCAATGGGGCTTATTCGTATCTTTGTGTATGGATTTTGAGACATACAGCGTTGCCGGGCGCGAAATGAGAATCCCGGTGCCGCGCAGCTATTCTGACTGCGCCGAGCTGATAAAATCGGATTATTACCGCCATAACGGCCGGCGCCACTCGCTCTTCCGCATATGGCTGGGGAGTCTGTCGCGCACGAGCATGGGCTTTTCGTTCTGGTTCCGTCTGTCGCAATACAAGGGGCTGCTCTACCCCTTTACCAAGATGATGCTGCACCGCTACAAGCGCTTCGGCCTTCTGATACCGGCGCGCACGCGCATAGGCTACGGCTTCTATATACAGCACTGCTGCGGCACTGTGATAGGAGGGTCGGCAGTGATAGGCAATAATGTGAATATCGGGCAGTTTACCACGATAGGCTCCAATGTACCCGAGGGCGCCGCCATCGTCGGCGACGGCGTGTACATAGGCCCCGGCACGAGCATTGTCGACAATATCGAAATCGGCCCGGGCGCGTGCATCGGCGCAGGCGCGGTGGTGACAAAGAACGTAGCTCCCGACACGACAGTGGCAGGCGTTCCGGCACGCCCGATCGCAGCCCCGCCCCACCCCGAATACATCAAAAACCCCTGGCCATTTTGAATTAATGAAGAATTAATAATTAAGAATTGAGAATGAGTAGCAGGCTAATCAAACCTAACGCTTCTATTATTAATTATTAATTCTAAATTATTCATTATTAATTAACTTCATAATTTGGGCGGCGGCGTTTTTGGTGTCTACTTTTTTGATTATGCGGGTTATGCGGTGGTCGGCATCGGTGATGAATGTGGTGCGGACGGTGCCCATATACTCGCGGCCGGCCATTTTCTTTTTCTGCCATACGCCGAAGGCCTGGTTGACTTCTGTTGTGGGGTCGCTCAGGAGCAGGAATGGCAGTTCGTATTTCTGCGCGAAACGCACGTGGCTTGCGGCAGAGTCTTTGCTTATTCCTATCACGGTGTAGCCGAGCGCGGTGAGCTCGCTGTAGCCGTCGCGTATGGAGCAGGCCTCGGCGGTGCAGCCGGGGGTGTTGTCTTTGGGGTAGAAGTAGATGATGAGGGGTTTTCCGGCAAAGTCGGAGGCCTTCACTTCGCGGCCTTCGGCATCGAGGCCGAGTATTTCGGGTATTTTATCTCCTGTTTCCATAATTTATGCTTCCTGCGGCCCGACGTCGCTGAGACGGATAAGGTCTATGCGGGCGGCCGATTTTTTAACTATATCGAGGCGGTACCGGCCTATGATGACGGTGGCGTCCTGCTCGGGAATTGTGCCGGTGGTATGGAGCACCAGGCCTGCGATGGTCTGGTAGCTGTCGTCTTCGGGAATATCGAGGTGGAAGCGCTCGTTGAGCTCTGCAATCTCGCAGCGGCCTGAGAACTCGTATATTCCGGGCTCGATTTCGCGGGCGGTGTACTTGGCGGTATCGTGCTCGTCTTCGATGTTGCCGCAAATCTCCTCCATGAGGTCTTCGAGGGTGAGCATGCCGGCCGTTCCGCCGAATTCATCTACAACAACGGCAATAGAGCGCTTCTGCTGCAGGAGGCGGCGCATCATAGTGTTTGCCATAAGGTTTTCGGGCGCGAAAAGGACCGGCTTGATGTGCTCTTTCCAGTTCTTGGCGGGGTCGAAGAGCTCGCTTACGTGGATATATCCTTCGATGCTGTCGATATCCTCGCGGTAGACAAGGATTTTTGAACGCCCGGTGCGTGTGAACATTTCAGAGAGCTCCTCGCGCGATATGGTGTCGATATTTACGGCCACGATTTCGTTGCGGGGCGTCATGCAGTCGCGCACGTGGGTCGACGAGAAGTCGAGGGCGTTGCGGAAAATCTTGACTTCGTTTTCTACGGTCTGCTTCTGTTCCTCGAGGTCGTCGATAGACTCCTCGATATAGTCGTTGAGGTCGCCTATAGAAATGAGGTGCAGGCGTTTGGCCGTATCCTTGACACCGACCAGACGCATCAGCGCCCTCGACAGCCATGCAGTAAAGACCGATACGGGATATAGTATGATATAGAATATCCAGATAGGCAGCGCAAAGATTTTGAGGGAGTTATTGGGGTTGATGCCAAAGATTGTCTTCGGCAGAAACTCGCCGGTGAGAAGTATCACAGCCGTTGAAATGAGTGTCTGGCAGACGAGTACGAAAATTTCGTTTGTCGAAATCCTCTCGAGGAAGGGCTCGATAAACATTGCGGCTCCCATGCCGTAGACGACGAGCATCACATTGTTTCCGACCAGAATGGTTGAAATAAACAGCTCCGAGCGGGAGTAGAAGAGATTTATGATTTTGGAGATGAGGCCTCCGCGCTTTACGTCGAGCTCCACTCTGACGCGGTCGGAAGTTACATATGCCATTTCACAGCCCGAGAACAGAGCCGAGAACAGCAGCGATACGAGAGTTATAGCAATCCAGATGACTTGCTCGGATTCCATGATTATAGTGCTTTACGTTTTACAGGCTTAATAACTTGACGCTCGGCCGGTTCTGTTTTGTCGATTTTTAAGAGTTCCGCTTCCGGCACAAGGCGCGCATCGTCTGCCGATGGCTTCGGTGCGGTGCTGGCGGCGTTCGACCGGCGCGCAGGCGGGGCAGTCCTGGCCGAGTCAGGGGCGGCGGCCGCTGCAGTGTCGGCGGCTGCCTTGCGGCCGGGCATGCTGTTTGTGGGGAGAATGGCGGTAGGCTTGCGGACGGTGTACCAGAGCATATTCTGGTCTGATTCGAAGCCGTAGCCCTCGATGGTGCGGTCGGAGCGGACGATGTGTATGAAAGAGTCGGTATACATCTTCCTCTTGGTCTGGTCCCAGAACAGCTGCTGGGTGAGGAAGCTATCGCGCAGGGTGTTTACCATCACCACATTTCCGTCGAGCTGCCATATACGTTTGCGCGAGAGATACACGGCAGAGTCGCATACGACGTTCGACTCGGGGTTCATGTCGTGGTCGTACTGCTCCAGTTCTATACCCTCGGGAAAGCGCCAGAATGGCTCTTCGGCGTCCTCGAACATCTGCCACAGCGGCGTGACAACCTTGTATCGCGTATATCCGCTGTCGCTGATGAGTGTGGTGACGTCGGCTGTCGCCATTGTCGGCGTAAGGTCTCCGCCCAGAGTATTAGGCACATAATGCTGTTTTTCGGGCGTGCAGGCCGAAAAAAGCCAGGCGACGGCACCGAGGAGAGCCGCCGCCGCAGGCAATGCGCGCATTGTGCTGCCTGAAGACATCAGTCGATTTTGCTTTGACCGAACCACATCTCGTTGAAGTTGATTCCGAGAGTGATGTTAAAATAATTCTCTTTGATGAGAGGATTGGGATTGGCCTGACGGTGCTTCCACTCGAAGCCGAGGCTTACGATGCTCTTGAAGGTCGGCACGGGGAAACCGAAACCGCATGTGACGCCATATTCGCGCAGGCGGTTGTCGCGTATCATCAGATAGTCGTTATTGTAGTAAAGGCCGGCGCGATACTGTATGCGGCTGAAATAGCTGCCGCGCACATTGGGCGTGAGCTGCATGCCGAGCGCGTATTTGCTTCTGTCGGCAAACTGGTTCATTACGTTCTCGCCTTCGAAGCCTCTGAACTTAGCCTTGCTCCAGGGCTGGTATGTGTAGTCGAACTCCACCAGGAGGCGGCGGTCGAGCTGATAGCAGATGCCTGCGCCCCAGGTTTCGGGCAGCGAATAGTTGTTTTTAAGCTTGTGCTCGTCGGTGATGCTCGGCTCGGTGTCGGCCTGGGTATCGTAGTAGATGAGGCGGGCATGGCCGAGGAGTGTCTTTTCGGGGCTGTAAGTGAGGCCGAGTGTTATACGGTCGGTGCCGCGCACGGGCAGCGAATATTGCGCGCCGAAGTTGAGGTGATAGTCGCGCACTTCAAACTGCTTCTGGTAGAGGGTGCTGTATGAGCCTTCTGTCGCGAGGGCGTATGTGTCGTTCAGTATTGTGCCGAACAGATATGAGATATTGGCACCGATAGAGAAGCCCTTGAAAGGCCGTCCGGCCACACCGAGGTAGAGCTCGTTGAGGCTGCCGGAACCCTGGCGGGAGTCGATACCGTTTTCAATCTCGCTGCCGAATGAGTATCCGACCGAAGAGAATGGCACCACGCCTACCGACGCACCCATATAGCGCCCGAGGGGGAACTGCATTGTGGCATAGTCGAGGCCGCCGCCGAAGTTAGTGTCCTTGTGCACTGTGCCGTCGATATTCTCTGTCTGCCAGAGGGCTGTGACGTCAACACCCATATCGAAAAGGAAAGTGAGGGTATCGATTGCGGCATATGAGGCGGGGTTCATCACGTTGATCTGACGGCCCGAGTTCATGGCATAGCCAACGCCGCCCATGGCGCGCTGTGCGGAAGTGGCGTGGTCGCTGAGGATGCCGTATCCGAAGCTCGAATAAGGGGTCATGACACCGTTCTGGGCGCTTGCCGCCGATGCAAGAAGGAGTGCGAAAGCTGCTATTATCTTAGCGATTTTCATTGTAGTTTATGATGCTGTTTAGACCTCTGAGCACAAGGTGCGGGTCGTGGATATGCGTGAATGTGACAAGATTGTTCTTGATGAGATACTCGGAGCCTCCGCCGGTGAGAACTGTGGCGCAGCCCTGCGGGGCGTGCGAGCGGTAGAACTCGAGCTCGGCTATCATGCCGAAGACGGCGCCATTGAGAAGGGCCGATGCGGTAGAGCGGCCCCACAGACAGTCGGGCACGAGGTCGGGAGATACTTCGGGGAGGGCCGAGGTATGCTCGTGGAGCGAGCGCAGGCGCAATGGCACGCCGGGCGATATGTTTCCGCCTCGGTAGACGGGTCCGTCGGCCGTAGCCTCGAGGAGGTCGAAGGTGGCTGCCGTGCCGAGGTCTGCCACGAGGGCGCCGCAGCCGTCGACAAGTTCGAGAGCGCCGGCAAGAGCGGCTATGCGGTCGGCTCCAAGGGTTTCGGGGGTGCCGTATGCATTGACAAAGGGGAGGGCGATATCGCTCTTCACATCGTAGACCCTGCACCCGAGGGCAGAAAGGACCTCGAGGTCGGGGCGGCAGGCGTCTTTCACAACGCTGCTGTAGCCGACAGCCGACAGGCTCGCGGCGCCAAGCGCTTCTACAGCCTCTGACATACATGAATGAGCCGAGAGCGAGACCACCTTTTCAAGATGCCCGCCATCGCTCCATATCGCGGCCTTGAGGGCTGTGTTGCCGCGGTCTATAGTCAGCCTCTTTGTCATTGCGGGGCAAAATTAATATAAAATCGGCACTCTACCCAATTGCCTCCGCCTTTTATAATAAATTAACTTGGTTAACCGCGTGCTTTGAATGCCAGGGCATAGGCGCGCATCTGGCGAATCATGACCACGAGGCCGTTGCTGCGCGTTGGCGAGAGGTGTTCGGCCAGGCCGATGCGCTCGATAAAGCTGAGGTCGTCGGCGAGTATTTCGTCGGGAGTATGGCCGGAGAGGACGTCGATTAGCATCGATATGATGCCTTTGACGATGATAGCGTCGGAATCGGCGCGGTATATCACTTTTCCGTCGGCTGTCTTCTCGGCGTCGAGCCATACGCGGCTCTGGCAGCCCTCGATGAGGCGGTCGGGGGTCTTCAGCGACTCGGGCAGGGGCTCGAGCGCGTTTCCGAGGTCTATGATGTATGCGTAGCGGTCCATCCAATCGTCGATATCGGCGAACTGGCCTACGAGTTCATCTTCTTTTTCCTTTATAGTCATTGGTTTCTTTCTTTATAAACTACATTGAGAACGGTCTTTCCTACGGCGTCGAGGGTGCGGCGGTCGATATGGCTCATATCATCGTCGAGAGTATGCCAGCAGGGGTGGAAAGAGCCGGTCTGCTGATGCTGCGACTCGATGATGTCTGTGGTCGGTATTCCTGCACGGGTGAGGAAGATATGGTCGTCGATTACCGGGGCGCCTTTTTCGCGCACAAAAATATCGGAGAAGCCCAGACGGTCGGCCTCGCTCCATACCTTTATGGTCGGCACGCGGGCTTCGGCCTGCGAGAAAAGCTCGTAGTGGAACTGTGCGCCGGCAGCCCCGACCATATCGAGGAGGATGCCGTATGCAGGGCGGTTGCGAAGGGTGTATGGGGTCATGTGGCTCACCCAGTACTGTGTGCCGAGACACCAGGTGTCGGTGTTGTCGCTGAAGCCGTCGGACTGGCCGTAGTCTTCGGCGTCGACAAGGAGTATGTCGACACCCACTTCGGGAGCCTTCATGGCAAGATTGCGAGCTATCTCGAGGAGGACGCCGGTGCCGCTGCCGCCGTCGTTTGCGCCGGGTATAGGCTTGGCGCGGTTTTCGGCAGTCGATTCCTTATCGGCCCAGGGGCGCGTATCCCAGTGAGCGGCAAGGAGCACACGCTTCGGCGCGGCCATGTTGAAACCTGCAAAGATATTGGATATTGGCAGCCTATCGCCGTTGAATGCCACAACCTCGGCCTCCTGCACAATGAGAGTGTCGGGGTTGAAGCCTTCGAGGGTGGAGACGAGCCAGTCGCGGCATGCCTTGTGGCCTTGGGAGCCCGGCACACGGGGGCCGAAGGCGACCTGACGCGCCACATAGGCATATGCGCTGTCGGCATTGAAAGAGCCGATGATTTCGGATTGATGACTACTGCCGGCTGTGGTGCTTTTGTTGGCGTTGACATTGTTGCCGCATGCCGCACAGCAGCAGAGAACGACACCGAGCAGAAGTGAGACGCTCATTTTCATATAGATGTGTCTATTATTTGACGACAAAGTTACAAAAACTTTTCAACACGACAAAATTAGGTACGAGGGGCGAGGTACGAGGTACGAGGGAGGGTTTGCAGGAGCGAGGGGCGTTTTGCAGGGGCGAGGAGCGAGGAGCTTTTTGCAGGGGCGAGGTACGAGGTACGAGGAGTGTTTTCAGAGGTTAGGGAGGCCGCGTACCTCGCTCCTAAAACTCCCCTCGTACCAGCAAAACGCTCCTCGTACCTCGCCC
This sequence comes from uncultured Muribaculaceae bacterium, assembly GCA_910578035.1. GTDB lineage: Bacteria > Bacteroidota > Bacteroidia > Bacteroidales > Muribaculaceae > CAG-873. The sequence goes on from CAJTOB010000024.1 coordinate 16,425, forward strand.
CTCGTCCCCAAAAAGCCCCTCGCCCCCAAAAAGCCCCTCGTACCTCGCCCCTCGTACCTCGCTCCTCGCATAAAGCGCCTAATTTTTTTGGGGCTTGCGGGGAAAATAGCTAACTTTGCAGATTGAAAGCGGCTAAGGCTGCCGAACCATATCATTACAACACCTCAAATGAACGTATCATATAAATGGCTCAAGGAGTACGTTGACTTCGACCTTACCCCCGAAGAACTCAGCGCTGCCCTGACCTCGATAGGCCTCGAAACCGGAGGCATTGAAACGGTAGAATCAATCCGCGGCGGTCTCGCCGGCATAGTAATCGGCAAGGTTCTGACGTGCGAAGCTCACCCCGACAGCGACCATCTCCACATAACCACTGTAGAGCTCGGCCAGGGGCCGGTGCAGATAGTGTGCGGCGCACCCAATGTAGCCGCCGGCCAGACAGTGGTTGTAGCCACTGTAGGCACAACACTCTACGCCCCCGACGGCAGCGAGTTCAAAATCAAGAAATCGAAGATACGCGGCGTTGAGTCGTTCGGCATGATATGCGCCGAAGACGAAATCGGCATAGGCCACGCCCACGACGGCATCATCGTGCTTCCGGCTGAGGCCGAGGCTTTCGTTGGCCGCCCCGCAGCCGAATACTACCACATCGAAAACGACTACGTGCTCGAGGTAGACCTCACCCCCAACCGCATCGACGCGGGCTCGCACTACGGCGTTGCGCGCGACCTTGCCGCCTGGCTATCGTGCCACAGAAACGGCACCAAGGCGGTAAAACCGTCTGTCGACGGCTTCAAAGTCGACGATGCGTCCGGCAACGCTGTGAGTGTGACCGTAGAGGCACCTGAGGCCTGCGTGCGCTACTGCGGCCTCACTATCCGCGGCGCCAAGGTGTGCGAAAGCCCCGAATGGCTGCGCAACCGCCTTACAGCCATCGGCATGAACCCGATAAATAATGTGGTCGACGTGACCAACTTCATACTCCACGCAATCGGACAGCCTCTGCATGCTTTCGACGCAGCCACTCTTGCCGACGACAGCATTGTGGTGCGCAAGGCCAAAGCCGGAACGAAATTCACCACTCTCGACGGCGTTGAGCGCACCCTCTCTGACGCAGACCTGATGATTTGCGACTCCAAAGAGGAAAAATGCATCGCGGGCGTGTTCGGAGGCCTCGATTCGGGCGTGACCGAGCAGACTGTTGACATCTTCCTCGAAAGCGCCTGCTTCAACGCCACGAGCGTGCGCCGCTCGGCCCGCCGCATGGGCATAAGCACAGACTCGTCGTTCCGCTTCGAGCGCGGCGTAGACCCCAACGGCTGTCTCTATGCCCTCAAGCTTGCCGCAATCCTGATAAAGGAAACAGCCGGCGGCACAATCACGGGCGACATCATCGACTGGTATCCCGCTCCGGTGGCACCCTACCCCGTCGAAATGCGCTTCGGAGATTTCGCGCGTCTGATTGGCCGCGAAATACCCCGCGAAACCGTTCTGTCGATACTCGAATCGCTCGAAGTAAGCGTTGACAAAAACGGCGACGAACTCCGTCTGGCCGTTCCGACCTACCGTGTAGACGTGCAGCGCCCCTGCGACGTCATCGAAGATGTGCTGCGCATCTACGGCTACAACAATATCGCCATGAGCGACGAGCTGCACGCCTGCCTCTCGTTCAAGACCCCGGTCGATGCCGCCGACGACCTTCGCCGCGTCATCGCCGAACAGCTCACCGGTGCCGGCTGGAACGAAATCCTCAACAACTCGCTCACCGCCGAAGGATATTACCGCGACCTCTCCGACTTCCCCGCCGCAAACTGCGTGCATCTGCTCAATCCGCTGAGCCAGGACCTCAATGTGATGCGCCAGACACTGCTCTTCGGCGGCCTCGAGTCGGTGGCCCACAATATCAACCGCCGCAACCCCGACCTGGCCTTCTATGAGTTCGGAAACGTCTACTTCCTCAACCCCGAGAAAGAATCGACCGCCGAGGCGCCTCTGGCCCCCTACCGCGAAGGCGCCCGTCTGGGCATGTGGATGACCGGCGCCACCCGCGGCGCCAACTGGCTGCGCCAGCGCGAAGAGGTTACTTTCTTCGACCTCAAGGCAGCCGTAGCCAACGTGCTTGCCCGCTGCGGCATCAAGCCGGTCTTCAAGACCGTCGAGACAGCCGAAGGCAGCATCTTCGCCGCCGCACTCGCCGTAACAAACGAGAAGGGCCTTCTGCTGGGCTATGCCGGTCTTGTTGCGCCCGCACCCTGCCGCGCTGCCGACATCAAGGTGCCCGTGATGTATGCCGAACTCGACTGGGATGCCGTATGCCGCCTGGCCGCACGCCACAACGCGCTCTACACCCCTCTGCCCAAGACCCAGGCTGTGAAGCGCGACCTTTCGCTGCTCATCGATTCGACCGTGACTATGGCCGAAATCGAGGCTACAGTACGCGAGTCCGAGCGCAAGCTCCTGCAGAGCGTCGAGCTCTTCGACGTCTACGAGGGCGACAAGCTTCCTGCCGGCAAAAAATCGTATGCCATCTCGATTCTCCTCCAGGACCCCGAGAAAACACTCCAGGACAAGCATATCGACAAGATTATGAGCAAGGTTGTCGACGGCCTCCGCCGCCGCTTCAATGCCGAACTCCGTTAATTCAGAAAACAACCAAATAAACGTCACAAAACTCTACCATGGGAAGAGCATTTGAATACCGCAAGGCCCGCAAGCTCAAACGCTGGGGCAACATGTCGCGCACATTCACGCGCATAGGCAAGGAAATAACCATCGCCGCCAAGGCTGGCGGTCCGGACCCCGACACCAACCCCCGTCTGCGCGCTCTGATGCAGAATGCCAAGGCTGCAAACATGCCCAAGGATACTGTAGAACGCGCTATCAAGAAAGCCACCGAAAAAGACTCGAGCGACTACAAGGAAATTTCGTATGAAGGATACGGCCCCTTCGGCATCGCCATCTTCGTGGAGGCCGCTACCGACAACAACACCCGCACTGTTGCAAACGTGCGCTCTTACTTCAACAAGCACGGCGGTTCGCTCGGCACCCAGGGCTCGCTCACTTTCCTTTTTGAGCACAAATGTGTGTTCCGCATCAAGCCATGCGAAGGCGTGAGCCTCGATGACCTCGAACTCGAACTCATCGACTATGGCGTAGACGAACTCGGCCACGATGAAGACGAGAACGGCAACGAGCAGATTGTGCTCTACGGCGCTTTCGAGGAATATTCCAACATTCAGAAGTATCTCGAAGAGAACAACTACGAAATCATCAGCTCTGAATTCGAACGCATTCCCAACGACCTCAAGGACGTGACTCCCGAGCAGCGCGAAAGCATCAATAAGCTCCTCGAGAAGCTCGAAGACGACGAAGACGTGCAGAACGTGTTCCACAACATGCGCGAAGAAGAATAGACACAAAAGTTACAAATTACAAGTTACAAATTAGGAGTTAGTAGTTAGAAGTTGGCAACTACTAACTACTAATTACTAATTACTAACTTCTAACTACTAATTCCACTCTTATGGTTAAGAGATTTATATTTGCACTTGCTGCGGTAGTTGCGATGACACTTCCTCTTACAGCAAATGCCCAGTTCAATGCCGGCCGCGGCCTCAAGGCCGTAGGCAAGGCAGCTCAAGCCCTGACCCTTTCTGACGCCGACATGGCCCAGTATGTGAAGGAATATATCGACTGGATGGACAAGAACAATCCTGTCACAGCAGCCGACAATCCCTACACAAAACGCCTCGATTCTATCACCGCAGGCATGACTTCTGTAGAAGGCATTCCGTTGAATTTCAAAGTTTACGACGTTATCGACGTAAACGCTTTCGCATGCCCCGACGGCAGCATACGCGTGTTCTCCTCGCTGATGGATATCATGAGCGACGACGAGCTCCTCGGTGTAATCGGCCACGAAATCGGCCATATCGCCAAGAAACACTCCAAGAGCTCTATGAAGCAGGCTCTGCTCACATCGGCGCTCAAAGACGCCGTTGCATCGTCCAGCAACAAGGTGGCTACTCTCACCGATTCGCAGCTTGGCTCGCTCGGCGAAGCCCTGGCAAGCGCCAAGCACTCGCGCAAGCACGAGGACGAGGCCGACGACTATGGATATGAGTTCCTCAAGTCGCACGGCAAGAATCCTCTGGCAATGGCTCTGGCTTTCAAGAAGCTCCAGCAGATGGAGCAGGAAGCAGGCGCCTCCAAGACCTCAAAAATCAATCAGCTCTTTTCCACTCACCCCGAACTCGACAAACGCATTGAGCGCATGGAGAAGCGGGCCGCCAAAGACGGGCTATGATTATTAAGTTTTGAGTTTAAAGTTTAAAGAGTTGAGATAATGGAAGCTTCGGCAAACATTATCTTGACTCTTTTCTTATAAACTTTCCATAATTATTAATGTTGACATAATACTATGAAAGTACATAATTTTGCAGAACAGCCGTCGCTGGTGAGCCAGTATCTGGCCGAAATGCGCGACATCAAGGTGCAGGGCGACCGCCTGCGTTTCCGCCGCAACCTCGAGCGCCTTGGCGAAATCTTTGCCTACGAAATAAGCAAGGGTCTCGAATACAAGACCGAGCAGATTACGACTCCTCTCGGCGTCGAAGCCGCCTGCCAGGTGATAAGCGAGCCGCTTGTGCTTGCCACTATCTTCCGCGCGGGTGTGCCTTTCCATCAGGGTTTTCTGCGTTACCTCGATAATGCCGAGAATGCTTTTGTGTCGGCTTACCGCAAGTATAAGGAAAAAGAGAATTTCGATATTCTCATCGAATATCTCGCATCGCCGCGCCTCGACGGCAAAACGCTGATTCTCTGCGACCCGATGCTCGCCACAGGCGCCTCGATGGAACTGAGCTACAAGGCTCTCCTCACCAAGGGTACGCCGGCCAAGCTGCATGTGGCATCGGTAATCGCCTCGCAGCAGGCTGTCGACTATCTTCAGGGTGTAATGCCTGAGGAAGCTGAGCTGTGGGTAGGCGTCATCGATGATAGAATCAACTCCCACAGCTATATAGTGCCCGGTCTGGGCGACGCCGGCGACCTCGCCTACGGCACCAAGGAGTGAGGATGGGCTGATGGGCGGATAGGCTGACGGGCCTTTTGGCTGTTGAGCTGATGAGCAGACAAGCTAATTAATCACAAAGACCAGAATAGCGCAAGCGCCCGAGGCTGTTTTTTGCAGCTTCGGGCGCTTGTCGTATATATATGTATCTGCGGCCGCGAGATTTGGAGAGAGGTACCGCCGGTGGCACTTTCAGCCTTCCGAGAGAGAGGGATTACTATCCCGCGATGCCGTCGTGGCATCAAATCTCCGGCTTTGCTTGTATAACGCTCCTACACAACCAAAGGTTTAGGAATTTAGGAGTTTAGGGGAGGTAGGATTTTAGGAATGTAGGGATTTAGGGGGGTAGGAGGGGGCTGTAGATTATATCTAAAATCATACTCTCCTCCACTCCTAAATCTCCTTCCTCCCCCTTAACACCCTAATCCCCTGTGCCCCTAACATCTTAATCTCCTAAATTCCTAACTCCCTACCTCCCCTAAATTCCTAATCTCTTACTCCCCTACCCTGAAGAGGGAGAAGTTGACGGAGCCGTAGGCGCGGTGGTCGAAGAAGCCAGGGAGGGTCGAGAAATCGTGTTGGCGGGAGTGCTCTACAATGACGAGCGTACCCGGCTTTACAACGCGCGAACCAAGAATTTTAGCCGGTATTTCGGCAAATCCGGGCATGTCGTATGGCGGGTCGGCAAAGACTATATCGAAGCTCTGCGAGGCACCTTCGAGGTATCTGAGAGCATCGCCGCGGACAAGGTTGAGGTTTGTGGCACCGAGCTCGGCGGCCACTTTCTGAATGAAGCGTTGCTGGGTCGAGGCTTTTTCAACAGCCGTAGCTGTGCGGCAGTCGCGACTTAGAAACTCGAATGTCACCGCTCCGGTACCGGCAAATAGGTCGAGGGTATCGGCGCCTTCGATATCGGCGATATTCTCGATGACGTTGAATATATTTTCGCGGGCGAAGTCGGTTGTAGGCCTCGCAGTGATATTGGTAGGCACGTCGAAACGCCGACGGCCGTATTTTCCTCGTATTATTCGCATAGCGGTATAAGAATCAATGGGAATGGAGCCTTGAGGGCGTCGTGTCCGCCTCTCAGAGCCGCCGAAGGGAATATGAATGGGAGCACATTGGCGGCGTAGCGGCCCAGCTCGGGGGCAAGCGCCAGACGCGCCGATGTGTCGCCGCAAAGATAGATGCTGTCGGTGGCGGGGTCGAGACCGGCCTCGCGGGCTGCGGCCATGACCCAGTATGCAGCATCGGCCACTGTCGGGGCGTCCTTGGTGACGCATAGGCGCAGGGAACCGTCGCGGCCGAAGGCAAGGAGGTCTACGGCAGGACTGACACCGCCGGTGAGGTGGGCATACAGCTTGGCGGTGTTGCCGCCTTCGTTTTTAGCGCCTAAATATTTCAGCAGAGGCGTTATACGGCAACATATGCGGGGATTGCGGAATGTCCGGGCAAGGAAATTCGACAGTTCATCGGGGCAGGGCCACGCCACAGCGAGGTTCTGTCCGATAAATTGATCTGTAAACACAATTTCGCCTTCGTCGGCCAGGCAGCAGTAGCGGGCGCTCTCCTCGATGACCGAGGTGCCGAGACCGGAAGGGGCCACGAGGTAGTGGCGCGTATCGATAAGGATATCGACCGAGGCGAAATCAGCCGTAAGCAGGGGCACTGCATAGACAGCATCTTCTACTGCAGCGAGGAAGCCGGGCGCGGTGGGGTCGAAAGGCACACTGAATGACACTGTCTGCACATCGTCGACCGTGCTGAGGGCAACGGCACGTATGGCCGAGCCATCAATCATCAGCAGAAGCCGCCACAACAAGGGATTGGAAATTTCGGATTGTTCCATAGATTGCAAAATTAGCAATTAATTTCGCCTTCACCAAAATGCCCTTTCATTTGTTATATAATATAAATAACATCTGCAATCATGAAAGCGAAACTATTACTCATACCGGCAGCGGCGTTTTTGATGGCCGCATGCGCCGACCTCGGCTTCGGAGTCGATGTTGACTCAGGCCCCTACGATCCTTATTATTATGGCAACGGCTACTATGGCTACCCCTGGGGCAATCTCGGCTGGGATTGGGATTATCCGCTCTACTCTCCGCCAATCGCACGGCCGCCACGGCCGCCGATGACAGGCATCGGCCCCGGCCCGGCATTGCCGCCGCCCAACAACAACCGTCCGCAGGTGCGGCCGCCGATGAACGGCATTCCGACAACTTCGCCCAACGGCACCGTGCGCCCCGGAAACGGCGGCCTGCCCTCAGTGACAGTACCATCCACTCCCCCGCGCAACAACAGCGGCAGCAACAACTCTCTGCGCGGCAGGTGAGGTTGGGCGGCTGGGCGGCTGGGCTGACGGGCGGTTAAGGACCTTAAAGTCTTTAAAGACCTTAAAGACCCTTTTTGCCTGTCTGCTCAGCCGCCCGGCAGCTCAGAAGCCCAGCAGGCCGAGGGCGTCGGCGCCGAGGGCGCTTTTTTTCTCGATGTGTTCCTTTACCATTTTTACAAATGGGTCGGAATTGAACTGGCCGCGGACGTTGATGAAGTCTTCGTCGGCGTCTTCGTCGGGGTCGTCGATACCGAAGCCTGTGCGCGAGGTGAGGGAGTATTCTTTGGCGGCATCGTCGAGGAGCATGCGGTCGAGAGTTGTGACGCTTTCGAGCCAGCGGGTAACGATTTGGGCGACGTCGTCGCGTGTGAGCTCGCCGACACTCTTTCCACACCATTTTGCAAGGCGCGAAGCCACCCATGTCCACTCCATGTCGTAGTAGTCGGCGTGGAGGCCTTGCCATCGCTGTTCGAGCTCATCGAGCGATGCAATGGTACCGTCGGCGATATCGGCGCACAGGCGGTCTATCTCGGTCTTGGGAGCGAACAGACCGCATATATCCACCCATTTGCCTTCACCGGCAGGGTGTGTCGGGGCAAGGCGCGCACGCAGTTCTTCGTCGCTCTCTACGGGAGTGCGGCCGAGGCGGTGAATCACGGAATTGCCCATAAACTTGTCGATTGCCATGCCGTAGTACTCACGCCCTTTGCGGAGGGCGTGTGCCTCGATGGTCATTGTCTGGAAGGCGAAGCGGTTGGCAGTGAGGCCGGCGGTGCGCTCGAGTTCGTTGAGCAGCTTTATGCCGTCCATCATCTTGCCGACTGTATAGGGGCTGAGGAGATTGAAATTGATGTTGTCGAGCAGCCGAGAATCGCGGCGACGGTCGCGGCGGGGCCATTTCTGGGCGTCGCGGATAGTGCCTACGCTACGCAGATTGACACCCGGTACAAGGAAAGAATCTCCGTGGCTTTCAATGAGGTATGAGAAGGGCAGGCGCGATGTGTCGGGGTGGTTGACATGGCGGCCCATCACGAGCGAGAATGCGCCGATTTTTGCGGGCCAGAGTATGTATGAGTCGCTGGTAGTCTTCGAGCCGCGCTCTACCACACCCTGGTGTATGGGCCCGAGCTTGTACATATGGTTGCTCTGGTTCGAGCCTGAGCCTGCATTGAGGAAAGAGAACATGCCGGCGATAAGGAGGCTCGATTTGTGCATCGTGACGGTGTAGGGGCCTCCGAAAATTGCGGCGGCCTCGCCGTTTTCGCACGCACAGTTGGCAAAGAAGAGCGAGTCGTGGGCCGAGAAGAGGTGCGACAGCTGCGATGCCTGGCCGACGAAGCAGTGAGTGATTACGGCGCCATCGTCTACCTTTGCTCCCGAGGCGAATATGAATCCTTCGGCAATGACGTCGCGGCCGACGAAGACGGGGTCGGCCTTAACGGAGGAGATTGTGCCGTCGGTGAGGCGCGCCACGCCTTTGATGCGGGCATATTCGCCGATATTGACGTTGTTGATGGCTCCGGCGTTCACAATCTCGCAGCCTCGGCCTATGCAGCCGCGCTTGCCGAAGTTGCGGTCGGCATGCACCTTTACCATAGTGACGAGACGGCGCACCAGCTCGCTGCGGTGGCGGTACATTGCGACGAGATATGCCGTCTGAGCCGACATGTGCTCGTAGATGGGCACTTCGCGACCGCCGGTTTCGTTGAGCACCGACACTTCTGTGCCGATGCCGAAGGTGGAGTCGAGAGTGCCGACGAGCAGGCCGATGTTGTCGATATAAACACCGTCGGCGATGTCGTAATTGGCGATATAATTGGAGACTTTAGATATGTACACACCGTCGCCGACACTCACGTTGTGGAGAGTGGCGTCGGATATTCCGGCGGGGCGTTCGAGTCCGCCCGGGCGGTGGAAGACACCGTCGAAGCGACCGAGCGACACATCGCCCGAAAATGTGACATTCTTGATTCTCAGGGGGTCGAAGCCATTGGCTACGCTTACTTTGCTCCAGTCCTGCGCGGAGCAACCCCGGCTTTCGAGGATTTTGATTTCGCCCTCCGTGAGGGCGCGGCGGGAAACAGACATACTTGAATGATTATGGTGATTTGGCTACAAAATTAGTCTATCGGCGGCACATTTGCAAATCGGGTGTGCCGCCGAGGCTCAGCGGAAGGTGTAGGTGATGCGGGCAGTGGAGCGCTCGGGGGCCTTGTCGTCGTTGCGGGTGAAGCGACGGCGCTTCACTTCGGCGATACAAGCCTGCACAAGGGCGCGGTCGGCAGCCGCGGGCGATTTTCCGCCCGACAGCTCGACGGATATTACATTTCCGTCGGGCCCTACGATGGCCGTGAGGATTATACTGCCTGTGACCTCTGAAGGCACGCGCGAGTAACGCGGCATGGTCCAGCCGCCGCCGACAGTTCCGACACCGGTTCCGTTGGCATCAGAACGACCGCCGTCGGGAGTGCCGCTGTCGCCTTTTTCAGAGCCTTTTGAGGCGGTGTTATCGGGAGTCTCCGATGTGTTTTTGAAGGCATCGCCGACACCTTTGCGGGCTTTTCGACGGGCTTCTTCCTCGGCGAGTTTCGTTTTATCAGGGCCGGTTTCGGGCGGCACGGTTTTTTCCTCTCGGCTAAGGGGCGAAGGCTGTTTCGAGGTGACATCGGGCGCGGGAGCCGCCGCTTTGCCGGCGTCCACGCGGTCTTGCCCCGAGGCTTCGGCGGGTTTCGAATTGCGGCGCACGGGCTGCGGCGCATAGGCCGGCGAAGGATCTGACGGACCGTATGCCATATCGAAAAGCTCGACAAATTCCTCGTCGATTTCGGCCACTTCCGTTGTGGGGCGCGGTGCGAGGGCTGCGGGGTCTATCTCGGCCAGATGGAGCATGCACAGGAGCGCAACAAGTATCACTGCGGCGATTACAGTGGCTGCCGCTGCCTGCAGGCGCGGTGTCATGGCTGCTCTTCGGTTTTGGCGGGCGAGGCCGGTTTTGTGGCGAGGACCATCTTTATGGCGTTGTCGGCGCCGATATTGAGCACTTCCACCACTTTGCCATAAGGCACGGCGGCATCGGCATATACGGCCACAGCCCCGAGGGAATCGGCCGGCGCGATGGCCTGAATGAAGATTGCGAGAGAGTCGGCCGGCACGGCAACGGGGTCTGCGTCGGGCGCGGCGACGTAGTAAGCGCCTTCGGCATCGATAAACATGCGCGTGGAGGGCTTCAGGGGCGTCTGCTGCGAGCTTTCGGGCAAGTCGACCTCAAGAGCGGTCGGGAACACGAACGCCGATGTGACCATGAAGAATACTAACAGAAGGAAGACCACGTCGGTCATCGAGGCCATCGAGAATGTGGCCAGCATTTCCTGTTGACGTTTCAGTGCCATGGCGTCAGGCAGGCTCGTTAAGGAGGTCCATGAAGTCCATTGTGCGGGCTTCGAGACGGTTCATTATCTTGTTTATCCTCGCCACAAGGTAGTTGTATGCGAAGAGCGCCACGATGCCGACGATGAGACCGGCCACAGTGGTGACAAGGGCGGCGTATATGCCGTCGGCAAACGAATCGATAGTGGCCGAGCTACCGGCCTGTGCTATTGCGTAGAATGCCTGCACCATGCCTATTACGGTGCCGAGGAAGCCTATCATCGGGGCTCCGGCAGCTATCGTGGCGAGCCACGGAAGGCCACGGCTGAGGCCGGCTATCTGGAGATTGCCGGTGTTCTCGATAGCAACGAGAACATCGTTCATAGGGCGGCCGATACGCGATATTCCCTTTGCGATGAGGGCGGCCTCGGGTGTAGATGTGAGACGGCACAGATTGAGGGCGCTTTCGAGCTCGCCGCTATGGATATATGTTTTGATACGGTTCATGAAATTGTCGTCTTCTTTCGAGGCGCGCGCAATGACGATGCAGCGTTCGGTGAAGACGTATATGCACAGCAACAGGAGCGCTGCCAGCGGTACCATTGTCCAGCCCCCTTCGAGGCACAGTTTCCAGAGAGACATTTATATAATGAAGAATTGAGAATTTATAATTAAGAATTAACAATAAGTCAATTTTACAGACAATTTGTATTTTGCGCCAAAATTAAATCATTATTAATTGTAAATTATTAATTATTAATTAAAGATTTGTAGCGTTTGACGGTTTCGGCGAGGCCGAGGTAGAGGGCGTCGCAGATGAGGGCGTGGCCGATGGAGACCTCGCTCAGGAATGGGATGCGGCTGTGGAAGAAGGCGAGGTTTTCGAGGCTGAGGTCGTGGCCGGCGTTTACTCCGAGGCCAAGGCGCCGGGCGGCTTCTGCGGCCTCTACGTAGGGGGCTACGGCTTTCTCGGGGTCTTCGGGATATAGGTCGGCATAGGGCTTGGTGTAGAGCTCTATGCGGTCGGCGCCGGTCTTTGCGGCGGCCTTCACGGTGTTGATGTCGGGGTCGACAAAGATAGAGGTGCGTATGCCGGCCTCTTTAAAGGTGTCGACGAGCTGGGATAGGAACTCCATATTGTCGGCCACATTCCAGCCGGCCGAAGAAGTGAGCGCGTCGGGGGCATCGGGCACGAGGGTGACCTGGGTGGGGCGTACGGCGAGCGCCATGTCGACAAAGCGCTTGTCGGGGTAGCCTTCCATGTTAAACTCGCTTCGGAGAATAGGACGGAGTTTGTAGACGTCGTCGCGTGTGATATGCCTCTGGTCGGGGCGCGGGTGCACGGTGATGCCGTCGGCACCGAAACTCTCGATGTCGAGCGCTACGGCACATACGTCGGGATTGTTCTCGCCGCGTGCATTGCGCAGAGTGGCAATTTTGTTTATATTAACGCTTAAATTAGTCATCTATATCTAAAAATCGCGGAATTGTTCGTAAATTTGTGGTAGTACTTCAGAGTATGTGCGGCACCGAAGTCGCTTAATTTATGCAAAAGTACTCAGAAATAACAAAACGACGAAAGAATTTGGCTTCAAATAAGATAAAATTCCCGGAAAACGAATATCTTTATCCGCCGGTGGCGGATAGTTCGAGGCTGCTTGTGGGCTGCCGTCGCGAGGATTACAGCGCCTCGCGCATAGCCCGTGCCGTCGAAGACTGCAATGCCCATCTTCTCAATCTGAATGTCACTTCGATGGGCGGCGACAACGATAGCGACGAGCGTCCGGGCTTTGCCGACACCGACCCCAAATTTCCGGTGGTGTTCGATATCCGCGTGAGCCACCGCGATACAGCAGGCATCACACGGTCGCTCGAGCGCTACGGCTACACCGTTCTGGAAGCGCAGAACGCCCGAGGCGCCGACGACGATACTATCCGCGAGCGAATAGACTACTTTTTCAGATACTTCTCATGAGAATAGCAATCTACGGCAGCCGACGACAGCAGGAGGCGGCGCCGACAGTGGCCCGCTTTCTTGAGACTCTCCACAGCAAGGGGGTCGAGACGGTCATGCACCGCAAGCTCTACCGCCATCTGCTGGAGGTGATTCCCGAGTCGCTCACAAATGTAGGCACCGTCACGGAAACACCCCGCTTCACTGCCGATATGGCCGTGAGCCTCGGCGGCGACGGCACTTTCCTGCGCACGGCCATGTGGGTGGCCGACAAGCAGATACCAATCGTTGGCGTCAACACCGGCCATCTCGGCTATCTCACATCGCTCACCATAGACCAGCTGCCGTCGCTGCTCGATATGGTCGCCTCCGACCGCTTCCGCATAGAACGCCGCAGCCTCATACACCTCGACGCGCCTTTCCTGGGCGAACATTTCTATCCTTATGCACTCAATGAGTTTGCCCTCACCCGCGAAGACACGGCATCGATGATATCGGCCCGGGTGAGCGTAGACGGCGTGGACCTCGGCGACTACCGCGCCGACGGCATTCTGGTGTGCACCTCGACAGGAAGCACGGCCTATAATCTTTCGGTAGGCGGCCCGATTGTGCAGCCGACGGTAGACGTGCATGTGATAGCGCCCGTGGCGGCTCATTCGCTGGCGATGCGCCCTCTCGTAGTCGACGGCTCGGCCGAAATCGCCATCGTGCCCTCCGGACGCGGAAACCGTGTGCGCCTGGCTCTCGACGGCCGCTCGGCCGATGTAGATATGGGCACACGTATATGCCTGAGCAAGGCGCCATTCAAGGTCCTGGTGATGCAGCTGGCCGACCACACATTTGCCGATGCCCTTCGCCAGAAACTACACTGGGGGATTTCGTAAATGAACAAGGGCGCCCCGACCGTCAAGTCGTGCAGATACCATCATGCCGATTACGGCGATGTGCGCATCACCGTCAACGGGCGCGCGCGCCGCATAGTAGGTCGCTGGGCCGGCGCAGAGTTCCGCGTGACAGTGCCGCCCAATCTTCCGGCCTTCGAACTCGAGCGCTTTTTCACAGAAAAATATCAGTGGATTCTGGAGCACAAGCCTGCTCCGAAGTACTACATCGGGCAGATTATCGATGCCGGAGAGGTCGATTTCAGCATCGTGGAGGCCTGGGATACCGACAAGGGCGATATTTTCATGACCATGGTCGAACGCAGCCCGAAGCGATACAAATTCAAGAACTATTATGTGCATCTTACTCCTACGGCTGTAGAAAACATAGGTCGTGCCGAGGTGCAGCAATATATACACAAACTGCTCATATGGGGCGCCAAAGAGGCTACCGGCCGCTATATTGTGCCTCATGCCCGCGAACTTGCCGCCCGCATAGGCCGGCGTCCTCTCGGCTGGGCCGTCAAAGAGTCTAAGACGCGTCTGGGCTGCTGTTCGTCTAAAGGCATCATCACACTGAGTCCGCGTCTGATTTTTCTACCGACAGAACTGCGCGAATTCGTGATATTCCACGAGCTGGCTCATCTGTCGGAAATGAACCATTCGGCCGCCTTCCACGAAATCTGCAACCGCTACTGCTCCGGCCGCGAGGCCGAACTCTCCGGCCGCCTCCGCGCCTTCCGCTTCCCGCTGCTATAGGCCGGGGATAGCCCGAGTACACTGCTGTGACATGAAATAAAGCGGATGGGCGGTTGGGCGGTTGGGCGGATGGGCGGTTGGGCGGACGGGCGGCTGGGCTGACGGGCCATGTTTTTTGCGTCTGAAAGCCCGTTCTCGGCGGGCGCGCCGAACGCGCGCCCCTACTGCATACAATAATTTATTGCCAAACACCCTTAGCTGCTGCACTCATGATTCGCTACATTTATTATTCAACCGCTATGCGGTTGAGGACACGGGATATACACAAAAACCTATGGTATGGTCGCCTGGCGGCGCCCAAACCATAGGCTGTATCTATATTTAACCGCCAAAGGCGGTTTCCTTAAAATGCCTGCCAGCTTAACGGCCTGTCAGCCCAAAATGCCTGTCAGCCCAGCTGCTTAAACTGTGAGGATTTCTTTTTCTTTGGCGGCGAAGATTTCGTCGATTTTCTTGAGGTATTTGTCATGAATTTTCTGGACTGTTGCCTCGGCGTCTTTTTCGGTGTCTTCAGGCATGCCCTGCTTTATGGCTTTTTTGAGGCCGTCGATTGCATCGCGGCGAGCATTGCGCACAGATACTTTGGCGTTTTCGGCTTCGGCCTTGCACTGCTTTACGAGGGCCTTACGGCGGTCTTCGGTCAACGGGGGAATGGAGAGGCGGATAACTTCGCCGTTGTTTTCGGGTGTGATGCCGACCTCGGAGTTGATGATAGCCTTTTCGATGGGTTTGAACATGGCTTTCTCCCAGGGTGTGATGGCGATAGTGCGGGCGTCGGGCACGCTGATGTTGGCAACGTTCGACACGGGCACCATGCTGCCGTAGTATTCTACGCGCACGCCGTCGAGAATCTTGGCATTGGCCTTGCCTGCGCGGATTCGTGCGAGGGTTTCGTCGAGATATGCCACGGCCATTTCCATTTTTTCTTCGGCGGGCTCGATGTAAGTTTTAGGATCTGTCATATTATCAGATTTAAAAGTTTATTCAATATACGAGGGTTCCGATGTTTTCTCCGGACAGGACTTTAGCAAGGTTGCCCGGGGTATCCATGTCGAAAACGACTATTTTCATGCCGTTTTCGCGGCAGAGTGTCGTTGCGGTGAGGTCCATGATTTTGAGGCCGCGGTTGTAGATTTCGTCGTAGCTGATGCTGTCGAATTTAGTGGCCGAGGGGTCCTTTTCGGGGTCTGCAGTGTAGATGCCGTCTACGCGGGTGCCTTTGAGCATTACTTCGGCCTTGATTTCGACGGCGCGGAGGGCGGCGGCGGTGTCGGTGGTGAAGAAGGGGTTGCCGGTGCCCCCTGCGATGATTGCCACACGGCCTTGGGCGAGGGTCTCGAGTGCGCGCATGGGGCTATAGGGTTCGCCAACGGGGAACATGCCTATCGATGTGAGTACACGGGCGCTGCAGCCGACGGCTTCGAGGGCCGAGCTGAGGGCGAGGGAGTTTATGACGGTGGCAAGCATGCCCATCTGGTCGCCTTTTACGCGGTCGAAGCCTTTTGCGGCACCGGAGAGGCCACGGAAGATGTTTCCGCCGCCAATCACTATCCCTACTTCGACACCGGCCTGAACGAGGTCCGAAATCTGCCCGGCATAGCTTGCGAGGCGTTCGGAGTCTATGCCGTAGCCCTGATGGCCCATGAGCGATTCTCCGCTGAGTTTGAGGAGTATTCTTCTGTATTTAGGTTCCATTGGTTGTTATGATTTTTTTGTTGCTTTAAGGAAGAAGTAGAGATAGAGCACGGCCGCCAGCAGCAGGCAGACCGAGAAGCTGAGCACAATACCGTAGAGCCCGAGACCAGCCGGGAAGGCTAAGAGGTATGTGCATGGCAGGCCGACGACGATGTAGCTCACCAGCGCAATGAAGAGCATTGGCATGACCTTCGATGTGCCGCGCAGGGCGTTGGCGAAGGTAATCTGGGTGGCGTCGCCGAACTGATAGAGGGCCATAGGCACTATCAGCGACACGGCGGCTGCAATGACGGCTGGATCGTTGGAGAAGAGGCTCATCACGTGGTGGCCGCCGAATAAGAAAAGCATGCACACGAGCACCATTACGGCGAGTATGAGGTGGTAGCCGGCCCATGCGTAGCGCCTCATTGTGCGACTGTCGGCCGAGCCGGCGGCGTGGCTCACGGGTATTGCCATGGCGTTGCCGATGCTGTAGTATATGCAGAATCCGAACATGCCGCTGATAACCACAATCTGGAAAGCGGCCAGAGGTATCGCTCCAATCCAGCCTGCCATAATGGCGGAACCTGAGAATGAGGCGGTTTCGAATGTCATTTGCGCGGAGACGGGGAATCCGGTCGATATGACTGCGCGCGTCATGCCGTCGCCGGGGCGGGCGCCGCGGTAGAATCCTTCAAGATAGGGGCGTCCGCGACGTGAGCGGAAGAAGAACCATGCCATTACGGCCATGCAGAGCACACGCGCCGTGAGGGTGCTTATGCCGGCACCTGTGAGGCCTAATTCGGGTGCGCCGAAGTTGCCGTAGATGAGAAGGTAGTTTCCTAAGATATTGACAGCATTGCAGCCGAGGACTATCCAAGTAGGGAGCGCGGTGTCGTTGCGGCCGAAGCTCCATTGCGCCAGCACATTGAACACAGCCACGGGTATCATGCCCGCAAGCACTATCAGGTAGTATGGCCTGATAAGGGGCATGAGGTGGTCGGGCTGGCCGAGGCGGTGGAGATTGAAGTAGATGGCGAGCATCACGAGGCTCACCACGACGGTGAATATGGTGTTGACTCTAAGGCCGACACGCACCACACGGCCTATGCGCGCATTCTCGCCGCGGGCATACATGGCGCCAACGAGAGGTGTCAGACCGAATGTGAAGCCGACACAGGCGAAGATTGCGATGTTGAAGAAATTATTGACGAACGAGGCCGAGGCGAGGGCTTCGGTAGAATAGTGGCCCACCATGATATTGTCGGCAAATCCGACAGCAATATTGCCGAGCTGGCCTAAAAACAGGGGGAAGGCCAGCCTGGCAATAGAGCGGTATGCCTCGGCGTATGTCATTAATTTGCTGAGTTTAAAGAGTATTAAGTTTAAAAAGTTAAGATAAATGTCTCTTCACTATTATCTTCACTTTTAATACACTCAATTAATCGCGGTTTCCGCCGAAAATGCGGAGAAGGAAGAGGAAGAGGTTGATGAAGTCGAGGTAGAGGGTGAGGGCGCCGAGTGTGGCGAGGCGTCCTACCATGCCATCGGGAGTCACCATTGCCATCTGCTTCACCTGCTGTGTATCCCATGCGGTGAGACCGACGAAGATGATTACGCCTGCGATAGACACAATCCAGTCGAGGGTGCTGCTGTGCATGAAGATGTTGACCACAGAGGCTATGACGAGTCCTATGAGGGCGTAGAAGAGATAGTTGCCTATTTTAGAGAGGTCGTTGGAGGTGAAGTAGCCGTAGACGCTCATGGCGCCGAATGTGGCGGCCGTGATGAAGAATGTCTTGACTATGGCGCCGGGGCTGTAGGCGTAGAATATAGTGCACAGCATCAGGCCGTTGATGATGGCGAAGACATAGAACATCAGCGATGCCACGGCAGAGCTGAGCTTGTTGATTGCGCCTGAGAGGGCGAAGACGATACCGAGTTCGGCGATGACGAGCACCCACATGAACCATGAGTGAGATACGAGGAAGTTCATGTATGCGGCCGAGGTTGCGGCATAGAGCGATGTGAGAGCGGTTACCACAAGTGCGAGGAACATTTTGAGGTACACGCGCTTCATGACGCTGCTCACGGTCGATGTGATTGACATCGCATCGTGGCGCGGACTGTTGTATGCGTTGAAATTGTAGTTGTCCATTTTGTTAAGTTAGGAATTAGGAGTTAGAAGTGAGGAGTTATTTGATGATTATACTAAACTTTAACCTCTAAATATTAAGCTTGGTTCTCTGCGGGCTGTGAAACCCACAAAGAACAAGTGTTTTACATGCGTTCGGGAACG
Organism: uncultured Muribaculaceae bacterium; assembly: GCA_910578035.1. Classification (GTDB taxonomy): domain Bacteria; phylum Bacteroidota; class Bacteroidia; order Bacteroidales; family Muribaculaceae; genus CAG-873. The sequence goes on from CAJTOB010000024.1 coordinate 34,767, forward strand.
TTTATGCCCAGGAGGCCCATACCGGCTTTGACGGTGCGGGCTGTAGCGTCGGAGAGTGCCAGACGGAGCGACTGTACTGCGGGGTCGTTCTCGCGGAGAATGGAGCAGTCGTGGTAGAACTGGTTGTATTCCTTCACGAGGTCGTAGCAGTAGTTGGCGATGAGCGCAGGCGAATATGAGCGGCCGGCTTCCTGCACGACTGCGGGGAAGTCGCTCAGACGCTGAATGAGGGCTATTTCCTTCTCGTTGGGCACCACTTCGGCATAGTCTGCGCCACCGGCACCAGCCTCGGCCGCGCGACGGAGCACTGAGCGTATACGGGCGTAGGTGTACTGTATGAAGGGGCCTGTGTTTCCGTTGAAGTCGATGCTTTCGCGGGGGTTGAAGGTCATGTTCTTGCGGGGGTCAACCTTGAGGAGGAAGTATTTGAGGGCACCCATGCCTACGGTCTCGGCTACGGCGGCCACTTCGGCCTCGTCGAGGCCGTCGAGCTTGCCGAGCGATTCAGACACCTCGCGGGCGGTATTTACCATTTCGGCCATGAGGTCGTCGGCGTCAACTACGGTGCCTTCGCGGCTCTTCATCTTGCCTTCGGGGAGTTCGACCATGCCATAGCTGAAGTGGACGAGGTCTTTGCCCCAGCTGAAACCGAGGCGGTCGAGGAGAATGGAGAGCACCTGGAAGTGGTAGTTCTGCTCGTTTCCTACGACGTATATCATCTTGTCGATGGGATAGTCGTCGAAACGCTGCTTGGCGGTGCCGATGTCCTGGGTCATATATACCGAGGTGCCGTCGGAACGCAGAAGGAGCTTCTCGTCGAGGCCGTCGGCGGCGAGGTCGGCCCATACGGAGCCGTCTTCGCGGCGGTAAAGGACGCCTTTTTCGAGACCTTCGAGCACTTTCTCCTTGCCGTCGAGGTATGTCTGCGATTCGTAGTATATTTTATCAAAGCCAACACCCATACGCTCGTATGTGGCGTCGAAACCGTCGTAAACCCAGCGGTTCATGCGCTCCCAGAGGGCACGCACTTCGGGGTCGCCTTCTTCCCAGCGCCGCAGCATGGCGCGGGCGTCGGCCATGACGGTTGAAGCGGCCTCAGCCTCTTCTTTTGTCATGCCTTTGGCCTGGAGCTCGGCGAGTTCGGCCTTGTAGTGCTTGTCGAATGCGACGTAGCAGTCGCCTACAAGGTGGTCGCCTTTGGTGCCGGTGCTTTCGGGGGTAGCGCCGTCGAACCAGCGCTGCCATGCGAGCATCGACTTGCAGATGTGGATACCGCGGTCGTTGACAATATTGGTTTTCACCACTTTGTTGCCGCAGGCTGCGAGAATATTGCTGAGGCTTGCGCCGAGCAGAATGTTGCGAAGATGGCCCAGGTGGAGGGGTTTGTTGGTGTTGGGCGAAGAGTATTCGACCATCACGAGGGGGCTTTCGTCGATGGGCGCTGTGATGCCGAAATTGGAGTCGGCCTCGATTGCGGCTAGGACGTTGTTCCAGTATGTCGGTGTTATGACGAGGTTGAGGAAGCCTTTTACCACGTTGAAGGCAGATACGGCGGGTTCGTTATCTACGAGCCACTGCCCTATCTCGTTTCCGACAGCTTCGGGCGCCTTGCGGGCGGCTTTCACCCAGGGAAATACCACGATGGTGAGGTTTCCTTCGAATTCCTTGCGGGTTGCCTGCGGCACTATTGCCGCGGCGTCGGCATCGATACCGTAAAGGGCTTTTACGGCTTTAGCAACGCCATTTGATATGATTTTGTCTATCTGCATTTTATTATTTTTAGGAGCGAGGGGCGAGGGGCGAGGTACGAGGGTAATAGTTATTACTTCTTACTTATTATCTATTGCTTCTCGCTTATTCCTTATTCCTTATTCCTTATTACTTCTTACTTCTTACTTAACTACTTATTCGTATTTTTCGCCGAATTTGAGGCGGGCGTCGATTACCATGCGCTTGATTTCCTGCTCACGGGCCTTGGGGCAGATGAGGAGGACGTCTTCGGCATCGGCAACGATGTAGTCTTCGAGGCTGTCGACAACAATGAGCTTATCGCCACGGACGGCAAAGATGTTTCCGCGCGAATTGTAGCTGAGCACGTTGCAGTTCTGGGTCACGTTGGTGTCGCTGTTCTTTGGCGAGAGGTCGTAGAGAGCGCTCCATGTGCCGAGGTCGTTCCAGCCGAAGTGCACGGTCTCTACATATACGTTGTCTGCTTTCTCCATTACAGAGAAGTCTATTGATATGCTCATGCACGTGGGGTATGCCTCGTCGATGAATGCACGCTCTTCGTCGGGCGAAGTGTATGTCGCGGCGGGTGTCGAGTCGAAAATCTGCGCGATATCGGGCACGTAGCGTCTTATGGCGTTGCGGATAGCCTCTACACTCCAGAGGAAAATGCCTGAGTTCCAGAAAAATTCGCCAGTAGCTATAAATACTTTGGCAAGCTCTATGTCGGGCTTTTCGGTAAATGTCTTCACCTTGTTGAAATCGCCTTCGATGTGCTCGCCGACCTGGATATATCCGTATCCGGTCTCGGGGCGAGTGGGGGCGATTCCGAGCGTGAGCAGGGCTTCGTGGTTTTCAACAAAATCGAAACCGGCGAGTATGCTCTTCTGGAAGTCGGCTTCGCGGGTGATTACATGGTCGGCGGGCGTGACTATTATAGAGGCCTCGGGGTCGCGGGCGGCGATATGCCATGCAGCCCAGGCCACACACGGAGCTGTATTGCGGCGGGCGGGCTCGAAAAGAATCTGGTCGCGGGCGAGCTCGGGGAGCTGTGCGGCCACTTCGTCGGCGTATCGCTCGTTTGTCATGATTACAATGTTCTGAGGCGGTATCAGCGAGCTGATACGGTCGAAGCTCATCTGCAGGAGGGTGCGGCCTGTGCCTAAGAAATCTATGAATTGCTTGGGTAGTCTGGTGCGGCTATAAGGCCAGAAGCGGCTTCCGATGCCGCCGCACATGATGACGCAATACCGGTGGTCTCTCTTGTCCATTATAGAGTTTGTTGGTTTCAATTTGCTAAATTACAAAAAATTTCTCAATGTAGCGAACAGAGCATCAAAGTAATTGAAGGAGACGGCCGACCGACTCGAACGTACGCTCCGGCGCGGCGCTCCAGAAGTCGGTATAGGCGGCCATATTGCCCCCTTCGCCGGGTGTGTCGCTCACCACTCGCAGGCATACGAATGGCACGTCTTTGAGGGCGCAGACCTGCGCTATGGCGGCCGATTCCATATCGACGGCAATGGCGTCGGGATATAGGGCGAGAATGCGCTTCAGGTCGGCGGGGTCATCAACAAAAATATCGCCTGATGCGAGCAGGCCTTCGCGTGCGCCGAGGCTGCGGCGTATCTCGAGCGGCAGGGGGCACTCGAAGCGGGCGGGGAAACCGGCGGCCTGCCCGCGCTCTGTGCCGGGGCCGCACCATACGTCGTGATATGCTATTTCGGAGGCAAGCACGAGGTCGAGGACCTGTGCGGGCGGATTTCCGGCTCCAGTTCCGCCTGCCACGCCCGTATTCACCACCATCGCGGGATGGAAGGTGTCTATAAGCGTCAATGCGCCGACGGCGGCGTTCACTTTGCCGATGCCGCATTTTCCAACCACGACATCACGGCCGCCCATACGGCCGCAGTAGTAGGTGAAGCCATTGGCTTCGACTGTGCTTTCGTTCTCTATATGAGGCCTGAGGAGCGCGAGCTCCTTGTCCATGGCCACGATGATTGCTATTTTCATACTCAGAGCTTGTTTTAGAGCGCAAAAATACGAATAAGTAGAGAGCAAAACCAAATAAGAGGCAGTAAGAAACACAAAAAACCGCCGAGAGAACAGAATTCTTCCGGCGGTCTATGCCTTGGAGCTATATCAGATCAAAGATTCTTGTTGAGTTCCGGCCATTTTTCGATAGGAGGCATGATGCCGAGTTTTATGACTTCGTCGCGAAGCTCGCAGAGGTGCTCGTAGCTCTTCTGGAGTTCGGCCTGCTCGGTCTTGTTGCCTTCTACAGGTTTTACGTGTACGCCCTGGGCGTCTACGGTTGTCTCCATAGCCATCATTATGTGCTGGAAATGGTTGTTGTTGACATATGTGCCGACAGGCCAGCGGAATGGCTTTCCGCCCATGGTGGCGGCAATCATCTCTATCGAGAGGTAAGCGGGGCTTTGGAAGGACGAACGGCCGCGAAGGTCGATGATGTGCTTGCCGCCCTGGATTACGCGCACCTTCATGGCTTCCCATTCGTCGGCGGGAAGGGCTTCGGTGCCGATTATCTCGGTGAGGGGCTTGCCGTCGATGCTTGTGGTGGAGGCGAATACGGCCATCTGCTCGCCGTGGCCGCCATAGGTGCGGCAGTTTACCACTCGTTCGGCCGGAATGTCGAACCACTTTACGAGCTCATGCTGCAGACGAGTGCTGTCGAGCGCTGCAAGGGTCGATACCTGGCTCGGTTTAAGGCCTGAGTAAAGGAGGGTGATAAGGCCGGTTATGTCGGCGGGGTTGAATACGACAACTACGTGCTTGACGTCGGGGCAGTATGCGCGCACATCTTTGCCGAACTGCTCGGCTATCTCGGCATTGCCTTTGAGGAGGTCTTCGCGGGTCATGCCGGCCTTACGGGCCGCACCGCCGCTGTTTACTATATATTTGGCGCCGGTGAGGGCTTCTTTCACATCGGAGGTGAAAGTGAGGTTGACGCCTTCAAATGCACAGGCATAGAGTTCTTCGGCAACGCCTTCGAGGGCAGGAGCGTAGGGATCGTAGATGCAGATATTGGGGGTGAGGCGCATCATCATAGCGGTCTGCGCCATATTCGAGCCAATCATGCCGGCGGCGCCGACTATGACAAGCTTGTCTTGTGTCAAAAAGTCCATAACAATTTATGTTAGTTTATATATTCAAAAGATAAACACCTGCGGGGAGGGAAGGTTCTGCCGATGCATAAAAAAAACGGTGCGCGGTCTTTTTTCAGACACACGCACCGTCGGGAGTTATGGGCTTGGAGTCATTCCTCGTTTTTGGTTTCGTTCTGTTCCGCCGGCTCTGAAACGTTGCCTGCGGCGGGATTTTCGCCATCGGCCTTAGGTTTGCGGCGACGGCGGCGGCGCTTGGAGGGCGCAGTGGTTTCTTCGCCGGCCACGGGTGCAAGAGAGGGCGTTTCGACAATGACGGCGGGGAGCATCTGCTCTATTGCCGCTTCGTCGGCCTTAGGCTCGGCAAGGGGCTCTGCGGGCTGTTCTTCCGGGGCCTTGGGCGCAGGCTGAGGCTTCGCTTTCTGAGCCTTGGGCTTTGCCGGCTGTGCAGGCTTGGCGGCCTTGGGCTGCTCTGCCTTGGGCTGAGCCTGAGTCTTGGGCTGCTCTTCTTTCGGCTGCGGCTGTGGCTTGGGCTGTTCTTTGGGTTTGGCCTTGGCCGGCTGCTCTTTTGGCTGCGGCTTAGGCTGTTCCTTGGGCTTCTGCTGCTTTGGCTGCTCGGCGGAGGCGTCGGCATCGTTGCCGCGGGTGCGGGCCTTGAGCGCCTTCTTGTTGTCGGAGCTTTTGCCGCTGTCTTTCTCGGCGCGCAGGTGTATTTCCTTGCGGTCTTTTCCGACCGCGCGGTACTGGAGATATGCCAGGCTTTCGTCGGGAAGAATCTTGAAGCAACGGCCCAGAGTGCGGCGCCATTTTCCGTAGATTGTCGAGAAGAGGCCCTTTTTCAGGTATGCGTCGACAAAGGGGTGCACGTATAGTATGAAATCGCGCAGGCCGAGGTCGCGCACCATGTATTCGAGTTTTTCGAACAGTGTGTCGGTGAACAGTATGGAGGGATTCACACGGCCTTTTCCGAGGCAGGAGGGGCACTCTTCGTCGACGGTGATGTCGAGCACGGGGCGAACACGCTGGCGGGTAATCTGCATCAGACCGAACTTACTCAGGGGCAGAATGTTGTGCCGGGCTCTGTCGTTTGCCATGATTTCGCGCATGTGGTCGTAGAGCTCCTGGCGGTGTTCGGGCTTGGCCATGTCGATGAAGTCGACCACGATGATGCCGCCCATGTCGCGCAGACGAAGCTGGCGTGCGATTTCGTCGGCGGCACGCAGATTGACCTCGAGGGCGTTGCTTTCCTGGTCGTTGGTGGCCTTGGAGCGGTTGCCGGAGTTGACGTCGATTACGTGGAGCGCCTCGGTGTGCTCAATGATGATGTATGCGCCCGATTTGAACGATACTGTCTTTCCGAACGACGATTTAATCTGTCGCGTGATGCTGAAATGGTCGAAGATGGGCTCGTCTTTTTCATAAAGCTTGACGATGTCGCGGCGCTCGGGGGCAATCAGATTGACATATTTGAGAATCTGACGGTGTATCTCGGCGTCGTTGACGTGTATGCTTTCGAAAGAGGGGCTGAAAACATCGCGCAGCATTCCGACCACACGGTTTTCTTCTTCGAAGACGAGAGCGGGAGCTTCGGACTGCTGAGCCTTGCGGCATGCGTCTTCAAAGGCTTGTATGAGTGTCTTGAGCTCGTGGTTGAGTTCGGCTACACGTTTGCCTTCGGCCGATGTGCGGACAATGACGCCGTAGTTTCGGGGCTTGATGCTCTCTACAAGCTGGTAGAGGCGCAGTTTTTCTTCAGACGATTTGATTTTCTGCGATATGGATATTTTGTCGCAGAAGGGGGTCAGCACCAGATAGCGGCCTGTAAAGCTGATTTCGGTGGTAAGACGGGGACCTTTCGACGATATAGGCTCTTTGACAATCTGCACGAGCAGTTCCTTGCCGGGAGCGAGCACGTCTGCGATAGAGCCGTGTTTGTCTATTTCGGGCAGAGGCTTCATCTGCGGCAGGCGCGGCAGACGTTTCTTATCGGCCAGAAGCTGCGACACAAACTGCTCATATGAAGCGAAGTGCGAGCCAAGGTCGAGGTAATGGAGGAATGCATCCTTTTCATAGCCCACGTTCACGAAGGCGGCATTGAGGCCCGGCATAAGCTTCTTGACTTTTGCCAGATAGATGTCGCCCACGGCATATGCGAGGTTGCGCGCTTCTTTCTGAAGCGAGACGAGACGCCCCTCTTCGAGAAGGGCAATCGACACCTCGGATGCCTGTACGTCTACTATTAGTTCACTTTTCATGAAAGCTGGGGTGAGATTAAAGGATGATTAAAGAATTGTGGAGGCATTTGAGCCGCATTTGATGAGGCTCAACAAAAAAATAAAAACAAACCTGCCGCACCGGGAGGGCTTAACCTCCCGGGCGCCCAAGCTTGTTTTATGCGCTTAATAGCGGCCACGCGAAATAAGCCGGGCTTATTTCTTCTTGTGGCGGTTCTTTCTCAGACGTTTTTTGCGCTTGTGCGTAGCCATCTTGTGGCCTTTTCTTTTCTTTCCGCTGGGCATTTTCGAACGCTTTTTTGGAGGGTTATGGATAAGTTTATTTAAAGCCTCCTCGCAGGGAGACCGGAGAGTATGGTGCGATTATTCGCCTTTCACCATTTCCATGAACACATGTGAGGGCTTGAAAGCGGGAATTTTGTGTTCGGGGATGATGATGGTAGTGTTCTTGGAGATGTTGCGTGCGGTTTTTTCGGAGCGGGTCTTCACGATAAAGCTGCCGAAACCACGGAGATAAACGTTTTCGCCGTTGGCGAGGGAGTCCTTAACTACTTCCATGAAACGCTCGATAGTAGTGAGCACTGCGGCTTTGTCAAGGCCGGTCGACTTGTAGATTTCGTTGACAATGTCGGCTTTAGTCATTTTTATGCGATTTATATGGTTGGTGTATATTTTATGGCACAAACAACGGCAGCGCCGGAGGGCCTGCCCGTTTTGCAGGTGCAAATATCGTGATTATTTTTGATTTACGCATAAAAGGAAGACCCAAAAATGCATTTTTTCGCCTCAAACATAGCGAAAAAGCACATTTTTGAGTCTTTTTTGGGGCGAGCAGAAGCCGATGTCAGTTGCTTTGGCGTGTCTGTTCGGCTGTTTCCTCGGTTTTGGCGGCCTCCGGCTCGGGTGCCGGAACAGGTGTCGGAGCAGGTGCGGGCGCCGGCGTCTGAGCCTGCTTGCGCAGCACGCGGTTGCCCGAACTGATTGCAGCGGCCTCTACGAGCGTCATCAGGCCAAAGAAGGCGAGGGCGCAGCCGGTGACAAGCATTATGGTATAGTCGGCCTGCCCGGGCTGCTGCATGAAGATATAGACAGCGGCACCGCAGAGCGCCATCGGCACAAGGAAGAACCAGCTCGACAGCCTCACCGGGCGCGAGCCGAAGAGCAGGAGGCAGAACTGAAATATTGCGCCGAAGAGGAGCAGAACCGCAAACATATAGCCGACCATGGTTTCGAAGACGGTGCGGAAAAGCACCATGACGACTCCGAGCACGACCGCTGCGGCGCTTGCCACCCAGCCAATGGCCGTGCCGACGGCACCCATGCGGGCGCGGCCGTGCTTGTCGCGGGAGCCGAGAAAGATCGTTACATTAGCCAGTCCGGCGAGTATAAACAGTATTCCGCAACCAATCACTACATTATTACTTGCCAGTGTATTGCGGAAAAGAATCATCAGTATGCCGACGGCAAGTGTACCGACTGCCATCAGGATTAGATTGCGTCCTTTCATATTTTTATAAGTTTTTTTTAGCTATATAACAACCAAAAACGCAATCTGGTTGGCGGCTGGGTGATTGGGCGGTTGGGCTGATGGGCGGCTGGGCGGACGGGCGGTTGGGCGGTTGGGCTGGCGGCCCATGTTTTTTTGCGGCTGGGGGATTGTTCGCGGCGGGCGCGCAGAACGCGCGCCTCTACTGCTGTAGGGCAGACGGGCTTTTAGAGAAATAGCCGCGTAGCGGCAAATGAGCTGCGGAGCAGCGCTTAGAGTAATAGCCTATGG
>CAJTOB010000025.1 GCA_910578035.1 uncultured Muribaculaceae bacterium
CCGACACATCGGCCCCGAAGCCACCCTCTCCTCCGACAAATATGCGTATAAGGGCTGAGCGCCTTTCCCTTCGGAATTTCGACTATTCGATGCGTCTCATGCCGACTATAGATACGCTTTCGGCTCACATATCGTATGCCGAGGCCAGAACCGGCGACATAAATCTTCTCGAACAGAAAATTGCATTGACTTCGTTTGTCGGAACGGGGCTGAATGCACGGTATATCGTGCCCGACTCTGCTGCAATAGCCCAGGGCGGCCCATATCCGGCCTCTGCGCCGGCTGCAGAAGACAGCGTCGCAGTGTCAAAACCGTGGACTGTGAGTATAGATTCCATAGCTTTTGACGACTCGGAAGCTCTCTATGCCACTGCCGGTGTTGAGCCTCTGCCAGGACTTGATTTTACGTATATCCAGGTCGATGACCTCAGTCTGCGTCTCCATAACTTTTTCAATCAGGCAACTACAGTGTGCTTGCCCTTGGAGGTAAGCGCCCGCGAGCGATGCGGGGTAAGGCTCGATGTGCGCGGCACACTCGATATCGATTCTGCCGGACTCAATTTCCGAGATTTCCGTCTGTCTACACCCGATGGCACCGCAGCTGCATTCTCCGGCATGATGGGTATGGGCGATCTTGCCAATGATCCCTCTTTGCCCTTGGCTCTCAGCCTCGACGGCGCATTTGCTCCGGGAGACCTTGGCAAGATGTTTCCTGCCTTCTCTCCGTATCTGGCAGCAATTCCTTCGGCTGGCGATATTCTGCTGCAGGCCGACGTAGACGGAACAAGCGGACGCCTCGATATCGGCAAACTCAATCTTAAACTTAACCGTTGCCTGACGCTGAGCGCAGATGGAACTGTTGAAAATATGATGAATCCGGCCAGGATTGGTGGGGATATTGAGCTCTCAGGCAATATTATCAACGTCGACGGCCTGAAGAATAAATTCCTAACCCCCTCTACGGCCAAGACTTTAGCCATACCGCCTATGACTCTTGCCGGTCATGTGGCAATGAGGAACGGTGTCGCAGACGGACGCCTCACGGCGCGCACCAAGGGCGGTTCGATACGCCTCGACGGACGCTGGAACAGTAAGCGCGAGGATTATACCGCAACAGTCCGAACCGATCGGTTCCCCGTAAACGCATTCATGCCGCTGCTTGGCGTTGGAGCGGTATCTGCCGACCTTAGAGCCGGCGGACACGGCTACAATCCATTTGAGGCAAGCACGAGTATGGACGCTGACCTTGCGGTATCTTCGGCCGTATATCAGGGCGTGACGTATAAGAATATAGATGGAAAAGTGCATGTTGCCGATGGCAGGGCAAGTGTCGACCTCGTGTCGGCAGATCCCGGGCTCGATTTCGCACTCAATGCGGCCGGAAATCTAACAGGAGCAACCTACAACTGGACCGCTGATATCCAGGGGCGCAATATCGACCTTGAGTCACTTGGCATGATGGCCGAACCTTCAACGCTTGAAGTGTATGCCAAAGCGGATGCCTCTATCGGGCCGGGTAAAAACGACATGAAGGCACACGTGGTGCTCGAAGACCTCTTTTTCCGACGCCACAGCGGCACTATCGGGCTATCTGATGTCGACATTCATTTCGCCGCAGCCGACAGCCTGACTTCGGCCGATATTACGAATCGCGATTTTATTGCGTCATTCTCGTCGCCATGCAGCCTTGACACCCTCAGCGCGAGATTTATGAAGGCTTCGGATATCATTAAGGAGCAGATTGCGTCGTATATGATTGATATCGATACGCTTTCGCAGGCTTTGCCAAAGTTCGCGCTCGAAGTCGCTCAGGGGCGCAACGGCCTCGTAAACGATGTCCTCGCTTCTTCGCGTATGTCCGTGCGAAAACTTCGTCTGAGCGCCGACAATGATTCTATTCTTGCTCTCGACGGCTCTGTGCTCGGTTTTGACACAGGTTCGATGATGCTCGATTCAATATTTATAAACGCCAGGCAGCATCATGAACATCTTCATTTTGCGGCAAGTGTAGAAAACAAGCCTGGAAATCTCGACGAATGGCACAGTGTGAGCCTGCAGGGCAAAGGTGAGGGCAATAGTCTGTTAATGCGCCTTAGCCAGCAGAATCTGAAGGGAAAGACCGGCTATGATTTAGGCCTTGTTGCCAAGGCCGACGCAGCCGATTCCACTCTTATCGTGAATCTGAAGCCTTATGACCCGACAATCGGATATCAGCCCTGGAAAGTGAATGAAGACAACTTTATTTCATACAGACTCCCCGACCGTCATATCGATGCAAATCTGCGTATGGAAGGAGGCAACAGTTATCTTGCTCTCTACACCGAACATTCGGCAGAAGAACACGGGCAAGAAGACCTCGTAGTGAAGTTGACCGACATACATATATCCGACTGGATAGCGCTCAACCCGTTTGCGCCCCCGATTAAAGGCGATGTGAGCGCTGATATGCGACTTAACCGTCAGGATGACCGCCTTGTCGGAAAAGGTTCGGCCGGCATTACAGATTTCAAGTACGGTCGCGAGAAGGTTGCAGATTTCAATGCAGAGTTCGATATTTCGGCTACTCCTTCAGGTACTATAAGGGCTTCCGCCGATTTGCTGGTAGACGGTGTTAAGACAATCACTGTCCGCGGTGCTCTGAACGATACTACAGCCGTTTCTCCGATGGCTCTTGACTTTTCGATGATACATTTTCCGCTGGCGACTGTCAATCCGTTCTTGCCTCCTGGCGTGGCCCGGCTTTCGGGCATGCTCAACGGCCGCATGGATATCACCGGTCCTACCGAAAAGCCGGTTGTAAACGGTTATCTCGATTTCGACTCTACGGCTGTACGCCTGGCTCTCACCGGAACGGAGTATAAATTCAGTGAAGATAGTATTCCGGTGGAGGACAATGTCGTTGAATTCAAAAATTTTACAATAAGCGGTTGCAATAAGAATCCTCTCTCTGTCAATGGAACGGTAGACTTCAAAGACTTGGGGAATATGAAATTCAACCTTGGCATGAAAGCCCGCGAAATGCAGATTGTGAACACGCGTAAGGCTTCTAAAGGGGCTGATGTCTATGGAAGTGCATTTGTCGACATTGATGCAAGGGCGGCAGGGTCAATGCGTCTGCTGAATGTAGATGCGAAACTCGGCATTCTTGCCGGAACGAATGTGACATATGTCATTCCAGATGCCACAAATGCCATTGCTAACCGTTCGAACTCCGATATGGTGAAGTTTGTAAGCTTTGCCGACAGTGCGGCAGTGGTTGTAGCCGATAGTCTGGCCAATACCGGTATGGCTATGTTCCTCGATGCACAACTCAATATTGAGAATGGTTCGACAATAAGCGTGGATTTATCGTCCGATGGCAAAAACAAGGTGCAGCTGCAGCCTAACGGCCTGCTGAACTATACAATGACGCCTCTCAGCGACGGACGCCTTATCGGACGTCTGAATATCGATGGCGGTTTTGTGCGCTATTCCCAGCCTCCTATTATTTCGGAGAAAATATTCAATTTCCAGAATGGAAGTTATGTGTCCTTTACCGGCGATATGATGAATCCCGGGCTCAATATCCATGCTGTCGATGTGCTGAAGGCAAACGTCACCCAGACGGGCCAGAATTCACGGCTCGTGAACTTTGACGTATCGCTGGCGGTCACAGGGTCGCTGAATCAGATGAATGTAGCTTTTGATTTGTCTACAAACGATGATATGACAGTTGCCAACGAACTTGAATCCATGACACCGGAGCAGCGTGCCAATCAGGCGATGAACATGCTTCTATATAATGTCTATACCGGTCCGGGTACGAAGGCAAGCGCTTCGCTTAGCGGCAATCCTCTGTTCTCATTCCTCGAGTCGCAGGTCAACTCTTGGGCGGCAAACAACATCAAGGGTGTAGACATAAGCTTCGGCATAGACCAGTATGACCGCACAGTAGACGGTGCTACGTCTTCGACAATGAGGTATTCCTATCAGGTGTCGAAGTCGCTCTTCAACGACCGTGTGAAAATCGTGGTAGGCGGAAACTACAGCACAGATGCCAATGCCGACGAGAACTTCTCGCAGAATCTTATAAACGATATATCGTTCGAATACTTCCTCAACAAGACCAAAACGATGTATCTGAGAGTATTCCGGCACACGGGCTATGAAAGTATTCTTGAGGGCGAAATTACTCAGACCGGTGTCGGTTTCGTATATCGTCGGAAACTGCGGCGTCTCGGCGATATGTTCCTGCCGCCATCGGTGGTGCGTCGTCGCGAGGAAGCCCGGAATCGTGTAGATGAAACGTCTGATTCTAAACCCGAAAAAACAGAGAAGCCATGAAGTGTCTCAACTACATATATTGTATCGTTTTGGCGGCTCTGCTTGCCGCCTGCTCGACTACCGCACGTATTCCAGATGATGAAGTGCTGTATACCGGCGTGAAAAAGGTAGAGGTGACAGAAGATTCTGTGAAGATTCCGCCGGCTTTGACTTCAGCTGTGAAAGATGCTGTCGATGTCGCCCCCAATAACTACTGGAAGTTGCTGGGTTGGCACTATCCCTTCCCTCTTGGGTTATGGGTATATAACAACTGGCCTAATCCTGAAAAGGGGCTGCGCCACTGGCTCTATGAGAAGCTTGTGGCAGAGCCGGTTTTGGTATCCGATGTGCGGCCGGAAGTGCGCACCCATATGATAGAGCAGATACTCGACAATAATGGCTATTTCCGCGGCACGGCTACATATGAGCTTGTCAAAGGCCGTAACCCTAAGAAAGCCAAGATTCTCTATAAAGTCAATCCCGGTCCGGCATTTCCGGTAGACACGGTAATGCTGTTGCCCGATACGACCAAGTTAAACTCTCTCATAGACTCCCTCGCCCGCAAAGACGAATATCTGTCTATGAAATCGCCCCGTTTTTCGATAGATTCACTCGGCAATGCCCGCAAGCGTATCACAAATTCGCTGCGCAACAAAGGATACTATTTCTTCCGCCCCGAATATATCGAATATCTGGCTGACAGTGTGGAGAACCGCGGCAAGATTGCTCTCCGGCTCGACATGGTCACCAATGCGCCGAAATTCGCGCTAAAGCCATACAAGACGGGAAAAGTGACCGTGAGGGTATTTCGCAACGAAGGTGGCGGAGAGCCTGACACAGTGCAGCTTGAGCGCTCTACACTTATCCAGATGATGCCTTCGCGACTGCGTCGCAAAATTTTCGATGAAAACGTGATGTTCCGCCCCGGTCGTACCTTTGCTGTCCGCAATATGGACAGGACCCAGGCGAATCTGGCCCGACTCGGCATATTCAGCGGCATTGAAATAAATGCGTTCCCGGACACCACCGTGCACGACGAGCGTCTTCTCAACGTAGATATCGACTGCACATTCGACACTCCGCTTGAGACTTCGCTCGAAGTCAATGCCTCGTCAAAGTCAAACAGTTATATAGGCCCGGGGCTCACTTTCGGAGTGACAAACAAAAATATATTCGGTGGCGGCGAACAGCTGTCGGTCAAACTTACAGGGTCATATGAGTGGCAGACAGGTCGTGGACGCAGCGGGTCGATATTCAACTCTTATGAAGTCGGTATTACGGGCTCGCTTGCCTTTCCGCGTCTGCTGGCACCTAAGTTCATACCCCGCAGCCGCTATCAGCTAAACTGGACCAGGCTACAGCTTAATGCCGACCTTCTCAACCGGCCGCACTATTTCAAGATGGCACAGTTCAATGCCTCCATAAACTACGACTGGAGAGTCAGACGGTATGTGCAGAATACCTTGACACTTTTCAAACTCACCTATACGAATCTGATGCACACCACCCACGAGTTCGATTCTATTATGGTGGCAAATCCTTCGGTGGCACAGAGTTTCAAGAGCCAGTTCATACCCCAGATGAGTTATACTTATGTGTATGATAGACAGATAAATCCCGACAATACTATCAACTGGCAGTTTACTGTTCAGGAAGCCGGCAATGTTTTCTGGGCCATCTATCGCGCATGTGGTAAAAAGGGAGAGAAAGAATTGTTTGGTACCCCCTTCTCGCAGTTCGTAAAAGGACAGACCCAGCTTGTATGGGGCCGACGAATACTCTATGGCGATCACTGGATTGTGAGTCGTGTTGCTGTCGGGGCTGCACATGCTTACGGCAACTCAAGTCAGGTGCCGTATGCCGAACAGTTCTATGTCGGCGGAGCCAACTCAATCAGAGCGTTTACCGTGCGGAGTATCGGTCCGGGCAGCTATAAGGCTCCTCCCGGGCAGCCCGAAGACTATTTCGACCGTACGGGCACATTCAAGTTCGAGGCCAATGTCGAATACCGATTCCCGCTTATGGGGCCGCTTCACGGTGCGCTGTTTGTTGATGCCGGAAACGTGTGGCTGCTCAAGGACGACCCAATGCGGCCCGGTGGCACTCTTCAGGCCAAAACTTTCTTGCGCGACATAGCCTTGGGAACCGGTTTCGGGCTTCGGTTCGACATTTCGATGCTCGTGATACGTGCCGACCTCGGTATCGGTATCCATGCGCCCTACAATACCGGCCACGGCGGTTACTACAACATGCCTAATTTCGGCAAATCACTCGCCTTCCATCTTGCCATCGGCTATCCTTTCTGATTTTTTGCTACCTTTGCGGAAAAATCATCGAATATGGAGAAGTGGAAGACGCTTTCAAGCGAATATCTGTTTCAGAGGCCTTGGCTTACAGCTCGTCGCGATGTAGTGCAGCTGCCTAACGGACAGATTCATGACGAATATTATGTTCTCGAATACCCGACTTGGGTCAATATAATCGCTATCACTGAAGATGGCAAGTATGTTATGGTCCGTCAATACCGTCACGGTCTTGGCGATATCTTCACAGAACTATGTGCCGGTGTGGTGGAAGAGGGCGAGGACCCTATGGAAGGAGCCAAGCGCGAACTTGAGGAGGAAACCGGCTATACCGGCGGCCGATGGTCGCTTCAGTGTGTGCTTTGCCCCAATCCTTCGGCTAATACGAATCTCAACTATTGCTATCTGGCAGAGGGTGTGAGGAAAACCTCCGGGCAGCATCTCGACCGTACCGAAGATATTGAGGTTCAATTGCTCGACCGCGACGAGGTATGGCAGCTTCTGATAGAAGATAAAATAAAACAGGCACTTATGGCCGCGCCTCTGTGGCGTCATTTTGCATTGGATAGCAGGCGCAATGAGGCGTAAATGGTTTGGCGCCGATGCTCTCGGTGCTACATTGTGGCAGCTTGCTGTCGCTTTTGTGCTGCTGTGGCTCAGCCGTTTTGCTTTTGCAGCCTATAATGCCGACATATGTCAGGTCGGGTCGTTCGGTGAGGCTGTGAGGCTCGCGATTGCCGGTGTGCGCTTCGATTTGAGTGCTTTGGCATATTTCAATGCCCTGTTTATATTGATGCGTATATTGCCTTTTGGCTTTGTTTACAGCAAGATATACGACCGTATTGTCCTGTGGGTATATGGTGTGTGCAATTCGCTGCTTCTTGCGGTGAATCTGGGAGATATTCCATATTTCCGGTTTACAGGCGCACGTCTGAGGTGGAGTAATATACTTAATATTACCACCGATTCGGATATCTGGAGGATTGTGCTGCAATATGCCGGTTCCTATTGGTGGGCTTTTGGTGCTGTAGCTCTTGCAGTTGCGGGGATGTTGTATTTGGCAACACGAGTAAGGCTGCAAAAGCCCTCCGGACGTTTCGGCAGATTATGGCTGCGGATTGTCCTGGCATTGGTCTTTGCCGGGGGAACGTTCCTTGCCATGAGGGGGCGTATCGGCGCTGGTGTTCCGCTTGCTATTCCCGATGCCGCTTTTGCGGTCACCCGGTCGCCGCAGATTAATGTGGTGCTCAATTCTCCGTTTTGTATTCTTCGCTCGCTCAATCCTTTGAAAAGTAATACAGAGGCGGAACTGGTATTCTTCGATGAGAGTACGCTCGTCTCCGTCCGAAATTCCGTTCATGCCGGTGCCGACTCCATCAGGCGCCGTAATATAGTGACGATTGTCATCGAAAGCGGGGGCTCGGTCTGGCTCGACAGCATAGCTACACGTCTCGGCGCGGTAAAGCACGGATTGATGCCTTTTCTCGACTCCATAGCAGGGCAGTCGGCAGTATTCGTTCATACGATAGCCTGCAGTCGGTCTTCCTGCGGAGGCTTTACGGCAGTGTCCTGTGGTTTTCCGGCCTTTGACCCCTTCTATTTCATGTTGTCGCCCTACAACAAGAACACACTCGATGCTCCGGCGCGTCTGCTCGGTCAGAAAGGCTGGGATACGACTTTCTACTATGGGTGCAAGCATGGCTCGTTCAACATAGACCAGACGGCATTTGCGTCGGGCTATCAGCGCATAGTAGACCGCGAAGCATATGGCAACGACAGCGACTACGACGGAATGTGGGGCATTTTCGACTATCCGATGGCAGAGTATATAGCCGCAGACCTCAGCTCGCGCCCGGAGCCTTTCCTTGCAAGCTGGTTTACGGTGTCGGCCCACGGACCATTTACTCTTCCTCAAGGGTGGGATACAAGCGGGTACAAGCACAAGGAGGCATCGCCAGAGCGCGGGCTTGAATATACAGACCAGGCTCTGAGGCGTTTCTTTGAATTGGCAAAGTTGCAGACATGGTATGATAACACAGTATTTATTATTACCGCAGACCATGGCAATCGCGATTTCAAGGGTACAGACTATGACACACCATATATCCAGAGTCATATACCGTTTATTGTCTATGCGCCCGACGGCTCTGTAGAGCCTCGTTTCTATGCCGACCGAGTTTTTTCCCAGCACGATATAGCCGCTACAACTCTCGGTCTTGCGGGCTACGACAAGCCCTTTGTGCAACTCGGGGTCGATGCATTCGATTTCAGTGCTGATAGTTTTGGAATACAGAGGGTATCGGGCCGATATATGGTAGTTGGTCCGCGCTATGTAGTTTTTACGTCGCCTGACGCAAAATCAATAGAAGAGGTCTACGACATCTGTGCAGACCCGACGATGAAGACCCCGCTTGATTCATTCGATTCAGCTGAGGCCGAAAAACTCCTCAGGCAGGCGCAGGCGTTTCTGCAGGACTACACTTCACGTCTTATTCACGATAGATTATATAACTGAAAAAGCAGCGCCGAGGAGGTGCTGCTTTTTCGATTCGGCATTGTTGCCGGTTACTTTTTGGAATGTTCCAGTGAAGTTTTGCGGAATTCCTTCATAAGCTTTTCGAGCTCGAGGGAAGCTTTGCGGGCACGTGTGCCGGCTGCTTTGTTTCCTTTTTCTACCTGAAGAGCAGCATCGGCCTTGAATGCCTCATAAGCTGCCTGGATTTGCTGTACTAACGATTCCATGGACTGATTTTTTTGAGAGTGAGTAAAATATGTGAATTAATCTATATAAATAGTCGTGTCTTCAATACCGGCGTCGGCAAGAGCCTTTCGACGTTCCAGGCATGTGCCGCATCGGCCGCAGTGGTGCTCCAGGCCTTTGTAGCACGAATATGTTGTTGTGAAGTCTATGCCCAGACGCTTTCCGCGCAACGCTATGTCGGTCTTATTCAGATATGTGTATGGGGCTTTCAGAGATATGCCTTCGTAGGTGCCTTCGGCAATGGTGCGGGCCATGGCATCGATAAAGCTACCGCGGCAATCGGGGTAGATTGCATGGTCTCCGGCATGGTTGGCAATCATGACGCAGTCCAGGCCGTGGCTTTCAGCGAGTCCGGCGGCGGCCGCAAGCATTATGCCGTTGCGGAAAGGCACGACGGTAGATTTCATGTTGTCGAAGTCGTAGTCGCCTTCCGGCACAGCCTCAGCGCCTTCGAGCAGTGAGCTGTGGAAGTATTTTCCGATAAACGACAGATCTATTTCGATAAGCTCTATGCCTAACTGCTTGCAGTGCAGGCGTGCGCATTCGAGTTCGCGCATGTTGTGGTTTGAGCCATACGAGAAATTGACTGCCATTTCGATTTCATCGGCATACTCGTGGAGCATGGTTACGGAGTCCATACCGCCCGAGAGCACCATCAAAATATGTTTTTTTGGTTTCATCTACAGAATTATTCTTAGAAGTCTGATGGGAAAGAAGCTGCCAGACGGGCTTTGACGAGATCCTGATGCGATTCGTCGCCCCAGTTGGCGAACGGAATGATGGAAATGCCGCCGCGGGGCATGAAGATGCCTCGCACTTCTATATATTTTGGTTTCATGAGCTTTACGAGGTCTTTCATTATGATATTGATGCAGTCCTCGTGGAAATCTCCATGATTTCGGAAGCTGAACAGATAGAGTTTCAGACTCTTACTCTCTACCATTTCGGCTCCGGGAATGTAATTGATGATGACGCGTCCGAAATCGGGTTGCCCTGTCTTGGGGCACAGGGAGGTGAACTCAGGACAGGTGAATGTGACCAGATACTCGTTGTCAGGGTGCTTGTTTGGGAAAGTCTCAAGCATCTCAGGCGCGTAGTCTGTTGGATATTTAACCCCGGCAGAGCCGAGCAGGGTGCAGTGTTCTATTTCTTTTTCAGTTCTTGGCATATTCCGGGTGATACGAATATATGTTGTTTGTTTGCGTCGGCACGAAAGAGGCCTTGAAAAGTATAAAGTTTTGCAAACATACGAAAAAAAATGTTCACGCCAAAAACTTGCCTTTAAAAATCGTTGCCCTTACATAAATTTTTCTGTAGGGTAAATCGGTAAGTTATTGAAAGTTTTCAACAAAGGAAGATTTTTTTTGAGGTTGAAGGTCTGAGTTCGCGATTTTAGGTGTATTTTTGCATTCTATGAACAGTGATATAATACGTTTGCTTCCCGACTCGGTAGCTAATCAGATAGCTGCCGGAGAGGTTATACAGCGTCCGGCATCGGTTATCAAGGAACTCGTCGAAAATGCCGTTGATGCGGGTGCCACTGCGATCACCATAGTAATCAAGGACGCGGGCCGTACTCTCATACAGGTTATTGATAATGGTTCGGGCATGTCTCCGACAGATGCCCGTATGGCTTTCGAACGTCATGCCACGAGCAAGATTTCTTCAGCCGATGATCTCTATAGCCTCCATACTATGGGATTCCGTGGGGAGGCATTGCCGTCTATCGCAGCTGTATCGCAGATAGACTTGCGTACTATGCGCGAGGGTGATGCTGTCGGTGTCCGTCTTCTCATTTCCGAATCTCGCTTCGAAGGGCAGGAGCCGGTGTCGTGTGTGCCGGGCACAAATATCAGTGTCAAGAACATATTTTTTCATATGCCGGCCCGTCGCAAGTTCTTAAAGAAAGACAGCGTGGAACTCGGCCATATCATGCGTGAGTTCGAACGGCTCGCACTTGTCAATACCGGCATAGACTTTACTCTGATACATAACGATGTGACGCTGCATCAGTTCTCGCACGGAACATTCAAACAGCGAATCGGCGCTCTCTTCGGGAAGAATACCGAAGGCCAGATAGCCGAAATAGGCACGGAAACGTCGCTTGTGAAGATTTCCGGTTTTATCGGCATGCCCCGCTTTGCCAAAAAGCGCTGTTTCAACCAGTTCTTTTTCGTTAACGGGCGTAATATGCGGCACCCTGCCTTCCACAGGGCTCTTATGAGTTGCTACGAGCCGCTGGTACTTCCGCAGGCTCAGCCTTCGTATTTCATCAATTTCGAAGTAGATCCGTCTACTATCGATGTGAATATTCATCCGCAGAAACATGAGATAAAATTCGAGCACGAGCAGGCGATAATGCAGATACTATTAGCTGCCGTCCGGGAGACACTCGGCAAGACCCAGGCCGCCGGAGCGCTCGACTTTGAGGCAGATATAGCGCCGGATATACCGATATTCGACCCGGCGGCTGATGCACCTATGCCGGACGATTCGGCAGATGACACTTTTAACCCTTTCAGGGCGGCGACAGACAATCCGACACCGTCCGCGCATGCGCGCCAGTGGCAGCCCGGCCCAGCGCCTGCAACCGACTGGGAGGCTTTATACGATAATTTTACCAGAAAAAGAGACGATGCTTTTGCCTCGTCTCCTGCCGATGTATTGCCCGACGAGGAGGCTATTCAAGCAGATTTGGTTTCGTCGGAGAGTTCTCTGTTCAAAGAAGAGGGTATTGTCCAGACGGTAGAAAAGCCGACGGCCTGTTTTCAGTTGCACGACGGGTATATTGTCACGCCTTCACGTTCGGGGATAATGGTGATATCGCAGCATCGGGCTCATGTGCGAATCCTTTACGATAATTTTATGCGTCAGATGGAGGGTGGCCCGGTGCCGTCTCAGCAACTTATATTCGGCGAAGATTTCGAATTGTCTCCGTCTGCTTCGGCTTTGCTTGAGCAGGCGGCTGAGACTCTTGAGTCGGTCGGGTTTACTGTCGTTCACAGTGGCGGAAACCGCTGGAGTCTTACTTCGGTTCCGGCATCACTCAGCGGAGGAAAGGCCGTAGAGGCCCTTTTGGGAATTCTTGAAGACGTTTCGGCCGACATTCTTATAGATTCTGTGGCATTCAGGAGCCCGGTCGCTTTGGCAATGGCCCGTAGTGCGGCTATTTCGAGCTCTCAGACCCTTACTCCGGCAGAAATGGAAAGCATTATAGCCGACTTATTCCGCTGCACGGAGTCTTCGTTTACACCCGACGGTCTTGTTGTGATGACATTGATAGACAGTGGGGAAATCTCGGCACGACTGCAATGAGCCGCTTGATTCTGACATGGATTCTTATAGCCGGAGTTGCGGCCGCAGCCTTCGGCCGACGTGCTCCCGAGGCTTTTAAGGAGCTTGACCGGCAACTCGATTTGCGCACCGACTACCTTGACCGACGTCAGAAGCGCATCGATAGTCTCGCGTTGAAACATCGCGAATTTTCCGAAAGTCCGGCCCTGCTTCTTGAACTGTCGGAGGCCTTTATCGGTTTTGACAATGACTCCGCTCTGGTATATCTGACTCGTGGTGTCGAAATGACAGACAGCGCTGAGCAAATGAGGTTTAAATGGATTCGCAGCTCGCTTTTGCCGCTGGCGGGATTCTTCCAGAAGGCAGAGGACGATTTCCTGTCTATAGAGCCAGATAGTGTGCCGCTGCATCTTTTGCCGTCTTATTATGATTCAGGGCGGCAACTCTACAGTTATCTGTCGGCTTTTTTTGAGTCATATCCGGGTCATAAAGCCTTGTATGCGTCTAAAGCTCTTGAGTATCAGCAAAAGCTCCTTGATGTTTTGCCTCATCACAGCGCCGAATATAAATACAATCTTGGTGAGTATTATCTGCTTACAGGAAGCGATGTTAGAGCCAAAGTCCTCTTGCAGGAAATTCTCGACACACCGGCCGGCGAGAAGTTCTCGGCGCGTGCGGCTCATCATCTTGCCATTATAGCCCGCAATTCCGGTGATAACGATTCCTATGCTTATTATCTCGCACGATCTGCTATTGCCGACCTTAAGTCGGCCACTCGCGAAGTTGCCTCGTTGCAGGAACTTGGAGCCGAGGTTCATTCTTGGGGCGATATCAGCAGGGCGCATCGCTATCTGGCGGTTGCTGTTGAGAATGCCGTTGAATGCGGAGCTCCCTTGCGAATGATTGAGAGTTCGAAGTCGCTCCCCATCATAGAGCGGGCTCATAATGCCCATATAAAAAGCTGGCGCCGAAATACATACTGGATTATGGCATGCATGGCTGTCCTTTTGATTGGGCTTGGAGCCACTCTTTTCCTCTTACATCGTGAAATGAAGCGTATGTCGGCTTTGCAGAGCAAGCTAAAGGCGGCTAATTACGCTAAAGAAATTTATATAAGCCGTTTTCTCGAGTTGTGTTCCATCTATATGGATAAACTCAATCAGTTCTGCAAGATAAGTACACGCAAGATAGCAGCCGGCCAGACCGATGAGCTTTTCAGAATGGTTAAATCGGGCAAGTTTGTAGAAGAGCAGAGCAAGGAGTTCTATGATGTCTTTGACAATGCGTTTCTGCATCTGTATCCCGGTTTCGTAGACGAAGTAAATGCCCTTTTGCAGCCTGAGGGTAAAATAGAGCTGAGAGAAGGTGAGCGAATGAACACCGACTTGCGTATTCTCGCCTTTATGAGACTTGGTATCGACGAGAGCGCAAAAATTGCACAAGTCCTTAATTATTCGTTAAATACCATATACGCTTACAGGAATCGTCTTAAAGCGCGGGCTATAAACCGCGACACATTCGAGGCAGATATCATGAGGATAGATTCGAACGCTTAATCGAGCTTTTATATTTCAGACCGCGAGATTATGATTCAAGATATTTAAAATCAGAATGTTTGCTATTGTATTGATTTATATTTTGCGGATTTTATTTTATATGGGCTTGACATTTGGCCGTTTCTCATACTAATTTTGTAATACGAAAAATATACGATTATTTTAGTTTTAGGGTTAGTATAGATTGTTAGTACTTAATGTATCTCATCGACTTTTTTCAGTTGTCAAGGTACTGCAAGAGCATCCCGACTCGTTCGTGTTGCCCTCTTGTGATATACACATCTGATGATTGAATGGAAAAAATGTGTTTTATGTTAGTTATGTAATTGTTTTAAGCAAATTAAAACGCGACAAGGCGCCTTCGTGAGAAGTCGCCTTGTTTGTTTTTCCACACATACTTCGTACCTTTGCAGCCGAAATGAAAAAGAGACTGTCGATAAGTGATTTGCAGCGGCGTCTGAAACCGTGGATGTTTCCGATTGCCATGGTGCTTGGAGTGCTGTTTCATAGCTATATAAGTGTAGTTGAATGGGTGGTGCCATATCTTATTTTTACTATGCTTGCCATCACATTCTGCCGTGTGCGGCCAAGGGAGTTTGACTTAAGTCCTATGCTTTGGATTATGCTTGCCGTGCAGATTATAGGTTCGGTTGCTGTTTTTCTGGCTGTCCGACCGTTAGGAATAGACCTTGCCCAGGCTGCATTTATATGCGTTTTGTGCCCTACGGCGACGGCCGCACCTGTCGTTACCGGCATGCTTGGCGGCAGCATACCGCGCGTGGCAGCCTTTTCGGTGCTGAGCAATCTGTCTGTGGCTCTATTGGCCCCTGTTCTTTTTACGTGGGTTGGAGACAGCGGTGCCGAGCTGTCTTTTACGGAAGAATTTATTTCGATTTCCATGAAAGTGGCGCCGATGATTGTGTTCCCGATGCTTCTGGCCTTTATTCTCTATTTTTGTGCCCCGAAAATTCATGGAGGCATCGCCCGTTTGCAGGGCGTGTCGTTTTATCTGTGGTCTTTGTCGCTTATTGTTGTGGTCGGGCGAGCCGTTTCGTTTGTTATGACAGAGCCGGCGGCTGCAATACCCGAAATGATAGTCATGGCTTTGATTGCCGGTCTATTGTGCGGGGGGCAGTTTGTGGTTGGTCGTAAGATAGGGCGTCGCTACGGCGACCCTGTGTCAGGAGCGCAGGGCCTCGGCCAGAAAAATACCATTCTGGCTATATGGATGTCGCTGTCATACCTCAATCCGATATCGTCGGTAGGGCCAGCGGCCTATATTGCGTGGCAGAATACGGTCAATTCCCTCCAGCTATACTTCAAGACCAAACGGGAACTGAAGTCGTAGTGAACATTCGGTGATGAGGCGTGTTAAAACATAAAAGAAGAACACTATGGCAAGCATGTTAGAGCAACTTATGGAGCTGCCACTTTTCAAAGGGGCCAGTATCTCGCGCATGTCCAAAATAGTCGGCGAGTCGAAGTTCCATTTTCTAAAATACCCGGCAGGAGAGACTGTGTTTTCTGTCGGTGATAAATGTGCACATGTCACATTCGTCCTCAATGGACGAATACGCACTACTATAGAGAACAATAACGGTCGTTTTGCGGTAAGCCAGACCTTGGCCGCACCTACTATTGTCAGACCTGATTTTCTGTTCGGCAAAACGACCTCATATCCGTTTTCAGCCAGAGCCATAGACAGTGTGAGTATACTCCAGATTTCCAAGAGTGATTTCATTCGGATTCTGGATTCCGACCATGTCTTCCTTTTCAATTTTCTGAATATGCTCTCTGTCGACGCCCAGAAGGGCATCTGCGGCATATTGTCGCTTACCACTGCTGAGGTCGACCAACGTATTGCATATTGGATTTCGGCGCTTACCCAGGCCGGAGGAACGGATATACGGCTTACGTGCCGGCGCCGCGATTTATGCTCTCTTTTCAGTGTCCAGCGCAATACTTTTGATGCCGCTCTTGCTTCAATGGCTGAAAAAGGCATTCTTGAATACAATCCTAAGGAATTGCACATACTTGACCGCGGCAAGCTTCTCGATTTGCTTGAGACGAGTCATGAAGATCAAGACGAGCTGCAGGGCTCTACCGATTGCGGTGATTGACCTTTCGGTCGACAACAAAAGACGCCATCTCACGATGACGTCTTTTGTTGTTGGCCGTCCGATGTTTTTGTAATCGGGCGGTCCTAAAACAAACCTTGGAATTTGATTTTACCGCAGCTGCCAGAAGCGCTGAGTGTCGTAAGATTTATTCCTGTTCATACGCTCTTGCGCCGCGGACCATTGGAAATCGCTGTCCAAATTATCGAACCATTATAATCTTTGCATTGCAAATTTACACAGACCTCCGCGCCATAGATAGAGCGAAAAGATTTTTTTGATTGGAATATAAGTATTTTTAGCAACTATATATCTGTAATAGCGATATTTAATCCTTATTAAATATAGTGATAAATATAAAAATAATTTTGTTTATATCAGCGATTGTATCTACCTTTGTCGGTGATAAAACACAAAAAAACGCCATTGCTTTGATTCGGTTGCTTACATTCCTTCTGATTGTGGTCTCTGCGCTTTCGCTGAGTGCCCGCAGTACTATTGTAGACCTCGATCCATATATCTTCGGCGACTCGCTTTTGCTGTCAAGAGACGTCCGTCTTGTCGATAGCCTGAAAGAAATCAGAAATAAAACTGTTCCCTCGGTCGGGAGTGTTCTGGCCGCTCAGAAACTGGGCGATTATTTCCTTGTTCATTATACAGATTCCGCTTTTATATATTGGAATATGGCAAGAGACGAGGCCTCTGCACTCGGTCTCGACCGTGAGGCAATGTTACTGCGCATGAAAATAGACGGTTACATGCCTTTTATAGGTATGGGTGCTGAGGGGTATACCGATTTCAAGAAAATAGACAATACCGGTTTTGATAAAGAACTAAAGCGGGCTTATTTTTTGGCCTCAAGCGAGTTGTACTACAATCTTGCTATGAAATATCCTGATTCACATCAGAAAAATCGCAATATAAACAAGACAGTAGAGGCTATCGATTCTCTTATGCCATATTATGCGCCCGATAATCCTGTATATCGCTACTTGTATGCTTTCAGGAATCTTCTGACCGGCAATAAGTCGATTGCCGCAGCGACATTGGCCGAATTATTGCCTGAACTGAGAAATCGCCCTGTTCTTTATACCTATGCAGCTCAGATACTTGCCGAATTTTATCAGAGTAATCCCAACCGGCGCGACGATTATATGAACTATCTGATAGATGCCACTGTGGCGAGTCTGCGTCATGGGGTGGTTCGCCCCAAGCTCATGGCGCAACTCGGGCGAGAACTCTATCTTGATGGCGACCGCAAGCGAGGCGCTCGGTGTATTTATCTCGCATTCAGCGCAAACGATGCAGAGCGAGGCTTGTATCAACTCAATAATATGAGCGAGTATGCGTCTCTGCTTGCAGGAAGCAATAACGACTCTTTGATTGTGCGCAACATCGTTTCTGCCGCGGCCTTTCTGGTTATTGCGACACTTGCGATATTGCTGATTGTAAGCATGCGCAATGCTAAAAGACAAGAAGGCTTGCTGATGAACCGTATAAACGAAGCCGACGAGCGCCTGAGGCAACTCCAGTCGGACCGTCGTACCTATCTTTCTCTCGCCTTTTCTACATTGGAAGGATTGAAGGAGTTCAACCGGTATGCTCATCGTAAGTTGACTGCGGGCCAGGCGAAAGATTTGTTTAAAGATCTTGAATCGGGAAGTTTTGTACAGACCCAGGCCGATAGATTTTTTGAAGATTTCGACGCAATGTTCCTTAAATCAGAACCACACTTTCTCGATAGCCTGAATGAGTTGCTGCGCCCGGACCAGAAACTTGAGCTGATGCCTGGAAACAGATTGTCGCCGGAGATTAGGATTGCGGCTCTGATGAGCCTTGGCATAAGCGACAGTTCGCGGATAGCAGCGGTTCTCGGTCTTTCGCTGAACACAGTTTACACCTATCGGAATAGGTTGAAAGGACGGGCTTCAGATCGTGCGAAATTTGAAAATAGACTCATGAAAATCTCAGATAACACTTAGAAACATATTTATATTTGCAAATTATAGCGATTTTGTAATTTGCTATGTCACAAAATGATAGTCTTTAAAGTTCCTTATATTTATTTATATTGCATTCATAATAATTCGAAAAGAGATTGCTTTCGTCATAACTTTGCATTGTAAATAAATTTGGTCTAAGATTCAAAGGTTGAATTAAGAACTTAGGGAAAAAGATTTTTATAGGATAAGAAAAATGGTTTTAGGTATTTAGTGTTAGAATCACTACTGAAAAAGGCGACCCGAGAGGGCCGCCTTTTCAGTTCATTCAAGCTTCCGTCGCGGGAAGGCGTCTATGAAACTTCCCGGAGTGCAATTAAATATTTTCACCCCCTTTTTATCGGCAAAAGCTTTTATATCGATATAGCTTTTGAAAGCAACACCGAAACTCTCTACAATCTGGTATAGATTATAGCCTCGGTATTCATGCCGGACGCGGGCTTTCTCTTCAGCATTGTCAGAATAAAAGTGCTCCTGAATTGATACGACTTCGTTGTCGTCTGTTACAGACAGCGTTTTCATCCACGAATGGTCCGCGCCGACTATGTCTATAATCTTGAATCCGGCGTGTATCGCAAGCATGATGGCCGGTATAAGAACATTGCGGGGCCTTGGCATAGCCAGACCATGTCTGAAAAAGAAATGGCTAAGGCTTTCAAAACCCTCGGCTCCGACGGCGTTGAATCCTTCTACAGATACATAATGTGAGTTTATAGCTGCGTTTGCCTTTTTGCACATCGTGGCCGGAACGTAGAGCGTACAGGGCCAATCTATAGACTCGATTTCCTTCCATAGCCGTTTCAGGTTGGAGTCGTCGGCGCCACTGAAAAAATATGGGTCGGCGAGAACATAGAACCGAGGTCTGATCTCTCTGAATACGGGGGCGTTTGCTGCAAAGTTCACAGCCATAGTCGGCATGCTTTGCAGAATATCGGCATGAGCCTCTATTGTTTCGTTGAGCGAAGGCCCGTTGCCCATTATGATAATCCGATGTGCATCGCTTATCTGTCGCACGGAGCATTTCCGCGACTGAGCCGCTACTTTGGCGATGCTCTTTAAGGAATTGAAGAATCTATCTGCGAAATTCATAGGCTTGATTCGTCGTAGACATGATTGCGAAGATAATGTGTGACCGCATTAGGCTTGTAATCTATCGCCCGGCAGAGGGCCGAGCAGTCGAATGTCCGTTCTGTGGTGAATTTGCGATAAAGGCGCTTCCCATAGAAAAATCGTCCGAACAGCAGTTGCCCTTTGGTGCTGAGTGTAGACACATGTTTGTCTTTCATTCGGAACGCAAGACTGTCTACAAAATCGCGGAAAGTAGGGTTGTCACCATCCGTGATATTAAAAATCCCTTCTGTAGTATCGGAACTGCAGAGAGCCGCAACAGCCTTCGCCACATCAGTAGCGTGAACCACACTCACCCGGGCCTCATTGCCGGCGAAGTGCATGAGCGACCCTTTCCAGATTCGTTCGGCAAGTTCGCGGGGCCACCCCGACATTCCGGTGCCTATGATATCGGCGCTTCTCAATATTATGCACGACTTTCCGGCAGATTTGCACATTTCTGCGAATCGGTTTTCATAATCGGCCCATGGCGAGCCGGAGTCTATTGCCGCATCTTCACTTATGAGGTTTCCCTCAGGCTGCTTATAGATGTCGACAGATGAAATCATAAGGCAACGCTCCGCCCCATCAGGGCTGCCGGTGAAAACAGCGCTCCCCATAGCCCTCTGCAGGTAAGGCATCAAAAAATCTCTCTCTGGTATATATACGTATACATCCATAGTTATATTAGCATGCATCAAACTGCAAAAATACGAATTAAGCCGCAGTCAAAAAAACTAAAAACTATAATAATGAAGAACATCGTCGTAATATTTTTCGTATTTTTGTATCTTCAAATTGTACTCTTTCATTATGGCATTTTTAGATCGCTTCGGAGGTAAAAAGAAGTCAGGAAAAGTTCTTTCAGCGGAAGAAATAAAGCAACTTTTGGAAGAGGCCGACCGCCTCTGCGAAAACGAAGAATACGATAAGGCCTTCGCTCTCGACTGTCGGGCGGCAGAGGCCGGAGACGCCCGTGCGCAGACGCATATGGGCTGGTACTATGAAAATGGCTATGGAGTTCCACAGGATTTTGACAAGGCTTTCGAGTGGTATTCTCGTGCTGCGGAGCAGAATTTTGCGCCTGCACAGTACTGTCTTGGCATGTGCTATGAAGAGGCTGTCGGAACAGCGGCAAATCCTGCTGAAGCTCGCCGGTATTATGCCCTTGCTGCCGCCCAGGGTATGGAAGAGGCAAAGGAAGCCTTGGCCCGGTTGACCGATTCTGAAGATAATAAGACTGAAACTCCACGTCTGAGCGACGCCGAGATACAATATGCCGCCGATGAAGCACTTGCCCTGCTCGAGCGGGAGCAGTTTGATGCGGCCAAGGAAAAAGCCAAGGGCGCAGCTGAATACGGCAACCCTACAGCCATGTATGTGCTCGGTTCCTGCCTGCTGCGTGAGGTTTCCGATGGTTCGCTTGGCGCAGAGGCAGAAAAATGGCTGCGTGCGAGTGCCGATGCCGGTTTTGCTCAGGCAATGCTCTGCCTCGGCATTGCCTACTCACAGGGCAAAGGCGTTCATAAGAATTTAGAGGCGGCGGCAGAGTTTTTCGAGGCTGCTGCCAATGCAGAAAACAGTCATGCATACTATCATCTTGGCTGCTGCTATGAATTTGGCGAAGGTGTCGGCAGAAATATAAGCCGTGCAGTCGAACTATACCGCAAGGGAGCCGATGGCGGCGACCCGTTGGCGCAGTTCTCCCTCGGACAGTGCTATATGACCGGCACCGGCGTCGAAGAAGATTATGAGGAGGCTGCCAGACTATTCAAGGCTGCGGCTGAGCAGGGCTGCGAAGGTGCACAGGAAAGCCTTGCGATGCTCGAGCCGCTTCAGACACCCGAGCTAAGTGCAGAAGAGCTTATGGAAGGCAAGCTTGCAGATGCCGAACAGTTCATGGCCGACAGAAACTACGATGCAGCCCGCCCTCTCATTGAGGAGTGTGCAGAGGTAGGCATGCCTCGAGCCCAGACCATCATGGGGCATTTCTACTGCAAAGCACTTGCCGGATATCCACGAAATTCGGCAAAAGCGCTGAAATGGTACCGCCGCGGTGCCGATGGCGGTGATGTCGAGGCTATGTTCGGCGCTGCTGCCATACTTGAGACCGACGGCAAAGAGGCCGACATAGTTGAAGCAGCCCGTTACTACGAGCATGCAGCTGCGGCCGGAAATAAAGAAGCCGCCTATCGCCTTGGCCGTGTATATGAAAACGGTAAAGGAGTGGGCAAAGATGAACGCCGTGCTTTTACCTGGTATATGGTCGCGGCAGAGGGTGGCGATGTCCTCTCGCAAAGAATTGTTGCTTCTATGTTTGAGACCGGGCGAGGTACCGCAGAAGACCTCGCACAAGCTCTTGAATGGTATGAAAAAGCTTCGAGGGGCGGCGACCTTGCGGCCCGTAAAGCTGTCGAGCGTCTTAAAGCGCCCTCTGACGGTATCTCTGCATCTCAGATAGAGAGCCATGAGACTGAGCCGGAAAATATCACGCCAGAGCAGGCAATACATCTGGTGACTCTCTCCAATAATTATTACGACGAGGGGAATTACGACGAGGCTGCTGCCATCGACCGCCGCCTTGCAGAAGCCGGAAACTTCCGTGGCATCAATTCGCTCGGATGGGATTATTATGAAGGCCACGGCGTGCCTCGCGATTATGCGCAGGCTTTCGATTTGTTCCTTCGTGCCGCAGAGGCCGGCGAGCCGAGGGCTATGGTCAATCTCGGGTGCTGTTATCAGGATGGCACAGGAGTAGTACAGGACTATGCGGAGGCGCTCCGCTGGTTCCGTCGGGCAGCTGATGCCGGCTGGTACAACGGATATTTCAATCTAGGTGTATTATACAGCCGCGGGCTGGGTGTGGAGGCCAATCAGTCTGAGGCTATCGGATACTGGAAAATAGCAGCTGAACACGGCTCTGCAGCGGCATATGCATGCCTCGGCTATGCTTATGAAAATGATCTGAACGACTATGTGAAAGCATTTGAATATTACCGGAAAGGAGCTTTGCTTGGTTCTGGAATTTCAGCTTATAATCTTGGAGTCTTACTTGAAGACGGCAAGGGGTGCGATGCCGACCGCGAAAGAGCTATCTACTTCTATCGCCTCGCAGTGCTGGGGGGTATCGAAGACGCCCGAGAAGCCCTTGGCCGTCTTGATGTTTATGTGCGTCTTACCGATGAGGAGCGTGAGGCTGCCACATCGTTGTGCAAAGATATATACGATACAGACCGCGACCTTGCACTTGAACATGCCATTTTGCCGGCCGCTATGAACGACCCCTGGGCTGCCGAAATAGTGGCGCTGTGTCTCACTTTCGGTTCGTTCAAAGACGAACGCTATGCCGCCAGGATGTTTAAAATCGCTGCCAAAGCCGGTCTGAGCGCTAGCCAGGATAATCTCGGGTGGTGCTATGAAAAAGGTCTCGGCGTTGATATTGACCATATTGAGTCGGTGTATTGGTATCGTAAAGGAGCCGAAAACGGCAGTGTGCATGCTATGTCTTGCTATGCATGGTGTCTCTCCAACGGCTTTGGCTGCGACATCAACTTTGTCGAAGCTATGGACTGGTACCGCCGTGCCGCTGAAAAAGGCGACCCTCGTGCTTTTTATAACCTTGGTGTTATGTACGAACGAGGCCAGGGAGCCCCTATAGACTACGATGAAGCACGCCGCCTCTACCGTAAGGCTGCCGATATGAATTATGATGGAGCCGAACAGGCCATTAAGAATATTGAAGGAAAGGTTACCCCGGTTGATGGCTCAGACGAGGCTCTTGCTCATGCAGCCGATAGTCTCTACGACGAAGGACACTATGACGAGGCCTTTGCAAAGGCACGTCGGCCGGCGGACAATGGCAATCCTATGGCCGCCCAGGTCCTGGGGCTTTGCTATGAATTCGGTCGAGGCACGGCTAAAGACATGACTCAGGCTGTGAAATATTACAGCATAGCGGCTGAAGCCGGATTTACGACATCGTTGCTGAATCTCGGTGTGGCTTATCAGTATGGAGAAGGCGGACTCCCGATAGATCTCAAAAAAGCAGTCGACCTATATCGCAAGGCTGCCGAGAAAGGCGACCGTATAGCCCAGTGCAATCTCGGGTATTGCTACGAGCAGGGCGACGGAGTGGCAAAAGATCTTACACAGGCTGCCTACTGGTATCGCAAGAGTGCCGACCAGAACTGGGCTCGAGCCCAGGCCTATCTTGGCGAATGTTACGAAAAAGGATGGGGTGTGACAGAAAACCATAAGACAGCTCTCGACCTTTATTTCAAGTCAGCTGCAAACGGCCATTCTTACGGTCAGATGCGTCTGGCCCGGTGCTATGATTTCGGCATCGGTATCGCAAAGAATGCCGAAGAAGCTCTTCGGTGGTACACCAAAGCAGCTGACGGTGGTAATGAATTTGCCAGGACCCGTCTTGCTGAAGTCAAGGCCGATTTGTCGTCCGAATTTCCGGCAGAGATAATAGAGCAAGGCCGTAAGGCCGACGAGGCTTACGGAGCAGGGCGCTATGACGAGGCTTTCCGTCTTGCCCGCATACCGGCTGAAGCCGGCGAGCCAAGAGGCTGCGAGGTGCTTGCTCTGTGCTATGATTTCGGAAATGGAACAGAACCCGATATGGCTCAGGCTGTGCGCTTCTATAAAATCTCTGCGGCGGCCGGTCTGTCTGCCTCTCAGCTCAACCTTGGGGTTGCTTATGAAAACGGCGAAGGCGGCCTCTCGATAGACCTCGAAAAAGCGGTCGAGCTATATCGCGCGGCAGCCGAGCAGGGGCATCGAATTGCCCAGTGCAACCTCGGGTGGTGCTATGAAAAAGGTCTCGGAGTCGAGATAGATATGGCTCAGGCAGCTCATTGGTATCGCAAAAGCGCCGACAAAGGCTGGGCTCGAGCCCAACTTAATCTCGGTGTGGCATACGAGTTCGGCAACGGCGTGATACAGGATGTTGCCAGATCTGTCGCGCTTTATCGTGCAGCCGCCGAGCAAGGCAATCGTATAGCCCAATGTAATCTCGGATATTGCTACGAAATCGGCAAAGGTGTCGACAAAGACATGAGTGAGGCTGCCGAGTGGTATCGCAAAAGCGCCGACCAGGAATGGCCTCGTGCTCAGGCTTACCTCGGCGAACTTTATGAAAAAGGCGAAGGTGTGCCCTGCGATGTCGAGCAGGCGCTGAAGTTATACCGTATGGCTGCCGAAAGAAACTATCCCTATGCGCAGAGCTGCCTCGGACGGTGCTATGAGAACGGCATTGGGGTACGGCGCGATATCGGACAGGCTATTGAATGGTATGAGAAAGCTGCCGACAACGGCAACGAATATGCAAAGAAACGTCTACAAGAACTTAAATAATCATATAATGAAAAAGACCATCGCATTTCTTGCACTCGCGGTGACGGGTCTATGCTCTTATGCGGCCGAATCGCCTTTATGGCTCCGCAATACGTCTATATCCCCGGATGGCAAGACAATTGCATTCACTTACCGCGGCGATATATTTACTGTGCCGGTGACAGGAGGCGCAGCCCGACAGATTACTTCTGACAAGGCATACGATACAACTCCGCTATGGAGCCCCGATGGCAGTCGCATAGCTTTTTCAAGCGCCCGAGAAGGGTCTGCCGACATTTATGTGGCACCCGCAACAGGAGGAACTCCACAGCGTATCACCACCCACAGCGGCAATGAGACACCTCTCGCATGGCTCAACGACTCTACGATTCTATTTTCTGCCGCCCTGCACCCCTCGCACCATGCTCTCAACGACGCATTCTTCACTCAGGTCTATTCTGTGACGGCAAAACCCGGTATACGTCCGAAGCTTTTTCTGCCGCTATCAATGAGGACTGCCTCTGTGCGCGACGGCAAAATCCTTTTCGAGGAGGCGAGCAGCTATGAAAACCAATGGCGTAAACACGAAACCTCTGCCGGCACTCCTGATATTTATCTTTATGCCGACGGCAAGTTCAGCAAAGTTGCCTCGTTCAACGGCAGCGACCGCAATCCCGTGTGGCTTTCTGCCAATCGATTCGCATATCTCAGCGAGCAGGACGGTACTCTTAATGTGTATGAGGCCGAGACCGATGGCAAGGGTGTGCGCCAGCTCACCGGCTTCAAAACCAA
The DNA here is from genome assembly GCA_910578035.1 of uncultured Muribaculaceae bacterium. Lineage (GTDB taxonomy): Bacteria > Bacteroidota > Bacteroidia > Bacteroidales > Muribaculaceae > CAG-873. The sequence goes on from CAJTOB010000025.1 coordinate 25,572, forward strand.
TCCTGTGCGTCACCTTACAGCGAGTGCCGACGGCAAAGTTCTTGCATTCAGCTGGGATGGCGAGATATATACACTTACACCGGGTGGAAAACCGGCCAAAGTCAATGTCGAAATCACAGCCGATAAATACGATTCCGACCATGTGCGCCGATTCATCAGCGGAGGCGCCGACAATATGGCCGTTTCGCCTACGGGCGAGGAAGTGGCTTTCGTAGCCCGTGGCGATATATATGTGACTTCGGTCAAATACAAGACCACCAAACGTATCACCGATACACCTTCGCAGGAGCGTGTTGTCGACTTCTCGCCCGATGGCCGCACACTTGTATATGATTCCGAACGCGATGGAATCTGGCAACTGTTTACTGCAAAAATTAAAGACGACAAAGAGAAATCTTTCGCTTATGCGACCGATATAGTCGAAGAGCCTCTCTACCGCAGCGACAAGACCGCCCAGCAGCCTGCATTCAGCCCCGATGGCAAAAAAGTGGCGTTCCTTGAAGACCGCACAGAGCTGAAAGTCATCGACCTCGGTACCAAGAAAGTGCATACTGCGCTCGACGGCAAATACAACTATTCCTATACCGACGGTGACATAACTTTCGAATGGAGCCCCGACAGCCGCTGGTTCCTCATTGATTATATTGGAGAAGGCGGTTGGAACAATACCGATATAGCTCTCGTGAGCGAAGACGGTGCCACCGTAGTAGACCTCACCGAAAGCGGTTATTCCGACGGAAATGCCAAATGGGCCCTCGGTGGCAAAGCTCTTACCTATTCAACAGGTCGTTACGGCTACAAGAGTCACGGCAGCTGGGGCAATGAGGGCGACGTCGTGCTTATGGTTCTCGACCCCGAGGCATGGGATAACTTCCGAATGACAGAAGAAGAGGCTGCAATTGCCGAAAAAGCCAAAGAAGAAGCCGAATCCGATGCCGACAAGGACAAAAAGGATAAGAAAGGCAAAAAGGACAAGAAAAAAGATGTCAAGGCCGATGATACTGAGACCCTGAAATTTGACACCGAAAACCGTCGCTACCGCGTGCAGCGCCTCACGGGCGGTTCCTCGCGTCTGGGCGACTACTTCCTTTCGCCTAAAGGCGACAAGCTCTACTATATGGCCCGTTCAACCGAAGGTGATTACAATCTCTATTGCCGCGACATTCGCGAAGGCGATACAAAAGTGCTTGCCTCGGGCAAGAGCGGAGGCATTGTTCCCGATAAGAAGGGCGAAAACATCTTCGTTATAAGCGGTAGAGGCATGAGCAAGGTTAATCTTGCTTCCGGAACCTCAGAAAGCATCGAATTCGAAGCTCCCTACGACCGTCATCCTTCTCTCGAACGCGATTATATATACACCCATGCATGGCAGCAGGTAAAAGATAAGTTCTATGATGCCAATATACATGGTATCGACTGGGAGGGTTACGGCAAGAATTATCGCAAATTCCTGCCCTACATAGATAATAACACTGATTTTGCCATCATGCTCAGCGAGTTGCTCGGCGAGCTCAATGCCTCGCACACCGGCGCCCGCTACTATGGCGGAGGAGCTCCTATGAGCACTGCCTCGCTTGGTGCCTACTACGATTTCGAATATGATGGCGATGGAATCCGTATTGCCGAAGTTCTCCCCCGCGGCCCTCTTTCGGCAAAGAGCGCAGGCATTGAGTCCGGCGATATCATCACAGCCATCGACGGCGTTAAGATACCTGCCGGAAGCGATTTCTATCCCTTGCTCGACGGCAAAGCCGGTAAGAAAGTGCGCCTCGGAGTGACTAAGGCTGACGGCTCGGAAAAATCTGTTGTTGTAAAGCCTATAAGTGCAGGTGCCGAAGGCGGCATTGTATATCAGTTGTGGGTTGAAAGCAACGAGGCCCGTGTCGACAGTCTGTCGGGCGGCCGCATTGGCTACGTCCATATTCAGGGCATGGACAGCGAAAGCTTCCGTACGGCCTACGACCGTATTCTTGGCAAATACCGCAACTGCGAGGCCGTGATTGTCGATACCCGTTTCAACGGCGGCGGCTGGCTCCACAACGACATTGCCCAGCTTCTATCCGGTCGCGAATATGTGCGCTATACACCCCGTGGGCGCTATATCGGTTCCGACCCATTCTCGCAGTGGACAAAGCCGTCGGTAATGCTTGTGAATCAGGCTAACTACTCCGATGCTCATGGCACACCCTACGTCTACAAGACCCTTGGCATAGGCAAAGTCGTAGGTTCGCCCGTGCCGGGTACTATGACGGCTGTATGGTGGGAAACTCAGGTTGACCCATCTATCGTTTTCGGCATTCCGCAGGTGACATCAATCGGCGCCGACGGCAAAATACTCGAGAACACTCAGCTCCAGCCCGACATTGAGGTCTACAATACCCCCGCCGAGATAGTATCGGGAGACGACGCCCAGATTCGTGCCGCAGTTTCCGAACTTCTCCGCCAGCTCGACAAATAATACCTTACTGATAAAATATCAGGCTCCCCGGTTTGAATCAAGTCCAAGCCGGGGAGCCTTTGTATTCGGTACATCAGAAGATGGAGCTGGCGATGTCGGTGGTGAAGCGTTCGAGTGTTTCTATGCCCATCAGTGAGTTGCCGTGAGGGTCGAGTTCGGGGCTCCAGACGGCTATCGAGAGTTTGCCGGGCAGATAGGCTACTATACCGCCACCTACGCCGCTTTTACCGGGAAGACCGACACGGAAGGCGAAATCGCCGGATTCGTCGTAGAAGCCGCATGTCGCCATGAGAGCTCCCAGACGCTTGGCCTGGCTTTCGGTGAGCAGACACTCACCGTCGTCGGGATTTGTGCCTCTGTTGGCAAGAAAGCGGAATGCACGGGCCAGGTCTACGCAGTTCATGGCAATGGAGCACTGATGGCAATAGACGTCAACGAGTGCTTCGACGTCGTTGCGGATATTGCCGAAGCTCTTCATGAAGTAGGCGAGGGCACGGTTGCGGTCGGCATGCATAAGTTCCGACTGAGCCACACGGCGGTCGTAGTATATATCATCGTTCCCGCATACCTCGCGCACAAAATCGAGTATGGCTTCTTTGGGTCGCGGATAGAGTTCCATCAGTCTGTCGGTCACCACAAGTGCGCCGGCGTTTATAAAAGGGTTGCGCGGGATGCCCTTCTCATGTTCGAGCTGAACGAGCGAATTGAAGGGATTGCCCGATGGCTCGCGGCCGACATATTTGAAAATATCCTCGCCCATATGTCTGAGCACCATGGCGAAAGTGAATACCTTCGAGATACTTTGAATAGAGAAACATATCTCGGCGTCGCCCTGAGCTATTGTGTTGCCCTCGAGGGTTTCGACAGCGATGCCGAAGCGTCTCGGGTCTACTTCGGCAAGCGCCGGTATGTAGTCTGCGACTTTTCCACGGCCCTGAAAAGGGAGTACTTCTTTATATATACGTTCTATTACCCTGCGGTAATCTTCTGTAGTCATTTCCTTTGTCATAATTGCGGACGCAAAGATAGACAAAAACCCGGATATGGCAATATGCATATCCGGGCTATTCGAATGGTGAGTTTTTGTTATTTGCTTAGCTCGACAGTTGTTTTTGCAGAGCAGGGGAGAGTGGGAATTTCGATAGTGGAGCAGGCTGTGGCGGGGTCGTAAGAAATATTCGCTTTCTTGCCATTTATCTTGGCTTTGGCAATTTTATCGCCAAAGTAGCGAAGTTCATAGCCGCGTTCGGCCGGCATGCCGGGATATGAACCGGTGCGCGGCTCGATGCTGATGGTAGTCTTGCGGCCTTTTACGGTCTGAGTATATGCCGTAGTGGTATACGCCGTGTCGTAGTCGCTGCTGTCGCCGGCGTCCTCATAAAGCTCACCCTTGCCGTCGGCGCCACCGATTACGTTGAGAATCAGTCGGGGCGAACGCTCGGTCACGTGCTTTACTTCCGGAGGGTTGTTGGCTATGATAGAGCCCTGACGCTGGAAATAGGGTATCTGCTGGAGGGTGTAGTCGAGAGTGTGCACGGCATTGCCTGTAAGCAGACGGGCGTGTGCGGGCGACCACCATGCACCGTCGGGCAACCATACTTCCTGGCGGCTGATGCCGTCTGTGGCAGGGGTTACGACCGGCGACACGATGATGTCATCACCAAAGTAGTACTGGCCCTCGCGTTCGTAAGCCTCGTCAGCTTCGGGGAACTCATAGTACATAGGGCGCACCATGCCTATGCCGGTGTCGTAGGTCTTGCGGGCCATGGTGTAGAGATAGGGGAATATGGCGTAGCGCAGCTTGACGGTCGCATTGAGGTCATCAAAGTTGTCGTATGTCCATATACGGCGCTCGATGGCAGCGTCTTTGGTGGCATGGGTGCGGAATACGGGAGTGAAAACGCCGAACTGCATCCAGCGGGTTAGGAGCTCGGGATCGTTGGGGTCTCCGCCGAGGTTTTCGATCATGTGTCCGCCGAGGTCGTGGCCCCAGTAGGCATAACCGACGTTAGAGGCTGTGGCTGTGAAATAGGGCTCGAAAGCGAGCGTGGGGAAGTTGATGAAGGTATCGCCGGAGAAACCAATCTGGTAGCGGTGGCTGCCCAGACCGCCCCAGCGGTGGAAGATAACAGGGCGACGATCGGGGCGGGCCTGCTTCATGTCGTTGAAGAATACGTGGTTGCACCACATTGTCTGCCCAAGGCCATCGATGCTGTCGTTTACGAGTTTCTGCTGCCAGTCGAGCCACCAGAAGTCTACGCCTTGGCGTTCGAGCGGGCGGATAATGTTTTTGAAGAAAGCTTTTGTGAATGCCTTGTCTTCGAGTTGCCATGGTATGCGTTTGCCCTCAGCGGCGTTTAGCCCGAGGTCGGCGCACATGGCCGCATACTGATCTTCGGAGGCGTCTACACCGTCTGCGGGGTGTAGGTTGAGGGCCGCACGGAGACCACTCTTATGAATATCGGCAAGGAGCGCGTCGGCGTCGGGTATGAGTTTGGTGTTCCAGCTCCAGCCGGTCCAGCCTCCGCGACCGTCAGAAACCTCGCGACCGTTCCAGTGCCAGTCCATGTCGAGAATGAGTACGTCGGCGTTGATGTCGTTGTCGGCCATAGCTTTCACTATGTCGCGGAAGTCATCGGCTGAATACTCGTCGTATTTGCTATACCAGTATCCGAGCACGTAGTCCGGCGGCAGGGGTATCTTGCCTGCGATGCGTGTGAAGTCGTAGAGCGCTTTTTTGTAATTGTGGCCGTAGCCCATGAAATATATGTCGAGGGCATCGGCATCGGCACGGGGTGCTACCCAGTCCATGCCTTCTTCGTTTTTCTCCAAAGCAAGCGAACGGCTGCCGTCGGCTCGTTCTGTGGCGGGCGAATCGTCAATTACAGCCCAGCCCGAGCGAGAAATCACGCCTTGCTCCATGCGGCTGCGGTACTCGTCGCCGTTGTTGCGGTCGAGAGTACGGTATGTGCCTCGCAGATTCTGAGGGTCATCAAGACCGGGATACCAAAGTACATCGTTGCCTCCGACAGTCATGGCAATGCTCAGATTCTTGGGTGAGGCGGGTGTTGTACGCGGGTCGGTGCCCTTGCGGTATTTCAGCTTGAGGTCTTCTGTGGTGATGGTGATGTAAGTACCGTCATCGGTTTTAGTAAATTCCGGCACAGGAAGATCGCGGTTTATGACAGAGAATGTAGCCCGGTCTTCGAAGCGGTGTGCGGGGCTATATTCTATTCGAATCATTTCGGGGGTAAGGACAGTGAAACGGGCGTTTCCGTCTTCAACTACAGCTTGTGGCTTTGCTGCCGGATTTTCGGCCGACATGCAAAAGGCCGACAAGGTCATCAGGCTTGCAGTAAGAATGTGTTTCATCAAGGATCAGATAAGTTTATGTGCAAAGATACATATAATTTCGATAAGAAAGGCACCGGGAGTGTCCTGTAGCGTGCCAAAATGGTATGCTGGCTATGAATTGCAAACAAGGGCTATCCTCACGGACAGCCCTTGCTTTCTTACACATAGTACTTAATGTTAGATTATATGTCTATTCCAGATTTGTTTAATATGAAAAAGCATTGCTCAATGCTTGTCGTATCATTTCCGATACAAAGGTACACCACATTTTCAAATCTGCAAAATATTTAGAATCAGTCGGCATTGAACTGCTTTCGATGATTTAAAGCAGAGAGTTGTTTGTATTGATTTAAATATTGATTATTCCTATTTTTACTTCGTTTGTTGATGTTAAATTGAATTTTAAATAAAAAATCCTTTTAAAGTTAAAATAGGTTAAATCAATAATATGCTATAGCATTATGTTTTGCAACATAAGTATTCAGCTATGTTTTATATGCATGATTTATCAAAATGACAACTTCGCTATTCGAAAGTACGTTTTTGGCATGCTTTCTATATGAAAGATGAAGGAGTTCCTTATTTAAATTTAGCCTGAATTTCTGCAGCTTTCTTTTCTGCTATAGACATGCGTTCGGCGTCGGTAGAACCCGGGAGCGATTCTTTGTCGGGAATAAGCACTCGGGTTCCGGGTGCAACTTTGTTGGGGTCGTTGATTTTATCGGCGTTAGCTTCGTAGATAAATACCCAGTATATGCTGCGGCCATAATATTCGCGTGCCATTATTGCGAGGTATCGCTTAGATGTCACTGTGTCGTATTTCGGCTCTTTAGCAGGTGTGGTGGGGGCTGGTTCTTCGATTACCGGCTCAGGAGCGGCAGTCTGTGTCTGCTCGGTTTCCTGCGGAGCAGGCAAGGCAAGCTCTTCTACGATAATTGATTCGGCCGTAGGTTCGGGAGTGATTTCGTTTTGTTCCGTTTCATCTTCGCCATATTTAGGAATAGGAACAGACACGACAGCTGCAAAATAGCCTGCAATCGCGCCGACAACCAGAATTGCGCATGCAATCCATATCCATGTGCGGCTATGTGTCTTTTCTTCTTCGTCAAGGTCATCTTCGTTATCCTCCGGGTCTGCGACAGACTCTTCCATAGGCGTGTCTTCGAAAGCGGACACTTCTTCGGGTGCTTCCACAAGGTTTTCTTCTATCGTTTCCGATATGGTCTCCGGTTGTTTCTCTTCTATTGTGAAAGGTCCTTTTCCGTAGATTTCCCAGGGAGCTTTGTGCTCTTCTTCTGTTTCAGCTGCTGTAGCGGAAACGTTTTCTTCTGTTTCAGCCGGAATCGTCGGTTCAACGACTGTTTCCGCGTCTTCTGCTATGTCGGTAATTTCGGCTGGAACATCTATTTCTGGCTCTTCTGCCGGTGTTTCTGTTATTTCCGGCTCGAGGTCTTCGGCTGTAAGACCATCGGCAAGTTCTACGGCTTCAAATACCGCGAAGGGCCGGTTTATTTCTTCGGCAAAATCGTCGGCCGGGGCGAAGCCTACAGAACCGGGGGTGCCGACAGCCGGGTCGTCACAGCGCATGAAAGTGCCTATGCCTTTGATTTCGACAGTCTCTCCTTCGGCAAGTACTTCTTCTATCGTGGCGAAGAAAGTGCGAAGAAAGCGTCTGGCCGTATTAGGGTCAGTGTCGGTTACTTTGGCGAGTCTCGTTATGAGTTGGGATAGGTTTATTATATTGTTCATCGCATTCTTTTTGTGAGCATTGCTCCGGGGCGGAATTCGACGGAGATTTCAGGGGGTACGAGCATTTTTTTGCCGGTGGCAAGGTCATCGACCACAGCTTCCGCATGTTTTCGCGGAGCAAATGTGCCGAAGGTAGGTATGGCGATACTGTCAAGTTCGCTGCAGCTTTGCCTCAAGACAATCGACAGGCCCTCTACGAGAGCGTCGACATCGGAATTTTTGCGGCCGAGCTTTTCGGCAAGTCGACGGCGGAATGTCTTATAATCCATGTCGTTATAGAATTAAAAGAGCGTTGGTTTAATGAGCGGAGTGGTCAATGTTGGCCCCCGTGCTTTATAAACGTGCTACGCCCGATGTGTTAGTTTAGTAGCTCGTCCTGAATGGAATAGCGTGGACGGCGTTTGACTTCATTGAATATCTTTCCAACATATTCGCCTATGATGCCGAGTGATATCAGCATGAGGCTGCCGAGAAACCATACGGAGAGCATCAACGAAGACCAGCCCGACATGGCCTTTCCGGCGAAGTGCGACATGAGAACCCACGCGGCAACACCGATGTCGGCAACAAGCAGAATCAGGCCAATCAGGAATATCAGCCTCATCGGACGGGCCGAAAACGATGTTATGGCGTCGATAGAGAGCGACAGCAGCTTCATGAAGCTGTATTTGGTCTCACCGGCCAGACGCGGAGAGCGGTCATAGGTCACGATGGCGTGTCGCAGACCTATTGCAGGCATTATGCCGCGCAGATAGAGATTGCGCTCAGGGTATTCGGCAAGAATGTCGAGAGCTCGGCGGCTCATGAGCCTGAATTCGGAATGATCGTAGATTGTTTCGAGGCCCAGCCGATTCTGAAATTCGTAAAAGGCTCTTGCAGAGGTGCGTTTGAAAAACGAGTCGGATTTTCGTGAGGCTCGTACGCCATAGATAATGTCGAATCCTTCGCGATATAGCGCAACCATTTCGGCGGCAGCCTCAAGAGAGTCTTGCAAGTCGGCGTCTATGGTTATGGCGGCGTCAGCCATGGTGCGGACAGTCATCAGGCCTGCCAGAAGAGCATTCTGTTGGCCGCGATTGTGGCTCAGACGAATGGCTTTGATTCGTTTGTCGGCACGATGCATGGCAGCGATTATCTTCCAGGTGTCATCTTTGCTGCCGTCGTCGACGCATAGCACGAAACTGTCTTGAGAGGCGATTCCGGCAGCAGACATGCCGTCGAGCGCTCCGAGCAGCAGAGGCAGGCTCTGGCGCAGAACCTGATTCTCGTTATAGCATGGAACGACAAAAGCCACCGTCGGCCGTTCTTTGCGGCCGTCAGCGACTTTTCTGTTAGTTAGATTCAGGTCCATGAAGGGCTTAGCCTTTGATTAGTCGAAAAAGTGGATAAAGTCGAAAAAAAGTTGAGATAATAGTGCTTTTTTGAGACAGAACTATTATCTCAACTTTTTTATACTTTAAACTCTTCAGACTTCATTTGGAAATCAATAGTTGCGGGCTATGATTACGCGGCGTGCCGAAGGTTTGCCGGTAACCATGCAGACCCCGGGTTCGTCTTCGCCATCGAGAGGTATGCAGCGTATAGTGGCTTTTGTGTCGGCTTTGATACGCTCCTCTGTTTCGGTGGTGCCGTCCCAGTGGCAGAGGAAGAAACCGCCGTCTTCAATTTTCTCTTTGAATTCGTCGTAAGAATCGCAGATATGGGTCTGAGCCTGCTTGGCGGCAAGAGCTTTGTTATAGATGTTGGTTTGTATTTCTTCAAGAAGGTCTGCAACATAGTCGGCTATGCCGGCAAGCTGAGCGCTGTGCTTTTCGAGTGTGTCGCGGCGCATTACTTCTACGGTGCCGTTCTCGATGTCACGGGCGCCGATAACCAGACGCACGGGCACGCCCTTGAGTTCGTAGTCGGCAAATTTGAAGCCGGGGCGCTTATTGTCTGCGTCATCAAATTTAACCGATACTCCGAGCTCGCCCAGGCGCTGTACGATGGGCATCACCTTGTCGGTGATGGCGGCAAGCTGCTCGGCGTTCTTGTAGATAGGTATGATTACTACCTGTATCGGTGCAAGATGCGGAGGCAGCACGAGGCCGTTGTCGTCGGAGTGAGTCATAATGAGAGCGCCCATCAGACGAGTGGATACGCCCCATGAATTTGCCCATACATATTCGGGCTGATTGTCCTTGTTGGCGAATGTCACGTCGAAAGCCTTGGCGAAGTTCTGGCCCAGATTGTGCGATGTTCCGGCCTGCAGAGCCTTGCCGTCCTGCATCATGGCTTCGATGGTATAGGTGTTGAGGGCGCCGGCGAAGCGTTCGTTGGCGGTTTTTACACCTATTGTTACCGGAATAGCCATGTACTTGCGGGCAAACTCGGCATAGAGCTTTATCATCTGCACAGTACGTGCTTCAGACTCTTCCGCTGTGGCATGTGCGCAGTGACCTTCCTGCCAGAGGAATTCGGCAGTGCGCAGGAACATGCGAGTACGCATTTCCCAGCGCATAACGTTGGCCCACTGGTTGCACAGCACAGGCAGATCGCGCCAGCTGTGAATCCAGTTTTTATATGTGCCCCATATGATGGTCTCGGAAGTAGGACGGATGATGAGTTCTTCCTCAAGACGTGCTTCGGGGTCAACGACTACGCCAGTGCCGTTGGGGTCGTTTTTAAGACGGTAGTGGGTTACTACAGCACACTCTTTTGCGAAGCCTTCTACGTGCTCGGCCTCGCGGCAGAGAAACGATTTGGGGATAAGAAGGGGGAAATAAGCGTTTTGGACGCCTGTTTCCTTAAACATGCGGTCGAGTGTCTGCTGCATTTTTTCCCATATCGCGTAGCCGTAGGGCTTGATTACCATACAGCCGCGAACGGCCGACTGCTCGGCGAGATCGGCCTTGACAACGAGTTCGTTGTACCACTGAGAGTAGTTCTCGCTGCGTTTTGTAAGGTTTTTCAGTTCTATTGCCATTTTTTTTCTAAGTTTAAAAGTTTAACATTTAGAAAACCTTATCCGGTGGCTTAGAACGGTATGTCGTCGGGCAGCGGGGGAGGGGGCACGGCGCCGGGTGCGGCTGTAGGCTGTGCGGGAGCTGCCGCAGCCGGAGTTTCCACGTCGGCACGCCAGCAGCGAATGTCGGTGTACCAACGGCCGTTGAATTCGCGCGATTCTATGTCGAAATAAATAGTGGCTACCTGGCCTACTGTAAGCTGGATTTTGTCGGCATTGTCGCCAAAGCAGGTGAACGCCACCTTGCGGGGGAACTGGCCTTCGGTGTTCTCCAGCACATATTCTCTCTTTTTCCATGCGTTGCCGCTCTTGGAGATACCGGATACCTCGGGCAGGGCAGCAATGATTGTTCCTTTAATTTCCATTATATTATTGTGTTTATTGTCCTTGCTGGCGCCAGAAGATTCAGGCGCGTTCAAAGCACAAAGTTACGATAAAATTCAATAAGCCACAAACAAAAAATCGAAGCGGCTTTTCTGATGCTGTGTTACAGGATTGTTACAATAGCAAAAAGTATTTAAATAATGAAATATTTGTAAACAAATGTCCGTTTTGCAAGTTATAATCTCGAAGTCTGGAGATACAACTGAACTCCGGCTCATGAACCAAGGAGATTGCACTATGATAACGAAACGAGTAATAGATACCTTATACAAAAAGTATAAGAAACTGCCCGAGAGCCCGGATTGCCTCGACATGCCATTGTTGTTCGAGACTTCGGCACACCATAATGTGAGTATCGACATGGAAGGTCCTGTCGATTCGCTGATTATCCGCAGTGTCAATCCGAACTCGCCGTTTCATCGTATCCCCCTTGAGAAAATCAATGCAATCGTGCCTTTCGAAGAATGGGTAGCGATAGTGATGCATTCGTCGATAGTATTCCTCAATCGTATTTCACCTAAGGTGAGTGTGCATATACGCCCATACCGTCCGTCGCTCTGGGAGCGTGTGAAAGGCATAATCTCCAAAGGGTAATAACATTTTTTTCAGGCTCGGCATATTTTGCCGCCAAAGCTGCAACGGCTTCACCCATGTCCGGGAGGAGCCGGTATTTTTTTGTATTATAGCTGATTTTAGATTTTTTTGTCGGAAAGTAAAGTGGTTTTTCAATCTTAACCGTATTATATTAAAAGATAATTGGCTATCTTTGTAACTCATGAATTATCACATAACCCTATAGCATGAAATACTTACCTATGTTTCTGGCTTTCGGCGTGGCTTTTGGCGCCGGAGCTGTCGATTGGGAGAATCCCCGTGTCTTTGCGGAAGGACGGCTTGCGCCCCGCGCTACCTTCTATCCGTATGCGACTGTCGGAGAGGCTCTCGCCGGCAATGTGTGGCAGTCACCGAGAGTGACGAGTCTTAATGGAGAGTGGTCGTTCCGCTATTCGCCCAATCCTGAATCGCGCCCTGCCGATTTTTACAAGGCTGGCTACGATGTGAGCGGCTGGGATAAAATTGAAGTTCCCTCCAACTGGGAAATGAAAGGCTACGGCACGCCTATCTATACCAATACCAAATATGTATTTCCGGCAAACCCGCCGTTCGTTCCCCACGACGACAACCCCGTCGGGAGCTATAAGCGAAGCTTCACTCTCGATAAGGCTACTGTAGACGGCAGCCGCACATATCTGCATTTCGACGGCTCTACGGCTGGTATGTATGTGTGGGTCAACGGCAAGGAAGTAGGCTATGTTCAGTCGCAGAAGAATCCGGCCGAATTCGACATCACAGAGTTCGTTAAACCCGGCGAAAACGAAGTTGCCTGCGAAGTCTATCGATGGACCGACGGCTCCTATCTCGAAGACCAGGATTTCTGGCGCCTGTCGGGTCTCGACCGCAATGTATATATCTATAATACCGACAAGCGCGGCCGTATCGCCGACTTCTTTGTCAAGGCCGACCTCGATTCGAAATATCGCACCGGTCTTTTCAGCGTCGATGTAAAACTTGACTCTTCCGAGCCTCTTAGCCTCAATGCCACGCTATACGATGCCGCAGGGCGAAAAGTATATAGTGCCGGCAAGAAAGTGGGCGCTGATGCCGATGTGACTTTCGATGCAAAGCTATCTAAGGTAAACAAATGGAACTACGACAGCCCCTATCTCTATAAACTGGTGCTCGACCTTCACGACGCTTCCGGAAAGACTATCGAGGCTACTTCGGCAAATGTCGGCTTCCGCAAGGTCGAAATCAAAAATTCGCAGTTGCTTGTCAACGGAGTGCCGGTAGAAGTTCACGGTGTCAATATGCATGAACACAACCCATATGGCGGACATGACATCAGTGAGGAGATAATGATGAAGGATATCCGCACGATGAAGCAGCACAACATCAATGCTGTGCGTACGTCGCACTATCCTCAGCCCCCGCTGTGGTACGAACTTTGCGACCGCTATGGCATAATGCTTGTAGACGAGGCTAATATCGAGGCTCACGGTCTGGGCGTGTGGAACGTAAGCGACGAGGCTAAGAAGACGCATCCCGGTCATGCCGAAATGTGGCACGACGCTATTCTCGACCGCGAAATCTGCCTTGTGGAGCGCGACAAGAACCATCCTTCGGTAATAGTATGGTCGCTTGGCAACGAGACCTCCAACGGTACAAACTTCATGGACAGCTACGACTGGATAAAGGAGCGCGACAATACCCGCCCTGTGCAGTTCGAACAGGCCGGCGAGGGTCGCAACACCGACATCATCTGCCCCATGTATCCCGACTACAGCTGTATCGAAGAGTATGGTAAGCGCGAAGGCGACAAACGGCCGTATATAATGTGTGAGTTCGCTCATGCCATGGGCAACTCCACCGGCAACTTCCAGGAACTTTTCGACCTTATCCGCACATATCCTTCTCTACAGGGCGGATTTATCTGGGATTGGGTCGACCAGGGCTTCAAGACAAAAGATGAGAACGGACGCGAATACTGGAGTTATGGCGGCGACTACGGTGCCACCGGCTATACCCACGACGAGAATTTCTGTATCAACGGTCTCGTAGACCCCGACCGCACTCCGCATCCCGGCCTCAGCGAAGTCAAGAAGGTCTACCAGGATATCCGCTTCTCCTCCGCCGAGCCTGCCAAGGGTCTTGTTACTGTTGAAAATCACTTCCCTTCGCGCTCTACAGAGCCCTATGCTTTCTCGTGGGAACTTCTTCGCGACGGTAATAAAGTAGACGGCGGCACATTTGAGGCTGTTGTGGCTCCTCAGTCGTCCAAAACCATTAAACTTGCTCTTCCTGCTCTTGAAAAAGGCTCAGACTATGCACTCAGCATATATGCAAAGACCAAATCGGGCGACGAAATCATTCCCGAAGGCCATGAAGTAGCCCGCGAGCAGTTCATTCTTGCCACTAAAGACCTCGCAGCAACACCACTCGCCGATGCAAAAGCTAAAATTTCGCAGAACGGCGATTTCTGGACCGCCGAGGCCGGCGGCGCTGTCATGACATTCGATGCCCGCAACGGCGAACTCCGCAACTATACCATCGACGGCAAGCGAATCATTTCGCGCCCGATGACACCCTCGTTCTGGCGTGCTCCGACCGATAACGACTTTGGCAACAACTTCCATGTAAAATCAAACGCATGGCGCACGGCTGCCGAGAACCGTCGACTCGTCTCCTTCTCACGCGACGGAAACTCCCTCAAAGCAGTCTATCGTCTGCAGGAAGTTCCCTCTGACTACACAGTGACCTACACTCCGCTCGCCGACGGTAGCCTGCGTGTCGACGTGGCCTGGAAGGCCGATGAAGGAGCATTTACTCCCGAACTTTCCCGTTTCGGCATGCTCATTACGATGCCTAAGAGCTGCGACAACTTCGCATGGTATGGCCGTGGACCTCAGGAAAATTACAGCGACCGCCGCACAGCAGCCTTCATGGGCCGCTACTCAGGTAAAGTTGCCGATATGCGCTGGCACTATATCCGTCCGCAGGAAACCGGAAACCACACCGACGTGCGTGAGGCAACTCTTACAGACAACGCCGGATTCGGCATTGAGGTACGTGGCCTTCAGCCGCTCGAAGTGAGCGCGCTCGATGTTCTGCCTTCGGCTCTCGACCCCGGTCTGGTGAAGCATCAGCAGCACGATAGCGACGTATCGCCCGCACTCCACGATGTTTATCTCTATGTAGACCTCGCTCAGCGTGGTCTCGGCGGCGACAACAGCTGGGGCGCACTTCCCTATAAGCAGTATCGCCTCGACGGCAAGGAGTACAGCTACTCCTTCGTGCTCTCGCCCGTAAAACCTTGAACAATCACTTCGTCTGAGACTTGCTCAGACCACACTATGAATCATATTCCGCTATAGAAAATGGCGGAATATGATTTTTTTATCATACAAGTCGCTCAACGCAGAGATAATCATAAAACAAGCTGGCGCATATTGCTGTGTAAAGGCCGTTTGTTCTGGCAAAATGACGCGCTTTTTTTCAATTAATGATGGTGATTGGAAATATTTTTATGGGAAAAAGTTTGATTTTGCTTTTGTGGATTACCGGATAATCGCTACCTTTGAACCGTTTTCAGTCTGTTAAAAAAAAGTCCTTGCCGGCTGAAATCAGCTAAAAAATGACAAAAGGACCTTTCATTTTATGAAAAAACATTTACTTTCATTAGGCCTGGCTCTATGTGCTGCAGTTTTGGCTTATGGTGCGAAAACCAATCCTCAGGGAGAACTGGTGCCTACGTTCTCTGAAAATTTCAATTCGCTTGTAAACGGTACAGAAGCCAAGCCGGCAGAGGCGGAGCTTAGCCTCGATGGCAAAATCGATGCAGCCCTTACCGGGGGTAATGAATGGAAAGGTCGTGGATTGCACGAAGCCGGGGGCGTTTTGGCTGTGATGACCTTCGAGCAGAAAGACTGGTTCGGTACAGAAACTGTTCAGGGCTATATACGTTCGCCTTTTGCCGATGTACGCATGGACGGCGGCAACTTCACAGTCCGCTTCAGAGCCCGTAAACTCACGGAAGACGATGCGCTTACCAAAATTCATATTGAACTTTACGTATACGACAAATGCTATCGAAACCGATGCGGTGGAAATAAATGGAGTCTGGTCGACATATGAGGTGGATTTGTGTCATCCCGGTTATGGCAATCATCTTGCATTTGTGGAAATGGCCTCGGAAGGCGGAGAATGGCTTATTGATGATTTCGAAATCGTGCAGGATTACTATGCCTTGCCGGCTCCAATTGTGCATTTTCCCCGCAATGTGAGCTATGAGCAGTTTACAGGCCGGTGGAATGCTGTGCCTTTGGCAGATACTTATCTTGTGTCGGTGTACTCGCTTGATGAGAACGATAAACGCACCTATCTTATAAAAGATGTGCCTACAAACGAATGCACACTTACAGTAAAAGGTACTGAGAAAGGAACCGACTATTACTACTGTGTGCGTTGTGCCAACACCAAATATCAGTCGGACGAGTCCGAGGAGCGCAAAATACATGTGCCGCTGAATGAACTTGAGCAACCCGTGCCGCTTGAGGCAGAGAATGTAGGAACAGATGGTTTTGTAGCCCGATGGGAGCCGACATATCGTGCCATGGGATATATCATCGGTCTGTCAAAGGAGTATATAGCGAGCGAGGATGTGCTCGTGACGCTGGCTCATGAGGATTTTGATAAAATTACCGATGGAAACCTTGACTGGCCCTATCCTTTCTATGGAAACCTCGATGATGTAACCAACCTTCCCGGCTGGCAATACAATTACTTTGGTGTGCGTGTTGTTGCCGGTATGTTCGGCCTCGACAACATGTACAAGGCATACGGAGAAGATATCTGCTTGACATCGCCTGCGCTGGACCTTACAGGCGATGGCGGCAAATTTACTGTCAAACTCGACGTTTACGGCGACAAAGGCGATGTTGTGAGCGTGAGTAGTGGCGATAAGACCCTTACTCACACTCTTGCCGAACAGGGTCTGCAGAGTTTCAGTTTAGAATTCGATAATGGAACTGCATCATCGAAAATCCGACTGGAGTTTGACGGTGACGGCCCTTCGAAGTTGCTTTTCTTCGACAATATCTACATACAGCAGGCTGTTCATGCCGGCGATGCCGTCAAGGAGAATGTCGGAACCTATAGAACAGAGACACCTGCCACTCGCTATGAATTCAAGAATTTGAATGCTTCCGAAGGCGACACTTATATTTATACCGTCACAGCCTGGTCGTATTCTCTTGATGAAGACGGCGTCTGGGGCCCGGATATCTTTAGCGAGATCTCGGTTCCGGTTCGTGTGCTAATCGGTGCACAGAGCGGCATTGATAATGTAGAAAATTCCCAATCTGTCGTTTCGGTTGTCAACGGACAGCTGACGGTGACAACCGATGTGACCTCGACTGTAGAAATCTACAGCGTAAATGGCATGTTGATTGGTCGTTATACTGCAACGCCCGGTGTCAATACTATCGAAACATCGGTTTCTGGCATGGCTATAGTCCGAGTCGGGAACAAAGTAAATCGTGTCGTTTTGCGCTGAAATGATGTTTATAACTTTGAAACTTAGAGGTTGTTTAATAACATATGTGAAATCACAGGGCAAAAAGTACGAGATGGATT
>CAJTOB010000026.1 GCA_910578035.1 uncultured Muribaculaceae bacterium
CGCCCCACGCCCCACGCTCCTCGCCCCTCGTACCTCGTACCTCGCCCCTAAAAAAGCCTCGCCCCTAAAGAGCCTAACGGAAAATCCACCAGGCCATGATTGCCAGGAGGATAGCGGTGAGAATTATCGGGTGGACGGCGCGTGCATGCAGGCGCGGCCATATCTCGCGGCCGTTTTCGACTATGATATAGAACATTGCAGCCGGCACGGCGAAGAATACAAACGGATTGTAGTGCCAGGCGGCGGCAATGTCGCCGTGCAGCAGGCTGTGGAAAGCGCGCTGGCTGCCGCAACCGGGGCATTCATGCCCGGTGATAAGTCTGATGATGCATCGGGGAGCACCCCCGGCAAGAGGGTCGTGCGTGTAATAATACCAACAAAAAATGGCGGCTACAGCGAGCATAACTGCTGCCGTAGCCGCCACGCGGTATTTCGGGTTTTTCATTTTCCGAAGAGACTGCTCGTGAACATCACGGGGAGGAAGCCCAGGGCAATGGCTATCATGATAAGCCATGCTGCAATCTCAGACGCCTTTTTGGCCTTTTCGACATTGCCGTTCTGATAGAAGCTGGTAACGCAGATAGATGCCACAAGAGCGCCGATGCTCAGAGGTGAGCAGCAACAGATTGCAAGGCCGATGCTCCAGCCAAGGTATGTGCTCGGACATGGTTCTTCGGGGAGCTCGCGGCGCGGCGCACGCCGTCCGGGAGCATATGGCGATTCGGGTTTGGTTTCGGGCTCGGCTAAGTCGGCTGAGTCTGACCGATCGGACATTTCGGACATCTCGGACATTTCGGACATGTCTGACTGTTCGGCCTCTGCAGGTTCTTGTGCCGGAGCAGGGCGGCTGCCGTCGAAAAGACAGCGGAGTTCGTCGATTTCGCCGGCGGCGCACCAACGTGGCAGGCCGTCGAACCATACTTTGGTGTTCTCATCGACGGGCATGTCGAAGAGCTGTTCCAATTCAAAGGGGCCTTGCTGTCGGCCATCGAGATAAACCCAAATCTTCATGTTGTTTCGTTATATCAGAGAGCTGATTACTTTTTTTACTTCCGAAAGCCTTCCGGCAATCAGAACTGCTTCACTTCGTAGCCTACGATGTCGCTCAGAAGATTGTTGGCAAGACGGCTTGCACCGAGACGGAAATATTCGTTGGTAAGCCATTCTTCGCCGAGCACTTCCTTGATGACGGTGTAGTACTTCACGGCGTCTTCAGTTGTTGCCACGCCACCTGCAGCCTTGAAGCCGACACGGTTGCCGGTCTTTTCGTAGTATTCCTTGATGCACTGAGCCATCACATATGCAGCCTCGAGGCTCGCGCCGGGATATTCCTTGCCTGTAGAAGTCTTGAGGAAGTCTGCGCCCGAGTAGAGCGACAGGATAGAGGCAATCTTGATGTTTTTGGCGGTCTTGAGGGCTCCGCTTTCGAGGATAACTTTGAGACGGCCGTCGCGGCAAGCCTCTTTCTGCTCGGTGATTTCGTCTACGAGCGATTCGTAGTCGTGGTCGAGGAAATATCCGAGGTTGAGCACGATATCGATTTCATCGGCACCGTTGGCAACAGCCAGCGAAGTCTCGGCAATCTTAATCTCCTCGAAGCTCTGCGACGAGGGGAATGCGCCCGATACGCAGGCGATTTTGACACCGCTCACTTCGAGCACAGTGCGCACAACAGGCGCAAAGTTAGGATACACGCAGATTGCGGCAACATTGGGCAGCGAGGGGAATTTCTCCTCGAAGTCGTTGACGTTCTGTGTGAAGCGCGATACCGATGTGGGCGAGTCGGTTGCCTTGAGGGTTGTGAGGTCGATAGTGTTGAAAAGGAATTTATATACTTCCTTGTTGTTGTTTTCGGCAAAATGTTCGTCGAGGATTTTCTGCACGGCAGCCGATACTGCGGCATCATCTTCAATCACATTGCTGGCGGCAATGGCCTGAGTGTATTTGTCGGTTGTAGGTTCGCTCATAGCTAAATGATTTTATGTTAGTTTGGGATTGTCAATATGTCTTCTGCTATCCCTAACGCATTTTTTGGATATATTGTTGCGGAAAGCTTCGGCAAGGTCGATTCCGTGCTGGTTGGCTATTGCCATAAGCACCCATAGTGTGTCGGCCAGCTCGTCGGCAAGGTCGAGGTGTTCGCCCGGTTTGGCCGACTGTTCGCCATCGGTGCGCGCGATTATGCGGGCAACCTCTCCCACCTCCTCAGTGAGCACCGCCATATTGGTGAGCGGCGAGAAATAGCGCACCCCGACGGTGCGTATCCACCCGTCGACCTGCGTCTGCGCCTCGCGAAGCCCTATGTCGCCTCCTTTACATTCCATATCGGCAAATATACGAAAAAAAATCGTACACCTTAAGATTGCACCCTATTTTTCAACTTGATGAAATCTTCGTTATGTATTCCACACATCTTCGAATTCTTGGCGCGTTATGAAGTTGTCTTGGCGCCATATGGTATCGCTGAATGCCTCGGTGCGCAGTCTTTCCCCGGCACACTGCGGATTGGCAGAGGTGAGCTTCATAATATTACCCGAAGCTACAACGGCTTCTCTTACTGCGTGCTCTCCCTTGAAATGATAATAGATCGTTTTGCCATCGCTTTCTGCTTTCATATAGCTGTCAGCCTCCGGATGCGGCCGCCTCTTCAGGACGCTATACATCGTATCATACCCCAGATAGTAGCCATATTTAATTTTTTTAATAATTGAGTTGAATGGATATACTTCACCCAACTCTAGAGTATCATGATATTTTAATGGAAGTTTTCCTATACATATATGGTTTTGATTTATTTTCCATATCCACCAATTTTCTAATGGATTTATGTGCATTATACCATGTTTTGGACTGTATCTCGTAGATTGAGCTCTACCAAAAACAACTTTAGACAAAGCGCTGTCTCCCATATCCTTCGATTTCCCGACTTTATACCATGCATTGTATTCAATCCCAAATTTAAGGATAGTATGCGCATAAAATAGCACTTCCTCCTTCACGATTTCTTCTATCACAGGTACATAGTCCATCGGATATCGTTTCTTAAATACCCTAATAACCGAACTGTTCAGCATTGTTAGGTCATTAGCAACATACTGGAAATACGCCTTGAACGCACCATCAATCTCGGCGCAGAACACATCGCCGATTTTCGTAACTATTCTTTTTCTTTTTTCTTTCATGTTATTAGAAATTGCTTTAAAAGCTGTTTAGATAGGATGCGGAGATTTTATGGCTAATACCAGTGTAAGTATATGGATTGTTTTCATGGTCTGATATATTTTCACACACATAGCGATGTCGCTATGTGTGTGAAGGGAGGGTCAATAGGAGCGGTCGCCGAAGATTGCGGAGCCTACGCGGACGAGGGTGGCGCCGGCAGATATGGCGAGGGGGTAGTCGTGGCTCATGCCCATGGAGAGGGAGTCGAAGCCGCGGAGGTCGGGGCATGCCTGCTGAATTTCGGTCTTAAGGGCTGCGACGCGGGCGAAGTCGGCTGCGACGCGGGTCATGTCGTCGGTGTTAGAGGCCATTGCCATGAGGCCGCATATGTGGGTTGCCCGGAGCGACTCGTAGGCGCGCGAGGTGAAGAAGGCGAGCATTTCGTCGGGCGAGAGGCCGAATTTGGTCGCTTCCTGAGCCACATGCACCTGCATGAGCACGCGGCTGACTATGCCGGCGCGCTCGCTCTCGCTGTCGATGGCACGGAGCAGCCGCTCGCTGTCGACGCTTTCTATCAGAGCCGGCCGCAGGGCGATGAGCTGGCGCACCTTGTTGGTCTGAAGATGGCCTATGAAGTGCCATGCGATGTCGGCCGGAAGGGCCGGCACCTTCGTGGCAAGCTCCTGCACGCGGCTCTCGCCAAAAAGACGCTGGCCGGCGGCATAGGCCTCGGCAAGCGCCTCTACGGGATGGAATTTCGACACCGCCACGAGCTCCACTCCGGCAGGAATGGTGGCGCGGACGGCATCGAGAGCGCGGGCTATGTTGTCCATCAGTCTACGACTTTCATTTTGTAGACGTCCATCAGGGGCGTTTCTGAAATCGAAACGATTTCATAGTCGGCCATTGTGCCGGCCATGCCCTTGATGAAGTTGTCGTATGCTTCCTTGAATGTCGTGGCCTGTACAAGGATAAGAGAGGTTGAGCGCTTTTCTACGGCGGTCTTTTCGTCGATAGTGATGAAGCCTACTTTTACGAGGAACCAGCGGTCTCCGGTTTCGTCGAAGAATATTTCGGCGATTTTGGTGCGCTTAACAGCCGACACGCTGAAATCGCCCGATATGAAAGGTGTCTGCTCCTCGGTGATACGGGCTTCCGCCTCGGTAAACGAGAGTGCGTCGACGAGGTATGGTTCTGTCACTTTCTTGGCGGCTCCGTTTTCCTGGAGCTTATCGTAGCGTACTTTGCATTCAAACCAGTTTGCCATATTCTTTTTTATCCTTTGAGTTAGTGATTGGTGGTTGGTGGTTGGTGGTTAGGGGGTGGGTTCACAAACCCCTAACCTTATTTCTGTAATATTTTGCGTAATATCGGGGTAAGTTTCTCGGCATAGTATTTGAAGCCGAGGTCGGTGAGGTGTATGCCGTCGACGGTTCCGTCGTCTTCCACGCCGTCGAGGTCAACGGAGTCGGCATAGTAGAGATTGCGCGGATTTTCGGCCTTTAGACGCTCGTAGTTGCGGCGGAAAGCGGCGTTTTTCTTAGGCAGATATTTGCCGAAGTAAGCGTCCTGGCGGGCATAGGGGTATATGGGGCCTTCGAGCATTACGATAGGCACATCGGGCCGGGCTGTGCGGAGAATGTTGATGAAACCGTATGTTAGGGTATCGCACATCATTTCGGTGCAGTTGGGCACGGGGTCGATGAGGAAGAGGTCGGCGTCGGCTATTTTAGCCATGGCGCGTGCCATGCAGCTGTCCATCTTGCCCTCGCCGCTGAAGCCGAGGTTGACGACCTCGCAGTTGAGGTCGCGGCCGATGATATTTGTTGCAGCCATGCCCGAGCGTGAGGCGCAGCCGCCCTGGAGTATGCTGGTGCCGTATGCCACAATCTTTGTGCGCTTGTCGATGAGGGTTTCGGAGCCCGTAGTCAGTGTGGCTGTGCTGTCTACTTTTATCTCGAGCTGCTCGATGCCGTCGTAGAGAGGCAGATAGACCATGTATTCGGTCATGCGGGTAGTGTCGAGATTGCTCACGTAGGTCGATTCTACGAGTTTCGACTCTTTGTCTTTCACATATGGGCGGTTGGTGTTGACATGGCGCCACACCGAGTCGCCCTGCCATACATATAGGTCGGTGCCTTTGAGGCCGGTATCGGCCATGTGTATCATATGTGTGTTCCAGAGCAGGGTATATCTTACTCCGATGCGGCTCGAATTGGTTGCGAAGCGCACCGCTATGCCGGCCGAGCACATCTGGCGGCTCCAGAGGTCGGGGCGCACGCTGTCTTTGAGATATGCGGGTATGCGCCAATAGGGGCGTTCGGTGTTGTCGAAGCCTTTGTTGACGATGCGTAGTTCGCGTGCATCGGTGTAGCGCCAGGGCTTTTCAGGTGCCTCTGCCGCAAAGGCGGCGAGTACGGCAAGCGCGGCGACAGCAAGTAGAATCAGTCGTTTCATGATAGATGTGTGTAATGATAGGTGTCAGAGCTTTTTCAGCAGAATTTCGGCCAGACGGGCCATGCCTTCGGTGGCTTTTTCGCGTATCACGATGACCCCTTCAGGCACTTTCGACGGATTGGGGTCGATGTAGTACACGGGAACTCCGCGGCGCACATAGTTGAGAAGCGCCGCCGCCGGATATACGACCAGACTGGTGCCTATAATCACGAAGATGTCGGCTTCGGCTGCGAGCCGGGTCGCCGGCTCGAACATAGGCACGGCTTCCTGAAAGAAGACAATGTGCGGGCGCACCCGGTGACCGTCGATGCGGGTTTCGGGTGTGGTGGCTGTGTCGTAGCTTTCGAGGCGGAACGTGAGGTCAGGGTCGTCGAGGGCGCGTACTTTGGTGAGTTCGCCGTGCAGATGCACGACTTCGGTACTGCCGGCGCGCTCATGGAGGTCGTCGACGTTCTGTGTGATTACACATACGTCGAAGTGCTCCTCGAGTTCGTGCAGTATCTCGTGGGCGCGGTTGGGTTTTACGGTGCCGAGCTGGCTGCGCCGTTCGTTGTAGAACTGATGGACTAGCGCGGGGTTGCGGCGGAAGCCGTCGGCGCTGGCTACGTCCATCACGGGGTAGTTTTCCCAGAGGCCGTCGGCATCGCGGAATGTGCGGATGCCGCTTTCGGCGCTGATTCCGGCGCCGGTCGACACAACCAGACGGGGCTTTTTCGTCTTATTTGTCATCGGTGTTGAAGAAAATCTTTGTGTCGGGGTTGCCTTTCCGTGTCTCGGGCTCGATTTCGGGCTGGCGCTGCACAGATGCCTTGCGTTTGTCGCGTTTGAATGCTGGCGAGCGCTCTACCATTTCTATGGCTTCGTCGCTGTCGAGCTGGTCGGCGGCGAGAATGTAGTAGCTCTGAGTTTCCTGCTGGCGGTTGAACTCATCTATTTTTTCCTTGCCATAGAGCGAGACAACGGCGTCGGGCACATCGGGTGTTTCGGCGGCTTCGGCTTTGCGGCCTTCGATGACGGTGAAATTGCCGCCGGTATCGACGCTTACGTCGAAGCCCGAGGCCAGGATAGTGAATTTCACTTTGTTGCCGAGGGTGTCGTCGTAGCCCCAGCCGAATTTGATGTGTACGCGTTTGTTGATCTGTGTGACGAGGGTATTGGCTTCGCGGGTCTCCGATACCTTGAATGCCGGCTCGATGTCGTGCGAGTAGTAGAATGCGAACAGAAGCTCTTTGGCGCTCATGATGTCGGTGTCGCAGAGCAGGGGAGAGTGGAGGGCCGCTTTCATGGCGTCGGACATGCGGTTGGGGCCTTCGCCGTATCCTACCGATATGAGTGCGGTTCGGCCGTCGCGCAGACAGGTGTCGACGTCGCGCATATCGATGTTGATATTCGCCAGGGTTGTCACCATGTCAGATATCGTGCGGGCGGCAGTGGTGAGTATATCGTCGGCTTTGGAGAATGCCTCGGCCCAGTCGAGGTCGGGGTATATTGTACCCAGACGGTCGTTGTTGATGATGAGCATGGCGTCTACATTCTTCTGCAGGCGTGCGGCGCCTTCGATAGCGCTGTTGATTTTGTTCATGCCTTCGAAGAAGAAGGGTATGGTGACGATGCCTACCGTGAGAATGCCCTTGTCTTTAGCCACACCGGCCACGACGGGAGCGCCGCCGGTTCCTGTGCCTCCGCCCATGCCGGCGGTTACGAAGACCATCTTGACGTCGTCGGTGAGCAGCTTCTCGATTTCGGGCACGCTTTCGAGCGCGGCAGCCTCGCCTACTTCAGGCTTTCCTCCGGCGCCGAGACCTTTGGTGGTCTGCGGTCCGAGGAGCACTTTGGTTGCTACCGGCACGGGGTCGAGAGCCTGTTTGTCGGTATTGAGCACCACGAAGTCGACGCCTTTCACGCCCTGGCTGTGCATGTAGGCCACGGCGTTGCAACCGCCGCCGCCTACGCCCATGGCTATGATTTTGGCTGCGGCAGGCGATTCGGGAGCCGATGCTCTCTGATATTTTTCTATCAACTGGGGATCTTCGGGATCTGTCATATTCGTAAAGTAATAAGGATTAAGTGTAAAGTAATAAGGATTAAGTAATAAGGAATAGGGGCAGTGCCCGATATTTTTCAGCGTATTACTTTTTGCCTATTGCTTTTTACTTATCATCTGTCGTCATCGTCTTCTTCGTCATCGTCTTCTTCAGGAGTGGTGAAGAATCTGATGAATCCGGATTTCATTTTTTCGAGAGTGTCCGATATTTTGTTTATTTCCGGTTGGGTCTCTTCGATTTCATCTTCATAAACATCTTCGTCGGGCTCGGGTTCAGGCTCGGGCTCGTGATGATGATGTTTTGTAGCTTTTTTCGCCTTGTTGCGTCCGAAAATGCTTCCGAAACGGCGCCGCGGGTTGCGGTCTTCCTCTTCTTCGATTTCGTCGGGGTCGTCGTTGAGAATATCCTCGTCGTAATAATCGTCTTCAATCACCTCCGGCTCTTCCTCGAAAAGGCTTTCTTCGGCTTGTGTTTCGGCAACTTCGCGTATAGCTTCTGTGGCAACAGTGGCTGCGGTCGCTCTTTCGACCGGGGTTTCTGTTTTCGGACGAATTATTTCAGACTGCTCGGTGGCGGGGAGGGTCAGGCACTCGTCGGCGGGGAGTTTCCGGCCAGCCCATAGGAGGGCAACGACGTCGATATTGTCGGGGTTATTGCGGCCGGGGGTGCGGAATACGATGTCGCCCGACATATCGGCCACGCGCACGGGCAGTTTGGCCTGGTTAGACAGCACAGCGGCAAATTCGGGCAATCTTGCGCCGCCGCCGGTAAGCACGATTTTCGATATATTGTCGGTCAGGCCCGATACTGTGAGCTGATTGAGGATATTGGCGGCGATTTCGCCGGCGCGGGCGCGCACATATCCGTCGATTTCTACGGCATTGACCCCGGCCGCGGTCTTTTCGCCGAGGGTGGCGAGGGTGGTCTTGAAATTCTCGGCGGCTTCCTCGGTCACCCCGAGGCCGGCCATGATGTCGAGAGTAATCAGGCGCGAGCCCATAGGCACTGTGCTCAGGAAGGCGAGGGTGCCTTCGCGATATACAGATACGGTGCATGTTTCGGCTCCGAAGTCTACGAGCATGCAGCCGACCTCTTTCTCGTCGGAAGACAGGACGAAGTCGGCAATTGCGGTTGCGCGCAGGCGGTAGTGTATATGGTCGGGCTCGATGCTGCCGTATTTCAGGCGTTCGAGGTTCTGACGGGTCTCTTTTCCGCATGTCACCATGGTGAATTCTCCGCGCAGTGTCTCGGCGAAGTTACCGACAGCTTTCTTGACGGCGGTATTATTGACGTAGAACATGCGCGGAAGCGTGTCTACGATAAACCGCTCGCCTACATAGTCGCGTGTGGCCTCGAAGATGAGACGCTGCACCAGCGACTCGGTGATTTCGCACTCGCGCTGGAAGCGGAGCGATGCTGTGGTTGGCGCTCCCATGACCGAGCGACCGCCTACGGCAACTATGGCGCCGCTTATTTTGGCCGGAGACACATTGCGCGAGGATTCGAGACGACCGATGATGTCGGCTATGGCGTCGCTCACTTCGCGTATGTTCTGCACTCGGCCGTAGCGCACGTTGTTGATGGCAGGCGTTTCTTCAACTGCAAGCACAGTGAGACGGCCGTCGGATTCTATCGAACCTACGGCGCCCTTTATTTTGGAGGAGGCTATTTCTAAGGCAACTACTGTCTTTGGTTCCATGGATGTCAATGGCTTGTGTTAGAGGAGTCGACGGCCCTTTCGATTTCGTCGGGGTCGGTTATGGTTTCATTATCGTCGATATCGAGCGAGCCGGTCTGCTCCTCGACTGTAGGCAGTTCGACCGGCGGCATGGCCTTGTCGCGTCGTGTGGCGACAACCTGCCCGCGCCAGCGCACGGCCACGGTATCGTATGCGTTCCAGCCTTTTACGGGTGCTACATGGCGGTAGAACGTGCGCAGACGCTGGAATTTGTCGGCCACCATCGTGGTGTCGCCGAAGTTGATGACGTGGCCTACGATGTTGGGTATGAGTATGATATTTCCGTCGGCTTCCTGCGTAACGGTTGCTACAAGGGCGCTTGCCTCGGGGTGGTTGGCTATATAGTCGAGCAACGGCAGCAGTCGGCTCGCCGGGTGAACGGAGTCAAAGCGTCCGACCAGCACAGGCACATCGAGGTGATAGCGCAGTTCGGCCGAAATGCTTTTGCCGCCGGCGTTGATATAGTACGAGGGCTGTCCGTATTCGAATACTCGCGCTACAGGCTCCATCGGAGTCACTTCTATCAGTACGGTGCCGTTGGAAAGTATCGAGGCGTTGGCGTCCTGGATTTTGTCGGAATCGGCCAGGCGCTTTTCAAGGCTGTAGAGGTCGAAGCCCGACCGACGCACGCTCTTGAGGCTGTCGGGGTCGAGGCCCGATTCGTGGACGATGTCTGCCTTTTCAATGAAGTTGGTTTTCGACGGTGCCAGCCGCACTTCCAGACCCGACAGACACTCGGTGCGTGCCATGCGGGCCGTCACCGTAAGGGCAAAGGCGAAGTAGGCCACCATTACGATGGTCAACACACACATAAACACCGATTTTCGCGTCATATCGAATAGTTTCTTGATATAATACCCTATTGATTTTTAGCCGACGGAGACAGAGCCTTTACCAGCGGGGGCACACAGAGGTTGAGGTCGCCTGCGCCGAGTGTCAACAGGATTTCAAAGTTACGATTTTTCATTGTATCGACAAAGTCTTCCTTCGAAATCATGATTTTATTTTCGTTTTTGAGCTTGTCGAAGATGGTTTTCGAGCTGATTCCCGGAATCGGCAGTTCGCGAGCCGGATAGAGGTCGATGAGCGCTACTTCGTCGGCCGCGTCAAGAGCCATGGCAAATTCGTCGGCGAAATCGCGGGTGCGGCTGTAGAGGTGGGGCTGGAACGCTACTGTGAGTTTGCGGCCGGGGTATAGGGCGCGCACGGAGGCTATGCTCTGGCGGATTTCGTCGGGGTGATGGGCGTAGTCGTCGATTATGGCGCGTCCGTCGGGGCCGCTTTCCTTGAGGTGGAACTCGAAGCGGCGTTCGACGCCGGGATAGCTCTTTATGGCCTCGCGGGCGAGCTCAGGGGTTAGGGTGCCTGTGAGCCATACTGCCGCCAGAGCCGCCACGGCGTTGTCGATGTTTATGGCTACGGGCACGCCGAGTTCGATATCGGTGATGGTGCCTTCGGGGTGAACGAAGTCGAATACTATTGTGCCGCCTCCGATGCGGATGTTCTCTGCATGGAAGTCGCCGCTGTCGTGGCCGTAGGTGTATGTCGCAACGCCCGATGCCGGACGTGGCACCAGTTTGAGGCCGGTGTGCACAATGAGGAAGCCGCCGGGGCGTATCAGTTCGGTGAAGTGTGCGAAGCTTTCGAGATATGCCTCTTCGGTTCCGTATATGTCGAGGTGGTCGGGGTCAGTGGCAGTGACTACGGCTATGTAGGGTGTGAGCTGATGGAAGGAGCGGTCGTATTCGTCGGCCTCGATGACGCTGTAGGGCGATGTGGCGCTGAGCATGAGGTTGCTGTCGTAGCCTTTGAGAATGCCGCCGAGGAAGGCGTTGCAACCGACAGGACCGCTGTGGAGCACGTGCGCGGCCATAGACGAGGTCGTAGTCTTGCCGTGTGTGCCTGAGAAACAGAGGCCTTTGCTGTCGCGCGTCACCTGGCCGAGCACCCATGCGCGCTTGCGCACCTCGAAGCCGTTGTCGCGGAAGAACGACAGGGGCACATTGCTTGCCGGAACAGCCGGTGTGTACACCACGAGTGTGTCGGCCGAGTCGCGGAAAGCTTCGGGCACTGCGTCCATAGAGTCGTCGTAGCTCACGGCGACGCCTTCGGAGGCGAGTTCGGCGGTGAGCGCCGAGGCAGTACGGTCGTAGCCTGCCACAGGCAGGCCGAGAGAGAGGTAATATCTTGCGAGAGCGGCCATTCCGATGCCGCCTACTCCTACGAAGTAAACTCTTTTCATTTCTTTATAAGGGCGTCGATGTGATCAACGATTTTTTCATCGCTGTCTCGCAGTGCCATCTGGCTTATATTGGCGCTCAGGCCTGCGATGGCGGCGCGGTCGCTTGCGAGCGAGCATATTTTTTTCCAAAGTTCTTCCTGAGCGTCGGCGTCGAGCACCATGGCTGCTGCGCCTTTGTCTACGAGAGCCTCGGCGTTGTGGCGCTGATGGTCTTCGGCCACATTGGGTGACGGCACAAGAATGGCGGCTTTTCCGAGGAGTTCGAGCTCGCTGATTGTGCCGGCTCCTGCACGCGACACTACGAGGTCGGCGGCGCGGTAGGCCTGTGCCATGTCGGTGATGAACTGCGAGGCCTTTACGGCCGAGGGGTTGCATGTATTCATGGCTCGCCGGCAGCGTTCCCAGTCGTTTTTGCCGGTCTGCCACATAACCTGGAAGGGCACTTGCTCAGCTTTGCCGCTTTCGACGGCGTCAATCATGGCGTTGTTGAGTGTGCGTGCGCCCAGACTGCCTCCGACAACAAGCACAAGAGGTTTTGCCGGGTCGAAGCCCATGGCCTTCTTGGCGTCTTCCTGAGTGGCCGAGAACGCAAGCAGGGCCGGGCGCACAGGATTGCCGGTGAGCGCTATCTTGTCGGCCGGGAAGAAGCGTTCGGTGCCGTCGTATGCCACGCAGATTGCACCGGCCTTGGCTGCGAGCAGCTTGTTGGTGACACCCGGATAGGAGTTCTGCTCCTGAATGAGCGTAGGCACACCGGCTTTCTGCGCCGCTTTTAGCGTAGGGCCGCTGGCATAGCCGCCCACGCCGACAGCTATGTCGGGCCGGAACTCGCGCACAATGCGGCGCGCCATGCGCATGCTTTTCCACAGTCGGAAAAGCACCTTGAAGTTGCGCCACAAATGCTTGCGGTCGAAGCCGCTCACGGGAAGACCGACAATCTCATATCCGGCGGCGGGCACGCGCTCCATTTCCATGCGGTTGTCGGCGCCTACGAAGAGGATTTCGGCGTCGGGGTGACGTCGCTTCACGGCTGCCGCTATCGACAGCGCGGGGAATATATGTCCGCCGGTTCCTCCGCCGCTTATGAGCATGCGGAGCGGCTTTTTCGTTTCACTCATTCTTGTTACTATTGATACAGGGTTGAAACAAGTATTAAGTTTAAAAAGTTAAGATAGTGGTTTTGCACAAAAGCTATTTTTTTTAACTTTTTCAAAGATATAAACTCTTTAAACTCGTTTCTTATTCTTTTGGTTCGTTCTCTACTGAAACCATTGCAGGGTTCTCGCTGCGGGCATTTTCGGGCAGCATTTCGGCATCGAGGCGTTGGTCGATTCCGGTGTCGGTGGTGCGGGCGGCATGGCGGGCGCAGCTGAGCATGACGCCGAAGGCCAGCGAGGTTGCCAGCACCGATATTCCGCCTTTGGAGATTAGGGGCAAGGGTTGCCCCGAAACCGGGAATACGCCTGATACAATAGCCATGTGGAAAAGCGCCTGGAAGACAATCGTAAAGGCGCAACCCATCACCAGCACACCCGGAAGTGTCTGCTTGAAGCGCATTGTCAGCTTGGCGCTGCGGCCAAGTATCCATAGGTAGCATATGAGTATTCCCAGACCAACGAAGAGGCCCATTTCCTCGATGATGATAGCGTAGATATAGTCGGAGAAAGCCAGGGGCAGACGGGCGTTCTCGCGCGAGCGGCCGATGCCGACGCCGGTGAGACCGCCGTGTGCCTGCGCGATATAACTGAGCTGCTCCTGCTGGTTGTCGATGTCGAATTTGTCGAGGTGTTTGTCGGAGCGGAAGTGGCGTTTGACACGAGCCATCCATGTGCTACCTCGGCCATGACCGCCGATTTCTTCGGGTCGTTCTTTGTTGAGGGTGTAGACCATTTCCTGCTCGGGGGTGAGCTTTTTGTCGGAACTCATCACGGTTTTGGCACCGATGGCACATCCACCTACCACAATGGTGATAGCCAGCGCGATACCGAATTTTTTCCATCCCATGCCGCCTACGAGCATCATGGAAAAGCCGATAGCCATTACGACGATTGTGTTCGACAGGCCCTGCGAGAATAGTAGCCCTGCGCAGAAAAATAGAAACAACAGGCAGTAAACCAGGCCTTTGGTGGTGACGTCGCGCTCGCCTTTCATCTGGTTGCGGCTCAGAATCCATGCCATGCCCAGAGCGGCGGCAAGTTTCATAAACTCAGCCGGCAGAACGGGTATGCCGGCTATACGGATAGCGCGCACGGCGCCGTTCATCTCAACGCCGACGAATCGCACCGCTATCATCAGGCCTACGCTGAACACTACATAAATCGGAATCAGGGCGTAGACATATCGGTAGTGCAGTTTCTGGATTAGCAGCATGCACACAAGGCCACCGAGGATAAAACCTCCGTGGCGGACGATAGGCCGGAAAATATCGCCGTCGTTCACTTCCTGGATAGAGGCGGAGAACAGTTCGATTATGGCGATAATCACCAGTATGATATATGTGCCCCAAAGGTGGTGGTCGGTTCGCACCTTGGCGGTTTTTACGGCATTTTCGCCAATTTCAGCAACAACAGGAGAGGACATCGTCTTTTTTAATTAATAATTGATAATTAATAATTTATAATTTGTGGTGGAAATATAATTTACTGGTCAATAATGATGATAGTGCGAAAGTGCTGATAATTATTCATTATCAATTATTAATTTTTAATTTTGAGGACGGCGGCTTTGAACTGGCGGCCGCGGTCTTCGTAGCTTTTGAAGAGGTCGAAGCTTGCACAGCAAGGGGAGAGGAGGACAGTGTCGCCGGGGCGTGCGAAGCTGCGGCATGCGGCTATGGCGTCGTCGAGGCTGTGGGTGTCGGCTATGCGCTCCACGTATGGCGAGAAGAAGTCGATGATTTTGGCGTTGTCCACACCCATTGCTACGATAGCAGTCACTTTTTCCTTTACAAGGGGCAGTATTTCGGAGTAATCGTTGCCTTTGTCCTTGCCGCCGAGAATAAGCACTGTGGGGGCTGTCATGGCTTCGAGGGCATACCAGCATGAGTTGACATTAGTAGCCTTGGAGTCGTTGACCCAGTGCACGCCGTCGATTTCAGCAACGGGTTCGAGGCGATGCTCTACGCCGGTGAAGTCTTCGAGAGCCCGGCGTATGTCGTCCTTGCGAATGTCGAGCGCGCAAGCCGACAGGCCGGCGGCCATAGAGTTGAATACGTTGTGGAGGCCGCTCAGAGCGAGGTCGGCGCGAGGCATGCTCATAGAAGTGCCTGGAGTGCGGAATATGAGCTCGTTCTCGGCATCGATATATGCAGCCGAGCCTTCTTCCTCATGCTCGGAGAAAGGCAGCATCGAAGCTTCGGTAGAAATCTTCTTGAGCTGTGCGGTGATTACGGGGTCGTCTTTCCAGAAAATGAAGACGTCCTTCGGAGTCATGTTCTGCAAGATGCGGAATTTGGCATTGACATAATTCTGCATCAGATGCTCGTAGCGGTCGAGGTGGTCGGGGGTGATGTTGAGCAACACGGCTATGTTTGCCTTGAAGTCGTACATATTGTCGAGCTGGAAGGAGCTCAGTTCCACTACATAAACCTTGTGCGGCGCACGGGCCACCTGATAGGCCAGACTATGGCCTACGTTGCCGGCGAGTCCGGCGTCGATGCCCGCACCCGTAAGGATATGATGAATGAGCATCGTAGTCGTTGTCTTGCCGTTGCTGCCGGTGATACATACCATTTTGGCGTCGGTATAGCGTCCGGCAAATTCAATTTCGCTGATTATATGTATATTCTTGGATATGGCCGCCTTGACTACGGGGGCATCGAGAGGTATGCCGGGGCTTTTCACGATTTCGTCGGCCGACAGAATCTTGTCCATCGAGTGCGAACCCTCTTCGAAGGCTATGGCTTCATCTTCAAGAATAGCGCGATATTTGGGCGAGATAGTTCCCGAATCGCTCAAAAACACGTCGAAACCTTTGTCTTTTGCCAGTATGGCGGCTCCCGTGCCGCTTTCGCCGGCACCGAGCACTACGAGACGTCGTTTTGTTGTGTCCATTATCTGATTTTTAATGTTACGAATGTTATGGCGGCAAGTATGATGCCGATAATCCAGAAGCGGGTCACTATTTTAGACTCCGGGATTGCATGGAGAGGGCGCTGTATGAGGGCGTCGATGCCGGAGTTGCCTTCTTTCTGGAAGTGATGGTGCAGGGGCGTCATTTTGAATACACGGCGCCCGCCTGTATGTTTGAAATATGCTACCTGGATTATTACAGAGAGGTCTTCGATATAGAAGAGCGCGCATAGGAGCGGCAGGAGCAGCTCTTTATGAATCAGGATTGCGAAGACGGCGATGACACCGCCGAGAGTGAGGCTGCCGGTATCGCCCATGAATACCTGTGCGGGCGATGCATTGTACCACAGGAAGCCGATGAGAGCTCCGACAAATGCAGCCATATAAACCACCAGCTCTTCGCTGCCCGGCACATACATTATATTAAGGTAGGAAGAGTAGATGAGGTTGCCTCCCAGATAGGCCATCACAGCCAGTGCCACACCGGCAATGGCCGAGAGGCCGGCCGTCATGCCGTCGAGACCGTCGTTGAGGTTTGCACCGTTGCTTGTGGCCGTTACCATGAAGACGGTGAGGAGGAAGAATACTATCCAGCCGCCGGTTTCGGCATAGTCGCCCATCCAGCCTGTCAGCCACGAGTAGTTGAAGTTGTTGTTCTTCACGAAAGGAATGGTGGTCTGGGGCGATTTTGTCTCCTCGTCGCCGTATATGACCTCTTCCACGCGGTTGGTGTCGCTGCTTATGATTTCGCTGTTCTCAACCAGCACCATATCAGGGCTTGCATACATCACTGCGGCCACGATGACGGCAATGCCAACCTGGCCGACAATTTTGTATTTGCCCTTGATGCCGTCCTTATTGTGCTTGCGAAGCTTCATGTAGTCGTCTACAAAGCCGATAGAGCCAAGCCAGATTGTGGCGAGGAGCATCAGGAGCATATACAGATTAGATAGGTTACCGACTAACAGACAGGGCAGCACTATCGACAGTATGATGATGACGCCTCCCATGGTCGGGGTGCCGGTCTTTTTCATCTGGCCTTCGAGGTCGAGGTCGCGCACAATCTCGCCTATCTGCATTTTCTGAAGACGGTAGATTATGTTTTTGCCTACGAAAATTGCCAAAAGGAGCGCCAGCACGAATGCTGCGCCCGAACGGAATGTTATATAGTTCATCAGGCGTGCGCCGGGGAAGCCTGATTCCTGTAAAAGTGAAAAAAGATAATACAACATTAGAAATTATGCATGATGAATGATGAATTATGAATTTCAGATGTTTGTCAAAGCATAATTCATAATTTATTTTGGAAGGCTGCGACGATTTCTTCGCGGTCGTCGAAGTGGATTGGGCCGGAAGCCAGTGTCTGAGTTGTCTCGTGGCCCTTGCCGGCGATGAGGATTATGTCGCCCGGTTCTGCCAGTGCTACGGCTTCGCGTATTGCCTCGCGGCGGTCGATGTGGCAGTGAGTCTTGCCTTTCTCAAATTCGTCGAGGCCGGCGAGCATATCGTTGATTATGGCCTGCGGGTCTTCCGAGCGCGGATTGTCGGAGGTGATGACAAGAATATCGGAGCGCACGGCCGCGGCTTTAGCCATCTGAGGCCGCTTGCCGGGGTCGCGGTCTCCTCCGCAGCCGCATACGGTGATGACCGATGAGCCTTCAGGCGCGACTTCGCGTATGGTGTCGAGCACGTTGATGAGGGCGTCGGGCGTGTGGGCGTAGTCTACGATGGCAGTGACACCGTCGGCAGAGCGGAAGGGCTGGAATCGGCCTGCCACAGGGTGCAGACGGCTCATGAGAACGCCCGCTTCATCGGCCGGAACGCCCAGAAGGACTGCGGCGCCATAGACTGCGGCGAGATTGGAGGCGTTGAAACTTCCTGTAAACATGGTCTCTACCTCGCGGCCTGCGAAGTCGAGGAGCATGCCGTCGATGCGGTCTTCGATTACGCGCACATGGAAGTCGGCGGCGTCGCGCACGGAGTAGAATGCGCGTCGGGCTGCCGTATTCTGGAGCATGATGGCGCCGTTGCGGTCGTCGGCATTGCTCAGAGCGAAGGCGTCGGCCGGAAGGAGGTCGAAAAACGACTTTTTGGCACGAAGATATGCGTCGAAAGTCTTGTGATAGTCCAGATGGTCGCGTGTGAGGTTTGTGAATATGCCTCCGGCGAAGTTCAGTCCGGCGATGCGGTGCTGGTCGGCAGCATGGCTGCTCACCTCCATGGAGGCGAAAGTGCAGCCGGCGTCGGCCATGCGGCGCAGACATGCGTTGAGCAGAATGGGGTCGGGCGTGGTGTGGTCGGAGGGATATTCTTCGCCGTCGATTTTCACGGCTACGGTTGATATCAGGCCGGCTTTCTCGCCTCGCATGCGGGCCATGTCGTAGAGCAGAGTGGCTATTGTGGTTTTGCCGTTGGTCCCTGTTACGCCGACGAGGCGCAGCTCATCAGACGGTTCGCCGTAATACCGGGAGGCCATGCGCCCCAGAGCCTCGCGGCTGTCGGCTACGCGCACAAAAAGTACGCCGTCGGGCAGCTCGTCGGGAAACTCTTCTGCGACAATCACCGATGCACCGGCTTCGATAGCTTTGGCAATGAATCGATGGCCGTCGACAGTTACGCCGCGGACGGCCACGAAAATTCCGCCCGGTCTGACTGCCCGGGAATCGGCAGTGAGCACGCTCACGTCTTCAACCGCGCAGATGCCTCGGCGTTCGAGCACATCGGCAGCCCCGAGTATGCTCTCGGCTGCTGTGACGGTGGGCTCTGTATTGTTTACTATATCTTCAAGTTTCATTTTTCTTCTAAGCGTTGGTGCTTTTAAAGTCTTGGAAAGCAGCTTTAATTGTGTTTAAGCACAAGCTGCACTTTGGTGCCGGGTACGGCTGGCGTTCCGGCTGGTGGATTCTGATCGGCCACATAGCCTATTCCCTGGAAGCTTACGGCGTAGCCGGCGCTTTCGAGGTGAGTCAGCGCTTCGCGTATTCCGACTCCGCGAACATCGGGCACACAGCCTTCCACACGGTCCTCGGGGCGTCTGATTGCCCTTGAGTCGGCAAGCTGCAGATCTGCGTGCAGAGTGGCGTTGCGGCGGCTGTTGAACGACGAATATACCGTCGGACCCGACGTTTTCCCGGGAGTGCCGGTGAATCCGGGGTCTTCCTCGAGCATGCCTCGGGCATACATCTTGAGCGCCACATTCTTGAGCACTGTGCCCGAACTGAGCGCCGGACCGCGGTACGGCACCTTGGGGTCGTTGATTACAACGATGCAAGTGTACTTAGGGTTTTCATAGGGGAAGAAGCCGCAGAAAGTAACACGGTAGTGTCCTTCGAGATATCCTCCCTTGAAAGGCGTGAGCTGAAGACGGTTGCCGTCTTTGTCGAAGCGCGGTCGTTTGTCTTCTTTGGCAATCTTGCAGGTACCGGTCTTGCCGGCGATTTCCACGATGTCGCTTTTGAGAGCCTTTGCCGTGCCGCCCTGTTCCCAGACCACACCGCGCATCATCTTGCGCAGTATTGCGGCGTTTTCGCTCGAAAGTATGCGTTCGCGCACATACGATACGTCAATGGCCGAGTCGCGACCGTCCGGGGTGCGGAGGCTCTTGACAAGGCGCGGACGCACGAAGCGGCCGTCGTTGGCTACGGCATTGTAGAAGGCGCATGTATAGAGCGGCGGTATCATTGTCGTGTAGCCGAATACCATGCGCGAGAGCGACAGGCGGCCGCCGACATTGTTTTGTAGGCGAGGGAAATACGGTGTGCGTTCGCGTGCGATGCCGGTGTTGAGTCTGTCGAAAAAGCCCATTTCGGCAAGGTCGGCACGGAAGCGGTTGGGGTCGCCTTC
Organism: uncultured Muribaculaceae bacterium; assembly: GCA_910578035.1. Lineage (GTDB taxonomy): Bacteria > Bacteroidota > Bacteroidia > Bacteroidales > Muribaculaceae > CAG-873. Next base: position 19,558 of record CAJTOB010000026.1, read on the forward strand.
GTAATGGGGCATACTCATTTTTACCATTCCGATGTTCGACGAATACTCGATGAAGCGGTCTACCGGCAGCGAACCGGGCGAGTGTGTGTCGGATATAGGACGGCGTCCGAGATAGGCGAAACTGCGACCGATAGGGTAGCTGCGCGATACGGGCTTGGCAAATCCTTTTTCAAGAGCCACGGCCATTGTCATCACTTTCATTACCGAGCCGGGTTCGTATGCTTCGACCGCGCGGTTGAGAGCCTCGATGTAGCGTGGTGTTCTCGATGTGGAGTCGCGCTCGAGGTTCGACATAGCCTTTATGTCGCCGGTGGCAACCTCCATAATAATGGCGGTACCCCAGTCGGCTTTGGCAAGAAGAAGCATTTCGCCGAGTTCGCTCTCGAGAATGTCCTGCATAGTGATGTCGATTGTCGTGGTGACGTCGTATCCGTCTGTTGCGGGAATCTCGACATCGTAGCGGGCGCCGCGGGTGAAGAGCTTCTTGCGGGCCAGCCCCGGCACGCCGTAGAGCAGAGTGTCGAGGGCGCGTTCGAGGCCTGAACGGCCGTGTACTTCGGGGTCGGTGTCTGTCTGTCCGACGCGGCCAATGCTCATGCGGGCCATTTGGCCGAATGGATATGAGCGTTTCATGACCTTGTCGACCTTCAGGCCTGTCTTATTGGCGTTTTTTGAACTGCGGAAGAAGGGCAGTTTCTTGATTTTATTGACGGTCTCTTCGGGCACACCTTTGACAATGACGAAATTGCGTGTACGCGAGGATTTCGGCGGCTCGATGGCTTTTTCGAGTTTTTTCTTCCAGGCCAGACTGTCGCGTTTGCCCGGAATAAGGCGTGCGAGAGCCCCGGCAAGCTGGGGTATGGAGTCGTGGAAGCCGGTTATATCGAATCGTGTGGCCCTGAAATCGACCATCACATTGAAGTAATAGAGATTGGTGGCGAGAATGCTGCCGTCGGCGGCAAGAATCTCTCCGCGGTTGGGAGTGATTACTGTAGAGTCGCGGAGAGTGGAGGCTCCCATGGCATTCCATGCGCCTGCGTTGACAACAGTGGTGCGCACCAGCATTATAGAAATGCAGATGGCAATGACGACCGTTATGGCAAATATTATGCCGAAGCGCCCCACAACATAGCTGTTGCGAGAGCCAGACGAGCGACGATTCTTTTTCTGTGGAGAAGAGGGCATGTTCCCGAATTGCAAATTAGGAGTTGGAATTTATTAGTTTTCGTCGAGTTTCAGCACCTGGGGGCGAGCGTCGGGGATTGTGAGGCCGAGCTTGAGCGAGTCGACAAGGTGCATCATTGCCGATTCGCGAGTGAGAGTCATATAGAGCGAGCGTTCTTTTTGCTTCTCCGTGCTCATCACGTTTATCTGATTTTTGAGTGAGTGGATAGTGTTCTGGTCGGTGGCGCATTCGAAACGGGCTGCGATGAATGCAACGCAGGCAATGACGGTGAACGCTGTGGCAAAGAAGTGCCTCTTGAAGAATTTGCTCGACACGGCATCGCCCTGCATAAGCACCCTTATGCCTTTACCGGTTTTTTGCGCAACGTCTTTGACTTTCATAAGTGAGGATTGATGATTAATGGTTCGGAGTAGAGTTTCTTTGATTGAAGCGTGCTATGGATTGTCGATTTTCTCGGCGATGCGGAGTTTTGCCGAGCGTGCGCGGGGATTTCGTTCGATTTCGGCCGGCGTCGGCACGATGGCTTTTCCGAGAGGTTTCAGAGGCGCGCTGCTGCGTCCGAAGAGGTCTTTTTCGGCATCGCCGTCTATGCGGCCGCTGCGCATGAAGTTTTTTACCATACGGTCTTCGAGCGAGTGGTATGTGATGATGGCAAGTCTGCCGCCCGGACGCAACTCGGCGGCAGTCTGCTTCAGGAAGGCCTCAAGGGCAAGCATTTCGCCGTTGACTTCGATGCGGAGGGCCTGGAAAATCTGGGCAAGTTCTTTTTTTGCACGTGCCGGATTAAGCATCGGTTCTGCAATGGCGGCGAGTTCGCCGGTGGTTCTGACGCCTCCGTTTGCCCGGGCCTTCACGATGCTTGCGGCAAGGCGTCGGGCCTGCCGGAATTCGCCATATACTTTGAAGAGCATGGCAAGGCGCTCTTCGGGGGCTGTTGCGAGGAGCTCGGCCGCAGTCATTGCCCCGGCTTGGTTCATGCGCATGTCGAGAGGGGCGTCTGCACGGAACGAGAAGCCTCGCGATGCGTCGTCGAAGTGATGCGACGATACTCCGAGGTCGGCAAGAATGCCGTCTACGTGCCCTGTGTGGCCGTAATAGCGCAGGTAGTTGGTGAGATAGCGGAAATCGCCATGTATTGCCGTGAAGTTCGGGTGCTCGAAAGCGTGTGCTATAGCGTCGCTGTCGCGGTCTATGGAGTATAGGTGCCCCGGGCCGGACAGGCGGTCTGCGATGGCATGAGAATGGCCGCCGCCGCCAAGAGTGGCGTCGACATAGATGCCGTCGGGTCGTATATTGAGAGCATCGAGGCTTTCGCCGAGTAATGCCGGTATGTGATAAGTGTCTTGAGCCATAGTTGATTACGGCCTGTCGTGGAGAGCCGTTTTTAGAAAGCCCAAAATTAGTGATTTTCACCCGAAAATTTACAATGCCAAACAGCAAAATTTTCTACAGGCACCGTAAAAGTTATCAACATCAGCCAGAAGCCCGTCGTTTGCAATTGTAAACAAGACAGGAGCCGGAAGTGCTTTCGTGTATGCAACTTCTGACTCCTGTCTTCTAACTAAATATTATCTTCTAACCAATATTATCTTCCGGGAGGCGGGCCCATCGGACCCCGGCGGCCGCCTCTGCCGGAGGGCGGACCCATCGGGCCGTCGTTGAAGTTTCGGTCGCGTGGCTGTTCGCCTTTGCCGAAAGTCGTGAATTTATAGCTCAGTGTCACCATTACATAGCGTGTGAGCGAGTTGTAGCGGGCGGTTTCCGAGTAGGTGCCGGCTGTAATGAAGCGCACGCGGTCGTTCTGTCCGAGTATGTCGTATGCCTTAAGGGTGACAGCGGCATTGCGTCCGCGGAGGAACTGGTAGGAAAGAGAAGCGTTCCACATCCAGGTCTTTGTGTTGTAGCCGTCGGAGTAGCCCGATGTTGCAGAGTAATTTATGTCGGAACTCAGCACGATGCCGAAGGGAGCGGTGTATGTTGCATAGAAAGAGCCGCCGTAGGTGTGAATATCGCGGTTGTTGTCTTTCTGGAAGCTGTTGCGCGATGTCTGGAACGAGTATCGGGGTCGTAGTTCGAGTTCGATGAACTCCGGGCGCCATGCAATGCCGGGGCTTTCGTTTACTGAGAATGTGCCGACGCGGTTGCGGTCGTTATTGCTGAAGCCTACACTCTGGCTGTAGTTGACGAACATGTGGTTGTTGAAGGTGAAGGCCTTGTTGCGGAAGGGGAAAGAAATCATGTTCATACCCCGAATGTTCCATACGCCGTTGACGTTTGTGTAAGTCGTCACATTGCCGCCGGTTTCCTGGTTGAAGGTCATTCGCGATACGATGGAGTTCTGCACGACCTGGGCATCAATCATTGCCATTATGGAGCGCTGGGCTTCCTGGTTGAAATCCTGGAAACGCAGGCGGGCGTTGTGGCTGAAAGTAGGCTTCAGATCGGGGTTACCGATTACCACGCGCAGGGGGTCGGAGTAGTCGGCCACGGGCTGGAGTTGGGTCATCGAGGGCTGCGAGGAGCGTCCGTTGTAGTCCACGGTGAGGCTGCGGCTCTTGCTGAAGCGGGCGCGGTAGCGCAGGAAGGGGGCTACGTTGAGCACATTGCGGCGCGGAATGTCTTTAGCGTGGTCTATGAGGTTGATTGATTTCGAGCTTTGTGGTACCAGCGAAATACCTACGTTGAGCTGTCCTTTTTTGTCGACATGGCGGTAGCCGATTCGGATATCCTGGTTCATGTAGTCGTTGCGGAAGCGGTTGGACAGCTCGGTGTTGAATACCAGTTCAGGGTCTATGACCGGCTCGCCTTCCCAGCCGTTAGGGAAGGTGACAGGGTGGTCGTAGGTGAGTTTGTCTGCATTGTTCCAGCGGTATGAGAAGTTGTAGGCCAGAGTCAGGAAGTTGCCTTTTTTGACATCGCCGAGAGGTTCGGTCCAGCTTACGCGGGCGCTGATGCTGTTGCTCCATGTGTGGTTGTCGGCCCACTGGTCGTATAGGTCTACAGAGTCGTTGAGCTGAAAGAATTTGTTGAACGAGTAAGAGTCGGACTTCTCGCGGACATTGCTCATGCGGTAGTTGGCGAATATGGAGAACGAACGGCCCGGCTTGGAGCGGAATTTATGGTTGTATATCAAGCGGCCTCCGAATTCGAATGAGCTGCCTTTTGAGTAGTCGCGGTTGAGGCTTCGGCTCACGTCGGTGGCGAAATTGTCGCGATATACCGAGCTGCTGTCGATACTCGATGAGTTGTTGTAGTTCAGCGATATATTCGGGCGGAATTCGAAGGTGTTGAATGAGTCAGGGTTCCACTGCACGCGGAAGTCGGCGCGTATGTTGTGTCCTTTGTCGCGGCTGTATTTGTTGGAGCGGCTCTGCTGGTCGACGCCTTTGCCATATATGCGCTCAGACTCGGTGCGGCTGTCGCGGTCGGTGTGGCTGTACATGATGTCGCCTCCTATACGGAAGATTTCTTCTTTGCCGACGTTGAAGTTCATGCCCAGCGACTGTGCCGATGTGATGCCGTTGGCGCCCCCGAAGCGCATGAAACGGCCGCTTGCGCCGTCGGCGAAGCCGGGTTCGTTGATATTGTTTGCCGAACCGAGAAATGTCATCTGATTTCCATCGCCCCAGAAGCGGTTGACCATGAAATTGCCTTTATAGCGGTCGTCGGTGCCATAGCCGCCCTCGATGTTCCCGAACCAGCCATTCTTCATGTTCTTTTTCACAGTGAGGTTGATTACGGTTTCTTCTTCGCCGTCGTCGACGCCTGTCAGGCGCGCCAGGTCGCTTTTACGGTCTACGACCTGAAGCTTTTCGACCATGTTTACGGGCAGATTTCGAGAAGCTACCGTGGGGTCGTCGCTGAAAAACTCTTTGCCGTCAACGAGAATTTTGCTCACTTCCTTGCCGTTGGCGGTGATTTTGCCGTCGGAGCTCACCTCAACGCCGGGCAGGCGTTTGAGCAGGTCTTCGACTACGGCATTGGGCTGGGTCTTGTACGATTCGGCCGAAAACTCAACGGTGTCTTCCATCACCTTTATAGGCGTGCGGATACCGGTTACGGTCGCTTCTTTGAGGGCGATGGCGCTTTCCGACAGGCCTATGGGCTTCAGGCGCATGTCGGCTGCGGTCATGTTTATATTCTGCGTCCGGGTGGCATAGCCGACATATGAGGCTTCCACTATATATTTGCCGGCTTTCAGGTTTTCGATGGCAAAGCGGCCGGAACTGTTGGTGACTGCGGCTTTAACTACGGTTGAGTCTTTGGCTGCGAGCACCCTCACGGAAGCTTGGATAAGGGCTTCGTTTGTTGATGCGTCGACAACGCTGCCGCGTAGCACGCCGGCCGAAATAGCCTGCGCCGCCAGAAGCACGACGGCGAGCACAGCAAAAAGTTTTTTTGTGGTCGGGGATGATTTCATAAGATTACGTTTTTTCATGATGCAAAATTATAAAAGCATGTCCGCATAGGCAAAGCCACCTCTACAAACCATCATATTTTATCGACAAAGACCTTGCCGCCCCCGATTAATCCTGTCGCCTCTTTTACCTTGAAAAATCCTCGCGGCAGGCCCCGGTGTGATTTTTGCTTTCGCAAGTTGAAAAAAATATGTAATTTTGCAAATTAAACACATATTACCTATATTTTACCCCATTTCTTAAAGAATGAAAATAGCTATAGTGGGCGCATCGGGCGCCGTTGGGCAGGAATTTCTGCGTATTTTGTCGGAAAACGACTTTCCCATAGACGAACTCCGTCTCTTCGGCTCTGAGCGTAGCGCAGGCCGCACATATAGCTTCCGCGGTGGTGTCACAGAGCCTGTGCGTGTGCTTACCGCCAATGCCGCCGATTTTGCCGGACTCGATTTCGCGTTTGTATCGGCCGGCGCGGGTGTCTCGCGCGAGTATGCAGATGTCATTACATCGGGCGGCGCCATAATGATTGATAATTCAAGCGCCTTCCGCATGGACGCAGATGTGCCCCTGGTTGTGCCCGAGGTCAACGGCGCCGATGCTCTCGACGCTCCACGAAACATCATTGCCAATCCCAACTGCACCACTATCCAGATGGTGGTAGCGCTCAACCCTATCAACCGCCTTTCGCCAATCCGGCGAGTGCATGTGGCAACATATCAGGCTGCAAGCGGTGCCGGGGCAACCGGCATGGACGAGCTTGAGCGCCAGAGCGCGCAGATTGCGCGCGGCGAGGAGCCTGAAGTGAAGAAATTCGTGAGCCAGCTTGCGTTCAACCTCATACCCCATATCGATACTTTCACTGAAAACGGCTATACCCGCGAGGAAATGAAGATGCATCTCGAGACCAAGAAGATAATGCATGCTCCCAAACTCGAGGTGAGTGCCACATGTGTGCGTGTGCCGGTGATGCGGGCTCACAGCGAGGCTATCTGGGTCGAGACCGAGGAGGCTGTAAGCGTTGCCGAGGCCCGCTATGCATTTGCGTCGGCTCCCGGCGTGGTGCTGATAGACAAGGCTGAGCCTCTTGGCTATCCGATGCCGCTCGACGTTGCCGGAACCGACCCTGTCTACGTAGGCCGTATCCGTGCCGACCTTGCCAATCCGCGAGGTCTCTCGTTCTGGGCTGTCGCCGACCAGATTCGCAAAGGCGCCGCTCTTAACGCCGTCCAAATAGCAGAGTTCATTCTCGCCAACCGCTCTAAGTAATTAATAATTAATAATGAAGAATTTAGAATTGATAGTTTTGGGTGAGAACCATAATTATTAATTCTAAATTATTAATTCTAAATTAAGCAGTGCTTCTGTTAGCGCAAGCCTTGGTGACCGAGCCGGTGCAGATATTTCTTATCGTGCTGGCTATAATCCTCTTTGCGCCTATACTGCTCAATAAACTCAGGATTCCTCATATCATCGGCATGATTGTAGCCGGTGTGGCCGTAGGGCCATACGGGCTGAATATTCTTGCCGACGACTCGTCGTTTGCCGTCTTCGGCCAGGTAGGGCTTCTATACCTTATGTTTCTGGCCGGCCTCGAAATCGATATGTATCATCTGCGGCTTAATCTTCGCCGCGGTCTTTTCTTCGGATTTCTGACGCTGGCCGTTCCTCTGGCCCTCGGAGTGCTTACGAGTGCCTATGTGCTCAAACTCGACTGGATTACGTCTATGCTTCTCGGTGCGATGTATGCGTCGCACACGTTGCTGTCATACCCCGTTGCGGCTCGTCTCGGTGTTACCAAGGCGCCGGCTGTCCTTATAGCCATTGTCGGCACTATTATTGCCGTAATAGGCGCTCTTCTGGTGCTCGGTGCTACTGTGAGTGTGGCTCGCGAGGGCTATTTCAACGTTGTGGAGATTCTGCTGCTTGCTGTGCGCCTTGTGCTGTGGGCGGCGGCGATACTCTATGCCTATCCGAGGGTGACACGCTGGTTTTTCAAGAAATATCCCGACAAGGTTCTTCAGTACGTCTTTGTGCTTGCGCTTGTCTTTCTTGCCGCCACAACCGCGCGGGCAATCGGTCTCGAAGGTGTGCTGGGTGCATTCTTTGCCGGGCTGGTGTTGAACAGATATGTGCCCGTGGCCTCGCCTCTGATGAGCTCTATAGAGTTTGTGGGCAATGCACTCTTCATACCCTATTTTCTCATAAGTGTCGGCATGATGATAAACGTGCGTCTGCTGGCCGACACAGATACCCTGGCAGTGTCGGCGGTGATGATTGCCGTGGCACTTGCCGGCAAGTGGATTCCGGCGTGGCTGGCGCAGAAAATCAATCGTCTCGACGGTTTCAGCCGCAATGTGATGTTCGGTCTCACGGCTGCGCACACGGCTGTGGCGCTGGCCGTAGTGTCGGTAGGCTATAACATGGGAATGTTCGACGAGCGGATACTCAACAGCACCGTGATGGTGATTCTGGCAACATGTGCGGTTGCGCCTATCATCACAGCATCGTCGGCCGCCAAACTCAAGGTGAAGATGATGGCAGACGAAGGCGACGACGTAATCCGCCATACACGTGTCAACAATACTCTGATAGCCGTGGCAAATCCTCTTACGGCCGCTTCGCTTATGGAAATGGCCGTGCTGATACGAAACGACCGAGGACGCCACAGTTTCTTTGCACTCCATGTGCGCACCGACAACACGCCGCAGGCAAAGGCCGTGTCGCACAACTCGCTTGAGGCCGCGCGACGCATAGCCGCAGCCGCCGACCAGGCAGTGGAAAGCCTCGACCGCTACGACAACAACATCGTCACAGGCATCATAAACGCCGTCGAGGAGCGCGATATAACCGAGGTTCTTCTTGGCATGCACCGCCGTGTGACCGTAATCGACTCTTTCTTCGGCAACAAGGTGGAGCAACTGCTGCGCGGCACTAACAAGATGCTGATAATCAGCCGATGCTTCATTCCGGCAAATACAATCACTAGAATTCTGGTATGGGTGCCCCGCGATGCCCAGTATGAGACCGGATTCAGCCGCTGGGTGCGGGCTGTGGCACGTCTGACCCGCCAGGTCGGCTGCCGTGTGATATTCTGCTGCCCCGACAATATCCAGCCGCTTATACGAGGTGTGATATATACCGAAAACTATGGCATACGCTGTGAATTTCGCAGCACCGAGGGCTGGGACGACCTCGTGCTGTTGAGTGCCGATGTGCACGACGATGATCTTTTTGTTCTTATCGGCGCGCGCGCGCAGTCGGTGTCTTACAATTCCGATATGGCGGATTTGCCCGACTTCCTGCAGCGTAATTTCTCGCGCAACAATCTGATGATGATTTTCCCCGAGCAGTTCGGCGAAGCTCCTGTCCTCACATCTTTTACCGACCCCCTTGCAACAGATATTGCGGCCACACCGTCGGCATGGCTGCGCCGTCTGTTCCGTCGAAAATGAGGGTGGCGGCCGGTCTGAGCCCATGTTTTGTGTTTGTGAGATTCGCTAAAAATCACTATCTTAGCGCCTGATATTATCTAAAACTTCTTTCTGTCATGTTTAAAAATCAACCTAAAGGGCTGATACCCGCAGCGTTGAGCAACATGGGCGAACGTTTCGGCTACTATATCATGAATGCCGTGCTCGTTTTATTCCTGTGCTCGAAATTCGGTCTGTCGGGCGACAAGGCCTCGCTCATCTACTCTTTCTTTTATGCCGGAATCTATATTCTGAGCCTCGTCGGCGGTACAATCGCCGATAAGACCCGCAATTATAAGGGTACGATTATCAACGGCCTCATTATCATGACGGCAGGCTATGCGCTTCTTTCTATTCCTATTCTCGCTACCCCCGAGAATACCGCATGGCTTCTCACACTCACCTGCGTGGCGCTTTTCCTCATTGCTTTCGGCAATGGTCTTTTCAAGGGCAACCTTCAGGCTATCGTAGGCCAGCTCTACGACAATCCGCGATACAGCGCACAGCGCGATTCCGGCTTCCAGATTTTCTATGTGTTTATTAACATCGGAGGTCTTGTAGCACCGTTTGTAGCTCCTATGCTGCGCAGCTGGTGGCTGGGCGTAAATGACATGGTTTACAACGCCGATTTCCCCGAACTCTGCCATCAGTATCTCAGCGTAACCAATACGATGACTGCAGAAAACATGGAGAACCTCTATGCCGTGGCAACCGCCGCCGGCCATAGCGCAGGTACCGACCTGAGCGCATTCTGCACCAAGTATCTCGAAGTATTCAACACCGGTATCCACTATTCGTTCATAGCATCTGTGGCCGCCATGCTTATCTCGCTGATAATCTTCCTTATCACCAAGAAACAGCTGCCTACTCCTGCAGCCCGCGAGAAAGTGCAGTCGCAGGAATATACTGCAGCCGAAAAGCAGGCGATGGCAAAGGAAATCAAACAGCGCATGCTCGCCCTCTTCGCAGTGCTCGGCGTGGTGATTTTCTTCTGGTTCTCATTCCACCAGAACGGCACCTCGCTCTCGCTCTTCGCGCGCGACTTCGTGGCAACCGATACTATCGCTCCCGAAATCTGGCAGGCTGTCAACCCCTTCTTTGTCATCGTGCTCACTCCTCTTGTGATGGTGCTCTTCAGCGCGCTGTCGCGCCGTGGCCGCGAGATTTCCACACCCCGCAAGATTGCTTATGGCATGGGTCTGGCCGGCTTGGCTTATCTCTTCCTTTGCATATACTGCTCGATGCAGGGTTATCCTTCGGGCGATGCTTTCCGCGACATGAGCGCAGCTGCCAAAGAAGGTCTCAAGGCCGGCCCCTGGGTGCTTATCGCCCTCTATTTCTTCCTGACTGTGGCCGAGCTCTTCATATCGCCTCTTGGCCTATCGTTTGTGTCTAAGGTTGCTCCAAAGCACCTTCAGGGCCTCTGCCAGGGTCTGTGGCTCGGCGCTACAGCTATCGGCAACCTTCTGCTCTGGATTGGCCCGCTGATGTACAACAAATGGCCTATCTCTGTTGCATGGGGCGTGTTCCTGGCCGTATGTCTCGTATCGATGTGCGTCATGTTCGGCATGGTGAAATGGCTTGAGCGCGTCACAACCGACGCCCCCGCCGCTCCTGCCGCTGCCATCGAAAGCGAAGAAAAGGACATCCTTTAAAATTAAGAAATTAGGATTTTAGGGAACAAGGATATTAGGATATTCAGGTTTCTTACGTAATTTTATTTTCCCGGATATGTCTATAAAAAACATATCCGGGATTATTGTACTTATTGACCTCCTGTCTTCCAATTCCCCTAATCTCCTAAATTCCTAAAATGAACCTTTCGCAGGGCGAGGCGTTTTGATAGGTGAACGCTTCTCTCGGACGGGAAGTCTGTTTCAACGGAAATTTATGAAAATAATGCTTCGGATATATTAAGTAAAAATTGTTAAATTATTTGCCACTCCACGTCTGCGGCTTATCTTTGCAGGCCCGAAAGTGCAAAAGTATCAATTGATGTTTATGAAGAAGACACTCCTCTCCGCTGCTGCCATCGTTTTATTCGGCACAGCTATCGCTAACGCTCAGGCAATTGAACAGCCGGGGTTCTTTGACAATGTGTCGATAGGACTCGACGGCGGCGTTACAACACCTATCCATCACAATCCGTTCTTCGGCTCCATGCGTGGTGTCGCAGGCCTTCACGTTGCAAAGCAGATTACACCGGTATTAGGACTCGGTGCAGAAGGCATTTTCGGAGTCAATACATCATCGTGGAATGGCTTCCGCCACAGTTCCACGGCCTTCGATAACTCCTATATCGGCGTATATGCTACCGCCGACCTCTTCAATCTGTTCGGAGGCTACCAGTGCTACAAACGCCCGTTCTCTATCGATGCTCTTATCGGTACGGGCTGGGGGCACCTCTTTGTGAACAAGGCCAATGGTTCGGACGCCAATTATCTGGGCGTAAAGACCGGTCTTAACTTCAACTTCAATGTCAGCGACCACGTTACGCTCGCTCTCAAACCATCGATTACATGGAATATGGGAGGCGGCTACCGCAGATCCGACCTCGACTTCAATGTGAACAACGCCGTATTCGACCTCCTTGCAAGTGTGTCGTACACTATCGGCGACGGTTTCCAGTGCGTGCAGCCCTATAACCAGGCCGAAATCGATGCCCTCAACGGTCAGATTAACAGTCTCCGCGGACAGCTCGACCAGTCGGTGGCAGCCGCCAATGCATGGCAGGCCAAGGCAGATGCTCTGAGCTCTGAACTCGAGACATGCCGCAACAAGGCTCCCGAGGTTGTGAAGGAAGTGACAAACAAGTACAATTCGGTGCGTTTCGTATTCTTCCGTATCGGTTCGTCGGTTATTACCGCCGACCAGCGACCGAATGTCGAAATGATTGCCGACTATATGAAGAATCACCCCAAATCGAAAGTTATCGTGAAGGGTTATGCATCGAAAGACGGTAATTACGACTTCAACATCAAGCTTGCCGCAAACCGTGCCGAATCTGTGAAGAAGATGCTCATCAGCAAGTATGGTATTCCTGCAGACCGCATTCAGGCCGAAGGCGAGGGTATCGGACAGATGTTTGATGAAGAATCGTGGAACCGCGTGTCTATCTGTACTCTTGAAGAAGGTAAATAAGGTAGTTCCCGCACCCCCGATATAATACACAATTACATAACTTACACGACACACTCCCGGCAACGAGGCACTGCGCAGTGACCCGTTGCCGGCTGTGTCAATTAAAAAATCTTATTTATTTATGAGCGACATTTTCATCACAATTATCGGCTATACCGCCAGTATCTGCATGATACTCGGATATATGCCACAGGCTATCGTGACGATAAAGACCCGAGACACCGATGGTATAGCTCTGCCTACGTTCTGTATGCTCGGGCTGGGCAGTATTTTCTTTGTAATCCAGGGCCTTGCCCTCGGAAACTGGCCGCTTGTCATCACCAACGTAATCACCACCATCTGCTCGGTGATAATCTTCGGCATCAAAATCCACAACGACCGCCACAAGAAAAAATGACGATTCCGCGGGCTATTCTGCAGGAATGAAAGCGAGTACGGAGGCTTCGGCAAATGCTGAGGCCTCTGTTGCTATCTGGGCGGCGCTGATTGCTTCGATGTTTGCTTCTATTTCGGCATGCGATGATGGCTTCCCGTAGAAGAGGGTGGCGCGGGCGGCATTTATTACGCTGTTTTCGCGGTTTTCGGAGGCTACGGCGAGTTGCCCGAGATATTGTTTTTTTGCTGCGCGAAGCCGGTATGGTGTAAGGGCCGAGCCGTCGGCAAGGCGTCGGAAGACTTCGTTGCAAAGGCGTCGGCAGCGACCTACGTCTTCGGCGTCGCAGCCGAAATAGACTCCCATATAGCCTGTGGTGCGGAAAAATGCAGTCGATGCCTCCACGTTATAGACCAGACCGCGTTTTTCGCGCAACTCGACATTGAGCAGAGAGTTCATGCCGGGTCCACCGGCTATATTTGCCAGAAGGGCAACTGCATGGCGATTCGGCGCATGCAGTCCGGGCGTGCGTATTCCTGTGAGCACGTGAGCCTGGTGACAGGGCTGTACTTCCGCAATGTCAAAGCGCTCGCTAACCGCAGTGAGGTCGGCATTCATGGCCGGTGCACTTCCTTCTGCCATCGATGCGAAATGCCTGTCGACAAGGTTTGCTATCACGCCGGCACTCTGTGGCCCCGAATAGAATGCCACGGAGTTGTCTCTGGTATAGTTGCGGGCAAGAAAATCTCTGCAATCGGAACTTTTCAGTTTTTCTACAGTTTCAGCCGAGCCTAGAATATTGTGTGCCAGCGGAGTGCCGGCGAGCAATTTCTCTTCAAAAAGGTCGAAGATAGCTTCGGACGGGTTGTCGAGATATGAGGCAATCTCGTCGAGCACTACCTGGCGCTCTTTGTCGAGCTCCCGCTCCGGGAACTGTGAGTTTTGGGCAAGGTCGGCAATGAGTTCGACAGCGCGTGCTGCATTCGAGCCGGGAAAGAGGCTGTAGACAACGGTCTCTTCCTTTGATGTATAGGCGTTGAGTTCGCCTCCTATAGACTCCATGCGGTTTATGATGTGCCACGACGAGCGCCGCAGTGTGCCCTTGAATATGGTATGTTCGACAAAGTGCGCCAGACCTTCCTCAGCCCGGGTCTCTGCGGCGCTGCCTGCGCCAACGGCGAGGCCGAATATTCCTGCGGCCGCGCCTCGGGCGTGCACATGCACCAGGCGCATGCCGCAGGGTGTTACGATTAGTTGCGGTGTCAGTCGTGCCATTGACCGTCGGCTTTGATAAGGTCTATGAGCCGGTCGAGAGCCTTGTCGGAACTGATATTTTTCTCAACGCATTCGATGCCACGGTAGAGGCTTACAGTTCCGGCTCCTGCGCCGACATATCCGTAGTCGGCGCCGGCCATTTCGCCCGGACCGTTGACAATGCAGCCCATTACGGCTATTTTGAGGTGGCTCAGGTGTGAACATGCGGCTTTTACACGTTCGAGTACTTCAGGAAGAGCGTAAAGGGTGCGTCCGCAGCCGGGGCATGCCACGATTTCGGCTTTGAAGCGCCGGAGACCAGCCGCCTGTATGATGTCGCGGCAGATTTCGGCGGCTTCTTCGTCGGTCAGCGCAGGCGAGGATATGCCGATGGCGTCCTGGTAGCCGTCGAGCAGTATTGTGCCGAGGTCTATGGCGGCTGCAAGAGCTACGTCTTCTTTAGAAGTAATTTCGGGGTAGTGCGCTATGGCAATGGCGGGTCTGTCGTCGGTCAGCTTGCTGAAGAATTCGCGCAGGGTGCCTATCCGGTCTCCCTCAGAGGCGATTTTGACATGAACGTCGGACGCCCCGAGGGCGGCCTGCCGGCTTATTATGCCGGTTGGTTGCAGAGCGCCGATGCCGAGGCTTTCGCAGGCAGTGCTCGGGCGGCGTCTGGCTGCGCGTCCGCGCTGCTGAGGCCATTTGAGCGAGCCGTCGGCGCCGACGCGAATTTCCATATGCTCTACTATGGCACGGGCAACGGGTATCTCGTTTTCAGGGTCTTCGCTGAGCGATACACGTATCGTGTCGCCGATGCCGTCGGCGAGCAAGTAGCCTATTCCTACGGCCGATTTGATGCGTCCTTCGCGGGCGTTTCCGGCCTCGGTTACACCGAGGTGCAAGGGATAGTGCATGTCTTCGGCTTCCATGCGCTCTACGAGCAGGCGCACCGTATCTGTCATCACGGGTACGTCGGAGGCCTTGATGGATATTACAACGTTGCCGAAGCCGGTAGCCTGGCAGATACGCAGATATTCGAGGGCGGACTGCACCATGCCTTCGGCCCCGTCGCCATATCGGCTCATTATGCGATCGCTGAGCGAGCCGTGGTTCACGCCGATGCGGATAGCGGTGCCGTGTTCGCGGCAAAGCTCGAGGAAGGGTATGAATTTATCGCGTATTTTGTCGAGTTCGGCGGCATATTCCTCGTCGGTAAACTCCATTTTTCGGAAAGTGCGCCCCGGGTCGAAGAAGTTTCCGGGGTTTATGCGCACTTTTTCCACATGGGTGGCGGCTTCGAATGCGGCGGCAGGATTGAAGTGTATGTCGGCTACCAGGGGTACATTGCAGCCGGCGGCGCGCACGGCGGCGTGTATGTCGGCCAGCTTTTGTGCGTGAGCCACGCCCTGGGCGGTAAGGCGCACCAGTTCGGCGCCGGCAGCGGCTATCGACAGTGTCTGCGCGGCAGATGCCTCGACGTCGAGTGTCGGCGTGGTGGTCATAGACTGCAGGCGCACAGGGTTGGCACCCCCGATAGCGGTGTCTCCTACGCGCACTTCGACGGTATTCCGGCGGAATTTATCGTATTTGCTCATTCGGTTTGAAAGGTGCTAAATCAGCATTTGAATCTGTAGTCGGCAATCTGCGCCAGATCGGCATCAGCTTTTTCTACTTTTGCAGAGAGCGATGCGCAGTATACCTTGTAGCGGGCGGCCAGTTCGGGGTCTGAGAGTGCGAGAATGCGCACTGCAAGCACGGCGGCATTGAGCCCTGCTCCGATTCCTACGGTTGCCGTGGGAATTCCGGGAGGCATCTGGATAATTGAGAGTAGTGCGTCGACGCCGTCGAGGGTCGATGCTATGGGCAGGCCGATGACGGGTAGTTCTGTCAAGGCTGCTATGACGCCTGGAAGGGCTGCGGCCATGCCTGCGGCTGCAATTATCACCTTTACACCACGGCCGGATGCCTCGGTTGCATATTTTTCAACGGCGGCCGGAGTGCGGTGTGCACTGAGCGCATGCATTTCGAAAGGCACTTCCATCTGTTCGAGGAAGTCGGCCGTTTTGCGGAGAACGGGCAGATCGGATGTGCTGCCCATGATTATACTTACTGTAGGAGACATTTTTAAGTGATAAGTATTAAGTGATAAGTAATAGTGAGGTTTGGCCCGCTTACAGCACTTGCGGAGTTATGTTGAGGAAGATGAGTTCGACGGTAAAACCGAGAGTGGCGCCAGCGAGGGTCTGGAGGACGGTGTGCTTGTTGAGATATAGTCTCGCCCAGGCCACGAGTCCGAGCACCAGAAAAGCCGCGCATATCCATACCAGAGGAGCCGAAATGATGAGTCCGCGTTGTGCCATCCAAAAGATTATGCCGGCAAGGCCTCCCATGGCGCCTGTGTGCGCGCTTATTTTCCACCATTGTGTCACAAGCAGCGAAATGGCCGAGACCATTGCGGCGGCAAGGTAGAAGTTCTGAATCCAGTAGGGAGCCCGCAGGTAGCGCACGAAGAATGCAGCGCCGATATAACACAATATCGTTGCGCAGAAAGGAGCGGTGCGTTCGTTGCGGTTGCTGATTGCGACGTCGCTTACTTTACCCATTCGAATGAGTATCAGAATCACAAGCATCGGAATAATGGCTGTGATGAAAGCCACACCGGCCGTAGCCCATATTTTGGGCGATGTTGGCAGCAGGCACATCGGAGTGAGCGTCAGGGCTGCAATCATGGCGTAGCTCGGCAGGAGCATTGGAGAGAAGACGTCGCTGAGGACGTGTGCGGCGACCGAGGCCACAGTTCTTTTGTTATTGTTCTTCATTGCGGTATGTTTTGCGCAGTCGTGCCACGGGGTAGCCAAGCCTTTCGCGGTATTTGGCTACTGTGCGGCGCGCTATATCGAATCCTTGCATCTGAAGCGACTCCTGGATAGCCTGGTCGCTGAGAGGATTTTTTTTATTTTCACCTTCTATAAGCCCTCTGATAGCCTCTGTGATGCGGTGGGCGGAGGCTCCGGAGTCGTCTTTCGGATGTTCGTTGAAGAAAAATTTCAACGGGTACATGCCATGGGGTGTGAGTATGTATTTTCCGGCCACCGCCCTCGAAATCACAGACATATCAAGGCCTGTCGCCGCCGATACGTCTTTGAGAATCATCGGCTTTATTAGTGCTCGGTCGCCGGTGGCGAAAAATTCGTGCTGAATTTTCACGATGACCTCGGCAATCAGAGTGAGAGTATCGGCCCGCAGTTCGGCCAGGCGTATGAAAGTAGCCGCTTCGTCGCGTTTGCTGCGTATGAAGGCTCTTGCGGCAGCCAGAGACGACGAAGTTCCGCCTGCGGGGTCTATTGTGAAACTGTCTTCAATGCCCAGACGGGTGCGCCGTCCGGCCAGCTGAACTGTAAATGTGCCGTCGCTGTGGTCGTAGTCGAGCACGAAGTCGGGTGTGATATGTCGGGCGCGAGTGTCGGCGCCGCCTGTTTCGAGCGCCGCTGCCGGGCGTGGGTTCAGGCTAAGTATAAGGTCGAGAGCCTTGGCGAGTGTTGGCGTGTCGGTGTCGAGGGCGGCCGCAAGACGGTCGTAGTGTTTCTTTGAGAAGAGGTCGAAATGGTCTGTCAGAATGCGGCGAGCGAGTTCTGCGGTGTCAGAGTCCGGGCGGCGGTCGAGTTGCAGCAGGAGACAGTCGCGAAGGTCTACGGCGCCTATTCCGGCTGGGTCGAGGTGACGCACGGCGTCAAAAGCGCGCTGCATCTGTGTATGCGTCGGTGTCAAGCCCTCGGCAATGGCCAGGTCATCGGCGATGTCGTCGAGCGGCCGAGTCAGGTAGCCGTTGGAATCGAGGTTGCCTATGATGTAGCTTCCTATTTTGAGCTCTTGGGCAGAAAGTTCGCTTTCGGCGGCCAGACGCCGCAGCAGAATTTCGAAAGCAGATTCAGATTCGTCGGCTGCGAGGGCAATGGCGTCGACGCCGAAGTCGTCGGGGCTGCTGTTGCGGGCGTCGTAGCGGTAGGAGGGGAGGTCGTCGGCTGCATAGTCGGCCATCTGCAGCTGTTCGGCTGTCTCGCTGAAGTCGTTTCCGGGCTCTTCGGCCACCGGCGCATCGTCGATAGCCTCGAGTGCCGGATTGTCGTCGAGTTGTCGGCGTATTTCCTCGTCGAATTCGGGCGCGGACATCTCCAGCATGCGCCCTAACACTACATTGTGTATGTTGAGGCGCTGCTGCAGACGTTGTTGCTGCTCCATGCGGAGCGATTCCTTGCCCGAAGCCATCGGAAGAGCGGTTTAGAATTTTCGTATGCCCATTATGGAGCGCATTTCGGCGAGTGTTTCCGAAGCGCGCGCACGGGCTTTTTCGGCGCCTTCGCGCACCACTCGTGAAATATATGCCTCATCGGCCAGAATGTCGTTCACACGTTCGCGAATCGGGGTGGTGATGGCGAGAATGTCTTCGGCAAGCTGCTTTTTGAGGTCGCCGTAGCGGATAGAGCAGTCTGCGTATGCGTCGCGGAATTGGGTGACTATTTCGGGCTTCGAGGTAAGTTCCAGGAGCGAGAATAGATTGGCAACGGGTTCGCTCATAGGAGAATTCGGGCCCTGGGGGCCTTCGTCGGTTACGGCGCGCATCACCTTCTTGCGCAGAGCCTTTGGCTCGTCTACGAGGTATATGCAGTTGCCTTCGCTCTTGCCCATTTTGCCGGAGCCGTCGAGACCGGGCACCTTCACAGGCTTGCCGCCGGTAAGGTCGAAGTCGGTGGGCTCAGGGAAGAAATCGACGCCATAGAAGCTGTTGAAGCGTCGTGCGAAGCGGCGTGTAAGTTCGAGGTGCTGCAGCTGGTCTTTGCCTACGGGTACCTTTGTGGCTTTCTGGATAAGAATGTCGCAGGCCATGAGGGTGGGGTAGGTGAGGAGGCCGGCGTTGACGCGCTTGTTGGTCTCGGCTCCGATGATTTCCTTTTCGAAGGCCTCGTCGTTATCGTCGTCTCCTGCCTTGATGCCGAGCGCTTTGCGGGCTTTGTCTTTGAAAGATGTCGTGCGCATGAGTTCGCCGATACCTACATGCATGTTGAGCAGCAGATACATTTCTGAAATTTCGGGAACATCGCTCTGCACGAATATGGTAGCCTTCTCGGGGTCAATGCCTGCGGCAAGATATTCGGCCAGAATGCTCTTTACGTTGGCATGGAGCTGGTCGGGGTCGGGGTTTGTGGTGAGGGCGTGGAGGTCGGCTATGAAGAAGTTGCAGTCGTGTTCGCCCTGCAGGGTCACAAATTTCTTGAGGGCGCCGAAGTAGTTGCCCAGATGGAGGTTTCCGGTAGAGCGTATGCCGCTCAGTATTATTTCTTTCTTTTCGCTCATGATATTCTGTGTAGTTTTAAACTACAAAATTACTAAAACAAGTTATAAGACACAAACGAGACGCAACAAATCCATGTGGCCGCTAATTCGGCATTATATAAACCACTCGGGTTCAAGGCGGCGTGAATTGTCTCGCACAAATTTCCAGCCTGCCACACGGTATAGTAGACCACCGAGGCTGCGGGCGCTTTGGGGGCAGATGCTGATGCACCGACAGCATGTGATACATCGTGCGGAGTCGGTTTTGGTAGGGTCGGTATTGTCGATTGCTTCTGTCGGGCAGTTTCGTGCGCAGATGCCGCATCGGTTGCAGTGTTTTTTGTCTGCGGCAGGGTGGAGGGGCACGCTTGCAGCTTTTTTGTATGGCCTGTTTCCTTTTACGGTCTTGATGTCGAGCGAAGCGCCGTTGCCGTTCTTTTGGCGGACGAGGTCGGCGAATTCCGATATTTTGTCAATGTCGCCAGCGTCGGGGCGCCCGGCTGCCACCTTCGGGAATATGCAGTGCTGTGCTATGAATGCCCCGGCTGCTATTACCTCAAAGTTTCTGCTTTCGAGAATGTCGCAGAGTTCGGCGAGGGCATCGTCGTAATCGCGATTGCCATATACGACAACGGCGACAGCTTTCTGGCCGTTTCCGCATGCCTGTTTAAGGCGCTCTGTCGCTACGGACGGAACTCTGCCGGCATAGACCGGAACGGTGAATATAGCCAGACGTTCTTTATTTCCGAGCGGGCTCAGGTCTGTGTTCCGTACCGTTATATCGTATGTTGCGGTTTTGTCGCCGAGGAATCCGGCCAGAATACCGGCTATTTTAGCGCTTGTACCTGAGGGGCTGAAAATCACTGAATCTATCATGAGATAAGGAAATTGTCTGTTAGCTGATTATGACGAGGTAGGTGATGTATGCCACATATCCGGCTGCGAGGATGGCGCCCTCGGTACGGGTGATGGTGCGTTCTTTAAAGAAGCTGCCGAAGAGCCAGAAAAGTATGCATGCACCAGTGAGTACCAGAAGGTCTACGGGGCCTATTGTTCCGAATGCGAGCGGACGTATTGTTGACGATACTCCAAGCACCATGAAGATGTTGAATATGTTGCTGCCAATGACATTGCCAATTGCGAGGCCCGGTTTGCCCTTGAGCGCGGCTGCGACAGATGTTGCGAGCTCGGGAAGCGATGTGCCTGCGGCCACGATGGTGAGCGCGATAATAGCGTCGCTTACTCCGAGAGCCGATGCAATGCCCGATGCTCCGTCGACGAATTTGTCGCCGCCGAATACGAGCCCTGCCAGGCCGAGTGCCACCCACAGCCACGCTTTCCATACGGGCATGGGTGACTGCGTCTTTTCGCTGCCGGAGGATTCAGAGGCGCCTTGCCGGGCCTGTGCGAATGTATAGCGCATGAATATGGCGAAGAAAAGCAGCAGAACAATGCCGTCAGAGCGCATGAGCATTCGGGTGCTTCCGTCGCCGAGCCACGGGCCACATCCCAGAGCAAGCAACACGAGCGCCGACAGGACTACCAGCGGAATGTCGGCCGTAAGAGTGCTTCGCTCCACTTTTATCGGGCGCACGAGCGCCGTGACACCCACTATGGCAAGAACGTTGAATATATTGCTGCCGACGGCATTGCCTATGGCAAGTTCTCCCGAGCCGTTTATGGCCGAAACGACGCTTATTACGAGTTCAGGAGCTGAGGTTCCGAAGGCCACTACCGTGAGGCCTACAATGAGGTCGGAAACACCCCATCGGCGCGCAATGGCCGAGGCTCCGTCAGTGAGCAGATTGGCGCCTATAAGAATGAGGGCAAGCCCTCCGGCAAGACATAAGATATCGATAAGCATTGGCAAAAATATTAGACCTCTAAAGAAGTTCTTATTATTCGGCAAAAATAACAATAAAGTACTATATTTGTATTTCAAACCAACATAAATCACAATGAAAAAATATGTAATGATGGCCGTGTGTGCGGTTCTTGCCCTGGCTTCCTGCGGAGGCGACAAGGGCGGAGAAATCAAGCTCGACGGCGAATGGAAAATCAAGTCGTATGTTCCTCTTGAATTTTCATCGTATAATCTGGTTGATACTGAAGGCGATTATCGCTTTGAGTTTGACGGCGAAGGTTCTTTCTTCTGCGGAACAGACTGCAATTCTATCTCGGGCAGCTATGTCTCTGAGGGCGACAGTCTTCGTTTCGACAATATGATGAGCACTGAGATGGCATGCGACAACGAGCGTCTGGAGCGAGCCATGAAGCAGGCGCTTCCGGCAGTGCGCACCGCGGAGCTTTCGTCTGATTCCGTTCTGACCATGAAAAGTGCCGGAGGCGAGGTGCTGGTAGCACTTGTAAAGGTAAAATGAAGCTAAAAGTACTGGCGCTGACGGCTATCGTGGCATTTTGTGCCGTGCTTACAGCCGTAGCGCAGGATTCGGGCATAGTAAGAATCCTCGCCATAGGCAACAGTTTTTCTGAGGACGCTCTCGATTACCATTTTCATGGTCTCTGTCGGGCTGCGGGAAAAAAGGCCGTAGTCGGCAATCTTTTTATCGGCGGTTGCTCTATTGACCGCCATCTGCACAACGCACGCACCGACTCGGCCGCTTACCGTTTCCGCCGCATAGGCCTCGACGGCAATATCGTAACAGTCGAAAAGATACGCCTCAGCACGGCTCTTGGAAGCGATGACTGGGATTTTGTGTGTTTCCAGCAGGCCAGCGGAGTGTCGGGCAAATATGCGTCGTATGGCGGCCTCGGCTCTCTGATAAGCTATGTCGACAGTCTCTCGCCCGACAAGACAAGATTTGTATGGCATCAGACATGGGCATATTCTCCAACATCTACACACGGGGGATTCAAGAACTATGCGTCCGATCAACGGGTTATGTACGATTCTATAATGGTGGCCGGACGTCGCGCCATGGTCGACAACAAGGCGCTCTCTATGATTGTGCCGTCGGGCTCGGCCGTACAGAGAGCACGCGAAGCCGGCGGCGATCCCGATCTGACACGCGACGGATATCATCTGCACCCGCTCATAGGCCGCTACATAGCTGCCTGCGCCTGGTTTGAGACAATATTCGGAGAGTCGGTGGTGGGAAACAGCTACATTCCCGAGGGAATGACTGCCGAGCAGTGCCGCCTCGCACAGGAATCGGCTCATGCGGCATGCCTCAACCCCTTTGGCGAACGGCGCTGACTCAACTTTCGGGCTTCATTTCATGTTTTTCATATAGTTCGGACATAAAGTCCGGGCTATATGATTATGAAAAGGATAATATTACTGTTTGCAGCAATCATTGCTGTCGCATGTCATAGCTACGCTATTTTCGACAAATATACCATAGACCGCGATAATCTTCCCGAAGAAGCGCAGGCTATGCTGACCGAGTATTTTCCAAAGGCAAAGGTGAGCATGATAAAGGTTGACAAGCATTTGCTGAAGAAAACCGACTACGACGTGCGCCTCACCAATGGCACTACCGTGGAGTTTAACAACAAAGGTAAATGGACCTCAGTAGACTGTAAAAATCGCGAAGTGCCCGAAGGACTTGTCATAAAGCCTATACGGCGCTATGTGACGAAGAATTTCAGCGGACTCAAAATTGTGAAAATCAAAAAGAAAGCCTCGGGCTACGAGGTTGGGCTGTCAGATGGTGTAGACCTCAAATTCAATTTGCTTGGCTCTTTTACGGGTGTCCTTAAAATAGAGGAATAGCGGGTGTGTCTTGTGCCGGCTATAGATAATATCTCCATAAGATTTTTGTGAAGAAGATGAGAAGCGCGATAAATGGGCTCAAGCCGAAACCCCGGTGCATAGTTTTCGGGAAAAGTGTTAAATTTGTGGTATGAAAACCGCAGATGCAATATGGATGTGTCTCCCC
>CAJTOB010000027.1 GCA_910578035.1 uncultured Muribaculaceae bacterium
ACCACAAATTTAACACTTTCCCCGAAAACTATGCACCGCCATTTCGGCTTGAGCCGTATTTTGGATAACTTTGGGGTAAAATGTTTCACCTATGTTTCAGCATGAAGAAAATAATTATCATAGGCTGCCCCGGCTCCGGGAAGAGTACTTTTGCAAGAAAACTCTCTGCCAGGACTGGCTTACCCCTATATTATCTTGACATGATATGGCATCTACCCGACCGCACGACGCTTAGCCGGGAGGAATTTGCAGCTCGACTTAAAAAAATCACAGATGAAGAAGAGTGGATTATCGATGGCAACTATCTCCGTACGATGCCTTTCAGACTGCAGCAGTGCGATACTGTATTTTTCTTTGATTTGCCAACAGAAGTATGTCTTGCAGGCGCGGAGTCGCGCGTAGGCACAAAGCGCGAGGACATGCCGTGGACCGAAAACAGTCTGGACGCCGAATTCCGCCAATGGATTGTCGATTTTCCGATAAATCAATTGCCCCATATCCGCAATCTCCTTTCAGAATACGGCCAAACGATTGACATCTTCACTTTTCACTCAAGAAAAGAGGCCGATGCCTTTATCAACGCCCTACCGATTTCATCAAAAGAAGCTTAAGAAGCTGCCTCACACCACCCGTCAAACAAGCGCTCAGTCTTCGCAGTAATGACGGAGAACCCTACGGTAAGAATTGAAAATCTTGCTCTTAGACACAAATCCGACATAAACACCTTTTTCGACTACAGGGAGATTCCAGGCGCCGGTATCATCGAATGTCTTCATGACCTTATCCATGCTCTCCCCTACTTCTATACGGCCGGCCGGAGCAGACATGAACGTGCTCACCCGCATGCGGCGATACAATTCAGGCCGGAACATGATATTACGTATATCATCGAGAAGCACAACGCCGACAAGCTCGCGCTTTTCATTGATTACCGGAAAAAGATTGCGATTGCTCTTGGCTATGACATCGACCATTTCCTTCAGCGTCATTTCAGGATATACGGGCAGAAAATCGGTTTCTATAACATTGTTGATTTTGAGAAGCGTAAGAACAGCCTTGTCTTTATGGTGTGTAAGAAGCTGCCCCTGCTTGGCAAGACGCATGGTATATATGGAATAAGGCTCAAAGACCTTTATAGTACCATAGGAAATCGTACTGACAATCAGAAGCGGCAAGAACAGCTCGTAACCGCCGGTCAGTTCGGCCGTAAGGAAGATAGCCATTAGAGGCGCATGCATTACACCACTCATAACTCCGGCCATTCCGATGAGAGCGAAATTTTTTGTAGACAACTCGACGCCGAAATCAAAGATATTGAGCACGTATGCAAAAAGAAACCCCGTAAGACAGCCCACATACAGCGATGGCGCGAAAGTTCCACCCACACCGCCGGCGCCGTTTGTAGCCGAAGTCGCAAACGCTTTTGTAGCCACCACCAAGCCGATAAACAGCGCCAGAAACCACATCTGGTTACGGTCGCCATAGAAAAGCGAACCATTCACAATCGACGAAGTATCGCCCGCAAGAAGCCCCACGATAGAGCCATACCCTTCGCCATAAAGAGGCGGAAAGAGGAACACAAGCCCGGAAAGAATAGTACAGCCGATAAGCGTCTTTACCCAGGGATTTTTAAACCGACCGAAGAAATTCTCCATCATATTCATCACCCTGGTAAAGTATAGCGACGTAAAACCGCATACAAGGCCGAGAAGAATCACAAACGGTATGCGGGAAGTGTAGAAATTCTCGGTTTGGGCGAAGAAAAATTCGAACTCATAGCCCGTGTAGACATAAGCAAGAGTCGTGCTCGTTATCGACGCTATCAGCAGCGGCATCACCGACACTGTCGTGAGGTCGAGCATCAGCACTTCGAGAGTGAAAAGCATCCCGGCAATCGGAGCCTTGAATATACCCGCAATACCGGCGGCAGCCCCGCAACCCACGAGAATCATAAGAATGCGCGGCGACATACGGAAAGCTCGCCCGAGATTGGAGCCTATCGCAGCCCCGGTATAGACAATCGGACCTTCGGCTCCGACCGACCCGCCGAAACCGATGGTAACAGAGCTGGCGAGTACGGACGTATATATATTATGCCGTTTCAAACGGCTTTTATTCTGTGATATCGCATAGAGCACGCGCGTAACACCATGACTGATATTATCGCGGACGATATATCTCACAAAAAGCGCGGTCAACACAACCCCTACAGCCGGCAACAGAATATACAGATAGTTGCCGCTCTCCAGATTGATACGCGAAGTAAGAGTGGTCGATATAAAATGAATCAGAAATTTAAGCACTATCGCGGCCAGCCCGCTGAAAATACCGACAAAAAAGGCAAGTACTAGTACGAAGTTACGTTCCTTGATGTGACGGTCGCGCCACAGCAGGAATTTCATAAACAATTCTTTGATACCTTTGTCGGCCTGTACTTGTTCCATATAGCATGGCAAAAGTAAGGAAAAGTTTTGATATTGTCAAATGCCCTTACCCCTGAAAACGGTGCTGACTGTATGAAAGATGATTTTAAGGTCTACGGGCAATGAAATATTGCGTATATAGAGCAAATCATAACCCGAACGCTCAATCATTTCACCCACACTGGAAGCATAGCCATATTTAACCATACCCCATGAGGTAATACCCGGACGCACCTGTCTGACAAGACCATACCAAGGCACTTGCGCCACAATACGGTCTACATAGTATTTACGCTCCGGCCGAGGCCCGACAAGCGACATTTCTCCTACAAGCACATTCCAAAACTGCGGAAGCTCGTCAAGACGGTATTTCCTCAGAACATGACCTACTGAAGTAATTCGGGTATCATCGACACCAGAAGACAAGCGCGGCACACCATCAGCCTCGGCATCGGTATGCATGCTTCTGAATTTGATAATCCTGAATGGACGTCCATGAAACCCGACACGCTCCTGGCGATAAAAACACGGCCCCTTGGAATTGAGTTTAACAGCAACCGCTATTGCAAGCATCACCGGACTGAGCAGAACCAGAGAAAAAGCCGACACAACGATATCTCCAAGCCGCTTAAGGTTAGCCACCGACGGGGGCACATTTGCATTTGTCACATCGACCAGAGGTTCGTTTATCACACCTATCACACGCGGCTGGAGCGCCACCGGGCCAAACAATTCAGCCGATACAAGCAGAGGAATCCCCAAAGAGTACAAGTCGCCAAGCAAGGCACCCATGCTTTTCACGCCGTCCTTAGGCGGCAACACTACAACGGCCCCTATATTGAGATTTCGGCAAAGACCTACAATATCGTCTGTGTTATACACCGGCAATCCGGCAAGTTCAGCCTCCGCATATTTTTCGGAAAACGGTACACATGCCACAGGCCTGAGGCCCGACATGCCCGACGACTCCTTGATTCGCTCGATTTTTCTTCGGAATTGCGGCGACACACCCACTATAAGTGTATTCACACTGTAATCACCCCGATGTATACGCCTGGCGGCGCCCGTACTTATGACATAGCGTCCTACAGCGGTCGGCACCATAAGCGACGCGAAAAGCAGGACCATAAGTTCGTAATTGGTAATTCGCTCCGGTATATTGTCGTTGATAAGAACAACAAAGAAAACGGCAAGCATACCGATAAGCGATATAAGAGCCGTGTTAAGAAATTCATCAAGCCGTGAACGGTAGAGAGTTCCCCCCTTGTTATATGAACCCGACACCGCATAGAGAGCTATCATCCCGACTGGAACCACTATCTGCCCTATAAGAAGCTGCGGATATCGAAGAAATGAAACAAGACTGTCGGGCAGCAAATCTGCCGGAAGAGTATAAAAGCGAGCCACATCAAACAATAGCCAGCCGATGTTCAGAGTAATGAAATCGGACAGCAGATATTTAATTTGCTGGCGCGCCTGCGGCATCATGGGCGTAAAACCTTGAAAAGCCCTCCCGAAGACAGCCGCATGACGGTAGAAGGTTCCGCCTGGGCCGGCCTTTCATCGCGACGGCTCATGCAGACATAGTCCGCTCCATCTATAATATCTTTAGAAATATCGGCAAAACACGCCGGAGCAGCCTGACCGCTGACATTTGCCGATGTCGAGACCAGCGGACGACGCAGACGCTTGCAGAGCTCGGCGCAGAATTCATCGGAAGTAAGACGAACTCCAATAGAACCATCGGGCGCTCTGAGTTCCGGCGCAATACCGGCTTCCGGGAGAGGGGCATCATAGACTATAGTAAGCGGCTCCGTGTTGTATTCAATCAGTTGCCATGCAACGTCCGGCACATCAGCGACAGTGCGTTCAAGTTGTCCTTCTGAGCCCACAAGCGTTATAAGAGCTTTTGCATCAGCCCGTTTTTTCAACTCGAAAATCTTTTTCACAGCCTCAGAGCAGCAGGCATCGCAACCTATGCCCCATATCGTATCGGTCGGGTACACAATAATGCCGCCTCTTCGCAAAATTTCGAGACAAGCCTTGATGTCGGAAAGCTGGAGCTCGGTCATATCACCTTATTCTTAGGGGTTGTAGCCTGAAATTCCTTGAGATAGACCGGCACAGAATAAGCGGTATCAATAAACTGACGGCGGTTATACGCCAGCTCTGCAAGCGCTACCATATCTACAGCCAGAGCTTCAACACCTTCGACATATGTGGCACCCTCCATAAACGGCTGCGCCTTTTCGGCACCGCTCCCAAAATAAAGGATAGGCCTACCCGTCGCTTTAAGGGAAGCATAAGAATTTTCATCGAGAATCATCGCCCCCGGAGTCATAAGTTCAGAAAGGCCGAAATCGTAGGCACCGGTATACACTTCCATACGACGGGCATCGACCATCGGAATAAGAATCGAGTCCGGGTCGACACTGTCGGTAGAGAACATCACTCTCGTTGCAAGAAGCTCAAGAGTCTTAACACCAATCAACGGAACATCGAGGGCATATGCCAGCCCTTTGGCCTCGCTAAGGCCGATACGAAGGCCGGTATAGCTACCCGGACCCAGGCTTACAGCCACAGCATCGGGCTTAAGACCATGCTCTGAGCCATAATCAAGACAGTATTTGATGAAATCGCTGAGCGCGGCGGCATGATTCCGTCCGGTGAAATCTTCTTGGTGGGCGAGTATCATTCCGTCCGATGTAAGTGCTGCCGAACAAGGTGCGCCCGATGTTTCTATATTAAGTATTGTAGCCATTGCTCTTGTGTTTTCCGCAAAGTTACTACTTTTTCCAGTCAAAACGGCGATAATGCGGACGATTTTTTGTAATTTTGCGGCCGCAAGGTCCGGCGCGCCCGGACCCGGCCCCATCACCATATAAAGCGCTGCCAGGGGCAAGCGCAATGGAAATAAATATGTTAATGTCTATGACCGGCTTCGGCAAGTCTACTGTCGAAGCCGGAGCTAAAAAAATAACAGTCGAGATAAAATCACTGAATTCCAAGCAGATGGACCTCAACCTCCGTCTGCCATATGCTTTTCGCGAGCACGAACTCGACTTACGCTCGGCAATAGGTAGAAGCCTCGAGCGAGGCAAAGCCGACGTGATAGTGAATGTAGAAAACATCGGTGTAAGTTCTGAAATTCACTCCACTCTCGACGTCTCTGCCCTTGCCGCATATAAAAAGCAGATTGAAGAGGCATCGGCCGCACTCGGCATTCCGGCACCGGCCGACTGGTACTCAGTCCTCCTCCGATTTCCCGACACAATCAGCACTACAAGCCCCGAAGCAGCCGATGCCGACCAGATTAAAGCACTCGACATGGCCGTAGCTCAGGCAGTAGACAATCTGTCGGCACATCGCCGCGCAGAAGGCATAGAGCTCGAGAAGTTCTTTGCCGCCAGAATTGCCACGATAGCGTCGCTTCTCGAAAGCATCGAACCTTTCGAGGCCGAACGCGTACCAAAGATTCGGCAAAAAATAGAAGAAAGCCTTTCGAAAATCAATGTTCCCGACTACGACAAAGGTCGCCTCGAGCAAGAAATGATATTCTACATCGAAAAACTCGATGTAAACGAAGAAAAACAGCGTCTCCGCAAGCATCTGCAGTATTTTCTCGAAACGATGGAAGCCGCCAACGGCGGACAAGGTAAAAAACTCGGCTTCATTGCCCAGGAAATGGGGCGCGAAATCAACACCCTCGGTTCCAAAAGCAACCATGCCGAAATGCAGGCCATTGTCGTGCGTATGAAAGATTCGCTCGAGCAAATCAAAGAGCAAGTGCTTAACGTGCTTTAAACACTTCAATTGTTAATTTTGTGCAAAGAGGCGCTAAAGTTTGTTGCCACCGTTCGCCATTAGCGCCTTTTTTACTATCTTTGCACAATTGTATATGATTACCACACCAATGCGATATTACATTGTAGCCTTTCTTGCAGCTATCCTCCTGAGTTCGTGCGGCGAATACCAGCGCGCCCAGAAGAGCACCGACATCAATTACAAATTCGAATACGCAAAGCGCGCGTTCGAAGAAAAGAAATATGTCCAGGCTGCCACCCTTCTCGAAGATTGTATTGCCTACTTCAAAGGCTCGGACAAAGCCGAGGAGTCGCTTTATCTGCTTGCAATGAGCCATTATGAAAACAAAGACTACGTAAGCTCAGGCGCATATTTCAAGACTTATTACGGCCGCTACCCGAAAGGCAAATATACCGAAGCTGCCCGATTCTTCTGCGGCTATGGATATTACCTCGATTCCCCCGAGCCCCAGCTTGACCAGACCGGCACAATAAAAGCCATCGAAGAGCTCCAGGGTTTTCTGGAATACTTCCCCCGCAGCGACAAAGTTTCGATTGCCCAGAATGCCATATTCGAAATGCAGGATAAGCTAACGCTCAAACAGCTGCAGAACGCCCAGCTCTACTACAACCTCGGCAACTACATGGGCAACAACTATGAAAGCGCAGTAATCGTGGCCCGCAACGCCATCAAGGATTATCCTTACTCAAAATACAAGGAAGATCTCGAAATGCTCATTCTCAAGGCTCGTTATCAGGAAGCTCTGAACTCGGTTGAAGAACGTAAAGCCGACCGCTTCCGCGACGTCCTCGACGAATACTACTCTTTCATAAACAACTATCCCGACAGTCCGAAACGAGAAGAGGCCGACAACATTCAGAAAATCGCCAACAGATACGTTAACGACTGATTCTCTACCCTCACACTCCGGTTCATCGCCGGAATACCGAAATACGAACAAAACAAAGCACCATAGTCATGGATTTCAAGAAAAGCAACACTCCGCTCAACACCGTCACCCGCGACCTCATCGAGCTCTCGGAACAGACCGGCAACATCTATGAAACCGTATGCATCATCTCTAAGCGCGCCAATCAGATAGCCGCCCAGATGAAAAGCGATCTCGAAAAGAAACTTCAGGAATTCGCTCCCTACAACGACACCCTCGAAGAAGTAAGCGAAAACCGCGAACAGATTGAAATCTCCCGCTACTACGAGCGTCTGCCAAAACCCACCCTTATCGCTACTCAGGAGTACATCGACCACAAGCTGTTCTTCCGCAAAAGCAACAAGGACCGCAACTCGCTCTAACAGCAGATAACGACTAAACAAAGCCGGAAGACCGCAGTATTTGCGTTTCTTCCGGCTTTGTCGTTACAATCCGGCCGCCGAACTCCCGCCAAGTTGATTTGCCGATATGGGATTTTTGCAGTAACTTTGAGGCTGAAAACATAGATCACACCAATGCTGACATATACAAACCGCCTTCCGAGGCTTACCTTGCCTGAGTACGGGCGCAACATACAAAAGATGATTGACCATTGTCTGACGATTGAAGACCGCAACGAACGCACTCTTTGCGCAAACACAATCATCGGAGCAATGAGCACGCTCTTCCCCGCTCAGGGCGAAGACCGCGAAGAGCACCGACGCAAGCTGTGGGATCATCTATTTATAATGAGCGGCTTTAAACTCGATGTCGACGTGCCGTTCAACCACGTGCAGAGCGACGTCTTTGCCGAAGGGCCCGACCACATCGAAGCTGCAAAACCCGGATATATGCCGATGCGCAGATATGGAGCTACCATCGTGCGTATGATAGACGTAGCATCAGGCATGGAACCGGGCGAAGCTCGCGACGAACTTGTGTTCATGATTGCCGACCACATGAAGAAGATTGTCGTAGCCTTCTGTCGCGAAGGTGTCGACGACCAGCGTGTATTCGACGATTTGCGCATGCTTTCCCATGGCGCCATCAACATGCGCCCCGAGCAGATGCGCCTGCACGAATTCCGCGCCCTTCCCGCTCCTTCAAAAAAGAAGAAAAAGAAATGATACCGGCCGCACAACTCATAGAAATAGGGCATTTCGGCAAGCCCCACGGCATCAAAGGCGAAATGTCGGCCGTCATACCCGACACAGACATTGACCCGTCTGAGCTTTCCTGCGTTTTCGTAGAGCTCGACGGTCTGATGGTGCCTTTTTTCATTGTCTCATGGCGCACCAAAGGTGCGGAAAGCGTTCTGCTGACTTTCGAGGGCATCGACAGCCAGGAAAAAGCGGCTCTCTTTACCAATAAAGCAATATTTGCCCAAGCGGACGACCTCCCGGAAAGCGAACAGGATACCGAAGGCTTCTATCTCGACGACCTTATCGGCTATACACTAATCAGCGACGACAATAAGGTCGGAGTAATCTCCGGTTTCGACGATTCGACCGAGAACTATCTTTTCATAGTCACCGCAGCCGACGGATCCGAGCTCCTCATTCCTGCAAATACCGACCTTATTATTGAGGTTGACACAAAGTCTGAAATTATTTACATGAACTTGGCCGCCGGGCTTATAAATCTATAACTGTATTATGAAAGAATATGATGAAGACGAAGCCATTGCGTTGATGAAAAGCGCGCTTGGCCCGGAGGCACCGGCCGATGAAGATATATATCAGGTTCTCGACCTTATTTTCGACTATTATGACGAAAACGGCGAACTTGATATCGATGCTGATGCAGACGATGAAACCGACATTGACGAAATGACCGATTTCATTGCCGGCTATCTCAAAGGCAAATCGAAATCTTCACTCACTCGCGAACAGATTAAAGCGCTCGTACTGGCGGAAGTAGGATACGAAGACAGCCTTCTCTGATTATGCGCAGGTCTCTCCGTATCCTATCGTCGATTGTGCTTGCGGCTTGGTGCATGACAGCATCAGCGCAGAAGAATTCTGAATTCGACCCGGCTACAGCTTCTATCGAAGAAAATATACAGCACCCCCAGATTCCGGAAAAACACCGGACTGCAGTGGCCGCACAAATGGATGTGTTAAAAAACGAACTCAAAGATGCCGGATATGAAATATCATTGGTCCGTTCGGGCGAGGTCGTAATGGTGACAATACCTTGCAGCGCACTTTTCTCGCCCAACGAGACAAGTCTGTCGGCTAAAGCCTCTGCAAAGCTATCGGGGCTGAAACAATTTATTAATCGCCGCGAAGACTTCAAGATTGTCATAGCCGTGCACAGCGATGACACCGGCGATGCGGTCTATGCCGACAGGCTGACAGCCGACCGCGCTAATTCCATAGACGAATATTTCTATAAAGAAGACTCCAACCGTGAAACCGGAATCATACCATACGGCATCGGTTCCGACGAGCCTTTGGTAGACAACCATGGCCGGGCCAACCGAGCAAAGAACCGCAGGGTGGAGTTCTATTTCATTCCCACTCAAGAATTTATCAAAAAAGCACGCAAACGATAATGCCCGCAGACAGCCAGTCATACCAGTCCAAAAAACCGTTCATAAAAAAGGGAGCAATGCCGGAAGACCCGGTCGGACGCCTTGTGCCTCGTGCAATAGAGGTCGAGGCTGCTGTACTTGGCGCTCTTATGGTTGAAAAAGATGCTTATACCCTGGTCTGCGACTTGCTCAAACCCGAAAGTTTCTATGAACCTCGGCATGCCGCGGTTTATGAAGCCATTCAGACTCTCGGTCTGGAGCAAAAACCAATCGACATGATGACAGTGGTAAACCAACTGCGACTGTCGAACACCCTCGAAAAGGCCGGAGGTGCCGCCTTCGTGGTCGGACTGACCTCAAACGTCGCCTCGGCCGCCCATGTGGAATTCCATGCCCGAATCGTAGCCCAAAAATATCTTGCCCGCGAACTCATTGCCTTCGCCTCGGAAGTCGAAAACGCCTCATTCGACGAAAGCAATGACGTCGACGACATTCTTCAGGAAACCGAAAAACGCCTGTTCGAGATTTCGCAGGGAAATGTAAAGAAAGAGGTATCACAAATAGACCCCTTGCTCACCCACGCTCTTGAGCGAATGCAGCTGGCCTCCCAGCAACAGTCGGGCCTGAGCGGTCTGAGCAGCGGATTCCGCGAACTCGACAAATATACCTCAGGCTGGCAAAGTTCCGACCTCATCATCATCGCCGCGCGTCCGGCTATGGGCAAGACCGCTTTCGTGTTGTCGATGGCGCTGAATATAGCGTTGATGAACAACCCTATCGCTGTCTTTTCGCTGGAAATGAGCAACCTCCAGCTTGTGAACCGTCTCATTTCAAACGCCTGCGAACTTGGAGGTGAAAAAATAAAAAGCGGCAGTCTTTCGCAGCTTGAATGGAACCAGCTGCTGCACCGCATGCAGAAACTACAGGGTCTTCCGCTATTCGTAGACGATACATCGAGCCTCTCGATTATGGAACTGCGAAGCAAGGCGCGCCGCCTGGTGCGCGAACACGGCGTGCGCAT
This sequence comes from uncultured Muribaculaceae bacterium, assembly GCA_910578035.1. Lineage (GTDB taxonomy): Bacteria > Bacteroidota > Bacteroidia > Bacteroidales > Muribaculaceae > CAG-873. The sequence continues at coordinate 10,713 of CAJTOB010000027.1, forward strand.
GATTATAATCGACTACCTCCAGCTCATGACAGCCGGCGGCCTCAAACTCGGCTCGCGCGAACAGGAGGTGAGTACGATATCGCGTTCGCTCAAGCAGTTGGCTAAAGAGCTCGATATTCCGATTGTAGCACTGTCGCAGCTCAACCGTAAGGTTGAAGACCGAGGCAACAAAGACAAACGCCCTCAGCTGTCGGACCTCCGCGAATCGGGTGCCATCGAACAGGACGCCGACATCGTATGTTTCATTCACCGTCCGGAATATTATTCGCACTCCTCTACCGACGAAGAAGGCCGCGACATACGCGGCAAGGCCGAGTTTATTCTCGCCAAGCACCGTAGCGGTTCTGTAGGCACTGTCGACCTCCGTTTCCGAAACGAATACGTGCGTTTCGAAAACTGGGAGCCCGCCGGTGAAGAAGGCGCCGCTTTCGGCATGCGTGCCGCAAGCGACAACGCCGATACGGCCGTTCCTGTTGCAGACGCTTCTGCTGCTGCTGCCGACGCAGCCGCTCTCGGACTCCCCGGCACAGGCGGTGTACCCGGCCCCAACCCCGATTTTCTGAACGAAGGCGGTCAATCAGACAGTCCTTTCTGATTTTTTTGTTAATTTTGCAGTTCATAAGCATACTCACATGGACCAGACAAAACCCAAGACCAAGGAGATGAAACGCAAACCATCGTGGATAATCATAGCCGCCGTTGTGGCAGGTGCAATTGCTGTCGGCGCGCTTGTTTTCTGGGCAGTCCGCTCGTCGCGTGCCGCAGAGGCCGCCAAGGCCGAAATGGAGCAGATGCAGCTCGACATAGCCCAGCAGCAACTCGAAAGCGAATATGCCGAACTCAACAGCGAATTCGCGCAATTCGAAAATTCGCGCCAGTATATCAAAGACGACTCAATCAAACGTCAACTCAACGAAAAATACGAGGCTGCGCGTCTGCAGGTTGAAAAACTTCAGCAGGAACTTGCAAGCCAGAAACACAAAAGCGCGGCAGAAATTGCCAAACTGCGAGGCGAAATCGACACTCTCCGTGCTCTTCTGCGCCACTACGTAGAGGAAATAGACCGTCTCAATAAGGAAAACGAGGCTCTGCGCAGCGAAAACACCGAAATAAAGCGCCAGAACAGCACACTGCAGTCTCAGGTCAAGGAGACAGCACGCAAAAACGAGGTCCTCAGCGAACGCATGACGCTTGCAGAGCGTCTTAACGTTACCGGTCTGTCTCTCGGAGCACTCAACAAGAAAGGCAAGACTGAGAAAAAGGTTGCAAAGGCAACCCAGCTGGTCATTAACTTCACCATACCGCAGAACAATTCCACCCCTGTAGGCGAAAAGACCATCTATGCACGTATCATATCTCCCTCCGGGCAACTTCTCACCGGTGGCGGCTCGTTCTCGTTCGAAGGCGGAAACGTGGGCTGCTCGGCTCAGAAAACAATAGAATACGAAGGCGAGGAAATACCCGGCGTCACTATCTACTGGGATGTAAACACTCCCCTTATCGCCGGCGACTATACCGTCGAACTCTTCGCCGATAATTTCCGCCTCGTATCGCGCTCTTTCAACTTGAAATAAATGGAATTCCTACGCGACATCTACGAGGCCATCAACGCGATAGAAGTCAACACAATCGGCTCTATCTACAAACTGCTACTGAGCATGCTTCTAGGCGCGGTCGTTGGCTTCGAGCGCCGTCGCAAAGGGCAGACAGCGGGTGTCCGCACATTCTCGCTCATATCCATGGGCGCGACACTCGCTATGCTTCTTTCCATATACGTTCCACAGGAATACATGGGTCTCAAAAACGGTGACCCGGGCCGTATCGCCGCTCAGGTGATTACAGGCATAGGCTTCCTCGGAGCCGGCGCCATCATACAGATGAAAGGCTCGGTCCGCGGACTCACCACAGCTGCCGGCATATGGATGGTTGCCATCATAGGCATGGCTGTCGGACTGGGCATGTACTGGCTCTCGGTAGTGGCTTCCGGACTCATTCTTTTTATACTCGTGCTTCTCGAAGGTATCGAACGACGTGTGACACGCGGGGCGGAATCGCGCATCATCAGAATACGAACAGCCGATATACTCCACGACATCAGCGACTACAGAGCCGTGCTCCGCGAGCACAAAATACACTTGAACAACTTCTATGTAGACTACGATTTCGATGCCAACGAGACACACCTCAATCTGATAGTTCTCGTAAAGGAATCGACAAATTATATCGATTTATTCTCGCAGTTTGCGCGTCTGCATCCTACAAAAGCTATCACTCTCGCCAATCAGATAAACATTTAAACAGATGGAAATACAGGGTCTTATCAGCGATTTGGCATTCATACTGCTGCTTGGAGCCGTAGTTACCGTCCTTTTCAAATGGATTAAGCAGCCCGTCGTGTTGGGCTATATAGTGGCGGGCTTCCTTGCAAGTCCTCACTTCGAATACCTTCCGTCTGTGACAACAGAAGAAAACATCGATTTCTGGGCACAGATAGGTATCGTAGTTCTACTCTTCTCACTCGGTCTCGAGTTCAGTTTCCGCAAACTTGTCAATTCAGGAGGCTCGGCGGTTGTCACAGCGATGATAATTGTCTCAGGCATGATGTGCGCCGGCTTTGCCGTCGGACATCTGATGCACATGAACTATATCAACAGCCTGTTCCTGGGCGGAATGCTGTCCATGTCATCTACAACAATCATCATAAAGGCATTTACCGACATGGGTCTGAGGCAGAAGAAATTTGCCTCGCTCGTTCTGGCCGTTCTGATTGTTGAAGACCTCTTCGCCGTCCTTATGATGGTATTACTGTCATCAATAGCCATAAACAAAAGCGTCGAAGGAGGCGAACTCCTTTTCAGCGTTGGCAAACTTGTATTCTTCCTCATCATATGGTTTCTTGTGGGCGTGTATGTGCTTCCGTCTCTTCTTAACCGCATACGCCGCTTTCTCAATTCCGAAACCCTGCTTGTGGTGTCGATGGGCCTGTGCCTCGGCATGGCCGTATTCTCGGTTTTCTGCGGTTTTTCGCTGGCGCTTGGAGCTTTCGTCATGGGCTCGATTCTGGCAGGTACGAGCTACGCCGAACGTATCGAAAACGTTGTTATGCCCGTCAAAGACCTTTTCGGCTCAGTTTTCTTTATCTCCGTCGGCATGATGGTTCAGCCTCATATTCTGGTTCAATACTGGGGCCCGATTCTGCTACTTTCAGCAGTTGTGATTGTCGGAATGATTATTTTCGGCACTTTCGGCATGCTTGTGACCGGCCAGACGCTTAAAGTTGCCATACAATCGGGGTTCTCGCTCACTCAGATAGGTGAATTCGCATTCATTATCGCCACTCTCGGCATGAGTCTCGGTGTACTCGACACTACCATATATCCGATCGTAGTGGCCGTATCTGTGATAACGACCTTCACTACACCCTATTTCATAAAGATGTCGCTGCCGTTCTACAAATGGCTGGAGCGACGTCTGCCCCGACGCCTCAATTTCCTCATAGACCGCTATCGCAAACAGGCCGACCGCAGCGAAGCCGCCGGCCAGCCGTGGAAAGCCGTCCTCAAACGCTACATATGGCGCACGGTGCTCTATTCCGTCGTACTTGTCGGCATTCTGCTGATTTCTCAGCTATACCTTTTGCCTTGGCTGAAAAACCATACTGGCAACTGGGCCAATGTGCTGTGCATAGTCATCACCCTTGGCGCCATGGCACCGTTCATTCTCGCTCTTGTCATTCCAATAAAGACCAAAGCTCCAGACGGCACCGAGGGTCTCGGAAGCAACATCCCCCGCATTGTAATGATAATTTTCCGCTTTCTTATAGCGGTTGTCTTCATCGTACGGGCAATCAGCGAAGTATATTCGGCCAAAGCCGGCCTTGTCGCGGTTATAGCGGTAGTAGTGCTGCTGGCCTTTTATTTCTCCCGCAAGCTCAATGCGAGCATGGAGCGCATTGAGAGCAAATTCCTCGACAATCTCAACGAGCGCGAACTGCGGCGCAGCGGCAAAAAGAACGCCGTTGTAAACGACCTACATCAGGCCTATATGACAGTCGGCACGGCATGTGCCTTCGCCGGAGAGCGCCTGATGGATTCCAATCTGCGCAATCGCTTCGGTGTAAATGTAGTAAGCATACAACGCGGCGCTAATTTCATACCTATACCCAACGGCCGCACAAGAATTTACCCGGGAGACATCTTAGGCATCATCGGCACCGACGAACAGATTGAGAAACTGCTCCCTCAGGTTGAGGCCGACGAGCCAGAGACATCGTCTACTCACGATTCTTCAGAAATGAAACTGACAAGCATCCTTCTCGGCCCCGGCTCGCCGCTGATTTCACGAACTCCACGTTCTTCGGCACTACGCGACACATACGACGCTCTCGTTGTGGCTGTAGACCGCGGAGAAGAACACATCGACTCCAAGCCCGACCTTGTGTTTGAGGAAGGCGACATCGTGTGGCTGGTGGGAAATCCTTCGAAACTTGCAAAACTAAAATAACCTATATATAATACAACAGATATGGACAGCGGACGCTACGAGAAAAGAGGAGTCTCGGCTTCGAAAGAAGACGTGCACTCGGCTATCCGAAACATCGACAAAGGCATATTCCCCGGTGCTTTCTGCAAAATTATTCCCGATTACCTCGGAGGCGACCCGGAGTGGTGCAATATAATGCACGCCGACGGCGCAGGTACAAAATCGGCCCTCGCCTACGCATACTGGCGCGAAACTGGCAACATCGACGTATGGAAAGGTATCGCCCAGGATTCGCTCATCATGAATATCGATGACCTCATATGCGTCGGCGCTACCGACAATATCCTTCTGTCATCGACCATAGGACGCAACAAGCGTCTTGTGCCGGGCGAAGTAATTTCGGCTGTCATCAACGCCACTCAGGAACTCGTCGAAGAACTCCGTTCGATGGGTGTGAGCATATATCCTACCGGAGGTGAAACCGCCGACGTCGGCGACCTCGTCCGCACCATCATCGTAGACAGTACCGTCGCATGCCGTATGCGACGCGCAGATGTGATTGACAACGCCAACATAAAGGCCGGCGACGTAATCGTCGGGTTCGCATCGTATGGCAAGGCTGCTTACGAAACAGACTACAACGGAGGCATGGGCAGCAACGGTCTCACATCGGCCCGCCACGATGTATTCAATAAAACCATAGCCGAGAAATACCCCGAGACCTTCGACCCCGGACTGCCGGTAGAACTTGTCTACTGTGGCTCCAAAGGCCTCACCGACGCCGTTGAAGGCTCGCCTCTTGACGCCGGACGCCTCGTGCTCTCCCCTACCCGCACATACGCCCCTGTTGTCAAGGCCGTTCTTTCAGAATTGCGCCCCTCCGTACATGGAATGGTACACTGTTCCGGCGGCGCTCAGACAAAGATACTGAACTTTGTGGAAGGCAAACATGTTATTAAAGACAACTTATTCGACGTTCCACCGCTGTTCGACCTCATTCGGCGCGAATCGGGAACAGAGGCCCGCGAGATGTACAAAGTCTTCAACATGGGCCACCGTCTCGAAATGTACTGCGACCCCGCTGCAGCCGACCGTATAATCGCAATCGCCGGCGAATTTGGAATTGAGGCCAAAGTGATAGGACGTGTCGAAGAAGCCCCGGCCAAGAAACTTACCCTGACCACGCCCTACGGCATCTTCGAGTACTGAGCCCGACGGAGGGGATGACCTTCCGGCTGCCCTCAGCCAGATACGGTCAATTAACATCACGCCCTATATGCAACTCCGTCTCTTCAAAGCGCACGCGCTTTCTAAATTGTCTTTCTTTCTGCTGGCTTCGGCCTTGCTGCCGTCATGCGGCGGCAAAAACGCCCCTGAAACCGGCCGGAACATCGAAAACACTTTGCCCGACACTCTAAAAGTAGTGACTCTTTACGGACCGACTTCCTATTTTCTCTATCGCGACGAGCCGATGGGCTATGACTACACTCTCGTCGACAGCCTTGCCCGGCAAAAAGGCATGGTGCTCGACCTCAAGGTAGCTAAAAATCTGTCTACGGCCGTTGCGATGCTCGATTCCGGAAAAGTAGACCTTATAGCCTACGAGGTTCCCATCACAGACCACTACAAGAAATTTGTGCTGCCATGCGGCCCGGAGAACTACACCACTCAGGTGCTCGTTCAGCCGAAGGTGAACGGCGTAGCTCCCGTGAGCGATGTCACCGAACTCGTCGGCAAAGAAGTCTACGTAGAGAAAGACAGCAAATACCTGCGACGGCTGCAGAATCTCAACGATGAACTCGGAGGAGGCATCACAATCCACGAAGTCGATGCCGACACTCTTATCACCGAAGACCTTCTGCGCCTCGTATCAGACGGAGAGATACCTATGACCGTTGTAGACAGCGACATCGCCATGCTCAACAAGACATACTATCCAGATCTTGATGTAAGCATGGAAGTGAGCTTTCCGCAACGTGCATCGTGGGCAGTGGCTCCCGACAAAACATGGCTCGCAGACTCTATCGACTCTTGGTTTGCAGGCGAATCGCCCCAGAAGATAAACGCCGAACTGCTCAAAAGATACTTCGAACAGACGAAATTTACCCCAAAAGTGAATTTCGACTTCTCCAAAGGCTATATTTCTCAATATGACAATATATTCAAGAAATATGCCCCGACTGTCGGCTGGGATTGGCGTCTGATGGCGGCACAGGCCTTTGTGGAAAGCAAGTTCAAGCCCAATGCCCGCTCATGGGTCGGCGCCCGCGGCCTGATGCAGATTATGCCGAGCACAGCCCGTGGCTACAAGACAAAAGTATCGCAACTCGGAAATCCCGAAACAAGCGTCAAGGTAGCCTCTCAGCTAATCAATGACCTCGACAGTTATCTTGTGAAATATGTACCCAACGACAAAGAACGCCTCAAATTCGTGATAGCGGCCTACAACGTAGGCATAGCGCACGTTTACGATGCAATCGCTCTTGCAAAAAAATACAATCTCGACCCGCAGAAGTGGGATGATAATGTAGAAAAGGCCATTCTTATGAAGATGAATCCTAAATACTACAACGACCCTGTGACCAAATACGGCTACTGCCGCGGCACCGAGACTGTTGCATATGTAAAGCGAATCACCAACTTCTACGAGCATGCCCGCCGTGAAATCAGCGCATGACAACGAGTAAGGATTAGCAGCTAATAGTCAGGTTAGCAAGATATCAGCCTTCTTACTTATTACTTCTTCCTTATAGTTAACTTTCTAATTTTTCAAATAACTAATTCACAACATGAAGAAAACCGTCATTTCAGCAGCTATCGTATGTCTGCTCTTCAGCTCAATGCTGACAACACCTTCCTGCATCGGCAGCTTCTCTCTCACCAACCGCCTGCTCGGCTGGAACCAGAATATAGGCGATAAGTTCCTCAACGAACTCGTATTCTTTGCTTTCTGGGTTCTCCCCGTATATGAAGTATGCGCTATTGCCGATGTGATTGTGCTCAACAGTATCGAATTCTGGAGCGGCAGCAACCCCATGGCAAAAGGCGAACGCATGATTGAAGGTCAGGACGGCAAATACCTCGTACGTTGCGACGGTAAGGGCTACGATATTATCAGCTGCAACGACGGCTCGAGCGTACGCCTCGACTTCGACCAGGCTGAACAGACATGGTCGTTCGAAGCAAACGGCGAACGTCACATGCTCTTCCAGTTTGTAGACGACACCCACGTGAAACTGCCCGTGGCAGGCGGAGAATACCGCACTGTCGAAGTTTCGCAGGCCGGCGTTTACGCTTATCAGGAAATGGTAGGCGGTCCGGCTTTCGCAGCACGCTAAAACGCACGGCGCACAGCCTCGCGTATAGAATCTGCCTCGACAGCCACACTGTCGACAACAATAACAGACTCCGGAAGCTCAACTTCCGGAGTTTTCTTTTGCCCGGGCAGTCGGTCTACACGCTCATAGCGAGGAGTTCTCGCCGCCGGCATCTTGCCGATATCTTCTCGCTCAGGCTCCTCCGGCCCCTTTTCGAGACCGGGCACACGTCCTGCCGAATGGTACGTCCGAGTATAGTAGTCCTGGTCAAGGTCGCTCACAATAACTCCGCGTGAAGTCGAGGCATGCACAAAGCAGCCATTGCCTACATAAATTCCGACATGATTGATTCCCTTGCCTCTACGCGAAGTAAAAAACACAAGGTCTCCCACAAGCAATTCCGAGCGCTTTATGCGGCGGCAATATTCGCCCTGCTTTGCAGAATTTCGGGGCAGTTTGATTCCGGTGACATCGCGATACACGTTCATAACCATTCCGGAGCAGTCCGTACCTTTCCGCGACTCGCCTCCGTAGCGGTATGGCGTGCCGACCCAGCTGCGGGCCTCTTCGACAATTCGTGTGCGAATGCCTTTCTTTTTCTTCTCCGTCTTTTTTTCGTCGGTGCGAACCTCTACCGGATACAGACCGTCGGCCTCATATTGCCGCACAGCCTTCTTCTTGCTGCCGCACGAAGACGACAACAACATCAGTGCCGCAAAAAAGGCGGCAAGAGATATTTTATGGAATCTCACTTAATGATAGCCGCTTTAACCTGTTCGGAAATCTGAGCCATTCCTTTCTGCGTTGGATGATTGGCCTTGCAGTCGATATCGACAAGATTCACCACAGGAACGCCATATCGCTCACAGATAGTATGCACAGATTCGTTGATATCATCGCTCAGACGACAATTCAGCACAAAATAAATATCAGTGCCGGGATAGTAGTCTTTCATCGTCTCGAGCATATAGGACATTGCCGGACGGAAGGAATAGAGGTCTTCAGCCGTCCAGCCGGCATATTTATACTCTCCAATCGGCGAATGAGCCCAACAATCGTTGGTCGCACCTAAAATCAGTATGATGTCAGGCCGTCCGAGGTCCTTCATTCGTGCTATGAACGAACGGTCGGAATAATCTTTGCCTTTATAGCCAGTATTGCATACTGTAGCGCCTGAAAAAGAATTGTTACGTTCAAGTTTAAGGTCGTTTTCTGATATAAAACGATGCCACCAAGTCTGGCGCACAGACGAAACATCGGTTTTGGCAGTATCAACATCGGCCTTATACCATATGCGGTTGGTTTCGGGCTCGACAAAACCCTTGAAAGTAGAATATGAGTCGCCAAGAATAGCAACAGAGCGCCGTTGCGCCCCGGCAGCGAGCGCAGCAGTAAGAAGCAGAACGAAGAGTATAATCTTTTTCATAGTCACAGCGCGGACAAAAGAGCCGCACCACAAAATTAATGAAATTTTCTGCTTCTATACTCTTTCCGCGAATTATTCTTTTTCCGAAGATTCAGTCGCTGATTCAGTCATCGATTCGTAAAGCGCGAAAGGAACAATCATAAGAACAAACAAGATTCCCATAGTCAATTAAGTTTACGGCACAAAACTAAGGCCTCACCAATGCCACATCTAAGCCCATAACACAAAACAAATGTTAAACCCACCACCGAATAAATTATGTCGCATTGATGTCATATATTCGATTTTGGGGAAGTGATAGAGGCCAAACCAGTTTTTTTGCGTATTTTTGCAGTAAAATTGATAGAAATAAATGGGATTTTTCGATTTTTTCAGCAAAGACAAGAAGCAAAACCTTGACAGAGGGCTTCAAAAGACTAAAGAAGGCGTATTCGGAAAACTGCGACGGGCTTTCACCGGACGCCGCACCATCGACGACGATTTTCTCGATGAACTTGAGGAAATTTTCATCACCAGCGATGTCGGCGCCGAGACAACACTCAAGATAATTGAAAGAATACAGGCCCGCGCGGCTCGCGACAAGTATGTGAGCGTCGAAGAGCTCAACGACATGCTTTGCGAAGAAATCACCGAATTGCTTGCCGAAAATCCCACTGGTGCGTCGACCGGCCAGTTTACCGTTCCTGCCGACAAGAAACCTTATGTGATTATGGTTGTCGGTGTCAACGGTGTCGGAAAAACCACCACAATAGGCAAACTCGCCCACCACTATAAGGCCGCCGGCAACAGCGTGATGCTCGGCGCTGCCGACACTTTCCGTGCCGCCGCCGTCGAACAGCTCGACGAATGGGGGCGCCGTGCCGGCGTACCTGTCGTAAAGCAGCAGCTTGGCTCTGATGCCGCCGCAGTTGCCTACGACACCCTTTCTTCGGCAGTAGCCAACGGCACCGACGTGGTTATAATAGACACAGCAGGCCGTCTGCACAACAAGAAGGGCCTGATGGACGAACTTACAAAAATCAAGCGCGTCATGGAGAAAGTGGTGCCCGGCGCTCCTCACGAGGTGCTGCTGGTACTCGACGGTTCGACAGGCCAGAATGCCTTCGAACAGGCCCGCCAGTTCTCTGCCGCCACCCAGGTAACCGACCTGGCCATCACCAAGCTCGACGGCACAGCCCGTGGCGGTGTGGTAATCGGCATCAGCGACCAGTTCAAGATACCGGTAAAATACATCGGTATCGGTGAAGGCATCAACGACCTTCAGCTATTCGACAAGCGCGCATTCGTAGAATCTCTTTTCGGTAACCGCGAGAAATGAGCCGCCAGCATCCTCTTGTTACAATTGTGAGCATGGGGTGCTCCAAGAACCTCGTAGACAGCGAAAAGCTTGCGCGTCGCTTCCTCGATGCCGGATTCGAGGTTATTTTTGAAAGCGACGAAATCGAAGGCTACGAAAGCACACCCGACTACGTGGTAATCAACACCTGCGGCTTCATCGGCGATGCCAAGGAGGAATCTATCGAAAAAACGATGGACTATCTTGCAGCCAAAGCGCAGGGCGACATCAAAGGTGTCTATATCATGGGCTGTCTCGGCGAGAGATACCGCAAAGAGCTTGAAGAAGAAATCCCCGAACTCGACGGCATTTACGGCAAATTCGACTGGACAGAACTCGTAGCAGCCCTCGCCAAGCGGGAGACTCCGGCCCCCTGCCACGAATGGGACCGCGAGCTGTCGACCGAACCACACTATACATATATCAAGATTTCGGAAGGCTGCAACCGCTTCTGCGCTTTCTGCGCCATTCCTCTGATAACCGGACGCCATCATTCGCGCACAGTAGAAGACATCGTTGCCGAAGTGGCGCATCTTGCGTCCGAAGGCACATGCGAATTCAACATCATCGCTCAGGATCTCTCGAGCTACGGAACAGACTTGCCCGGTGGAAAATCGCGGCTGGCTGAGCTTATCGACGCTCTTGCTGTGATTCCGGGAGTAGAAATGATTCGTCTGCACTATGCCTATCCGGCAGATTTTCCATATGATGTGCTCGATGCGATGGCCCGCCATAAGAACGTGTGCCGCTATCTCGATATCGCTCTGCAACACATCGACGACAAAGTGCTTGCCAATATGCGGCGTCATATCACCGCCGACGAGACACGCGCTCTGCTGGCCCGTATACGCGAAGCTGTGCCGGGAATCGCCATACGCACAACCCTCATGGTCGGTTTCCCAGGCGAAGACGACGACGCCTTCGAACGCCTGATGGACTTCGTGCGCGAACAGCGCTTCGAGCGCATGGGAGCATTTGCCTACTGCGAGGAAGACGACACATATGCCGCCCGAAACTTTGCAGACGATATTCCACAGGAGGTTAAAGACGAAAGGCTGTCGCGCCTGATGGACCTCCAGCAGGAAATAGCTTTTGAAACAGCCGATGCGATGGTCGGCAAAACTCTGCGTGTCATTATCGACGAGCAGGACGCCGACGGGCAGTATATAGGCCGCACCGAATTCGACTCGCCCGAAGTGGACTGCAACGTATATCTGCCGTCCGAACCGGCGCTCGAAATCGGACGAATATATGATGTTGAGATAACCGGCAGCGACGCTTTCGACTTACACGGAAAGCTTATCTGACTATGAATCATTTATATTCAAAAGAGGAATTTCCCTATATGATGACGGCTGTCGGGGAAAGACTTGTTGCCGGCAAGCCTTTCTGCATAGTCCGCCTTCCCGAAGGCCGGGAGCTGACAGATCGTTTTATACTTATATCTCCTGATTTCGAGGATGACCATGAGCATCGGTTGCTCGCCAAAGTAAAGCCGTGGCTGTCGTCGCAATGGTTCGACTTCTCGACATCGGCTCCACAACAGGTCGCCTCTATGCCTGTATGCCCTGAGTCGACGCCAAAAGAACAATACGAGAATTCTTTGGCAGAACTTATCGAAATATTGAAACACCGCGGCGGCAAAACGGTAATCTGCCGCAATATATGCGGAGAGTTCAAGGACTTCGACCTCACAAAGATTTTCGAAAGTTATCTCGGCATGGGTGTGGCCGATAACTGCGTCACGTTCCTGCTCTGGCACCCGGAAATGAATTTCTGGATGGGTTCTACACCCGAACTGATTCTCGAACGTTGCAACAACGGCACTTACCGCACTATAGCCCTTGCCGGAACACGCAATAAAGATATTAATTGCGACTGGGATTTGAAGAATCTCGAGGAACATAGCCTCGTTGTCAACGACATCGAGAGCCGACTGAGACTTACCGGACTTGATTTTTTCCGCAAACCCATAAAGGAGCTTACATACGGCCCTGTGACACATCTTCTCACTGAAATTGTATCCAAGTTCGTAGACAACGGACTCAATCGCCGTTTTTTCGACAGCATCGCCGATGAAATCCAGCCCACTCCGGCTCTTGCCGGCTATCCGCGCCCTTATGCAATCGCTGAAATAGAGCGTTTCGAAAGTTGGCCTCGCCACCTCTATGCCGGATGCCTTAATATTGCAGAAATCCGACTCAATATGACCTACGGCATTATCCGCTGTGTGCACTTCGACCGCGACAGATGGTCGGTCTACACCGGCAGCGGCGTAACAGCCGATTCATTCCCGTCTGTAGAATGGGAAGAGACCAAACTCAAAGCCGCCCCTCTGGTCGAATGTCTGAAAAAAATCTGAAAGAGCCCTCGCGTCACCTGTTTGCTGTGATAGCCATCGCCATGGGCATTCTCTTGGCGCTGTCGGCAGTGCCATGGAGCACTCTCACCGGCAACAGGGTGAAAGATTTCAATCTGTTTGAAGATATCGCACCCTCGAAGCAGACAGTTCCCGTGGCCCCGGCGGCAGACATAGACCCTGAACTCGAAAACTTTCTTGCAGAAACCAAAACTGAGGCTCTCGACGAACTGCCCTCCGAGCCCCGGCTCGAATCTGAAGAAACTCCCGAAACTCCGATTACGTTCGATGAGCCGGAACCGGCTCTGCGCGACGACGACGGCACTGTTCTTCTGGAATGCTACGGCAACTCGCCTCTCGCCCGCTTCAAAAATGCCCTCGCGGCTGGTTCGGCTCGAGTAGCAGTTCTAGGCGATTCATTTATCGAAGGCGACATTTTCACTCAAGACTTGCGATGCCTCATTCAGGACTCCTATGGAGGAGAGGGCGTCGGATATGTAGCCATGCATACCGACTTCCCCGGCTTCCGCAGCAGTGTGCGCCAGTCCGGCTCCGGCTGGAAAATGCACGACCTCCGAACTCTCGCCGCTCGCGATACAATACGCACAATCAGCGGTGAATACGGCCGTGCCGAACTTGCCGCCAAGGCTACATATAAATCATCAGACAAACGTCCGCACCTCGACAGCTGGCAGCTGTCGCGCTTCATATTCATAGCGCCCGACAGCGGAACTGTCACACTCACAACCGACAATGGCCCGGCAAGCTATCCTATATTTCCATCGGGCAATGTTCAAACGCTCGAGGTGGACGCCTCCACAGGCTTATTCAAGGTCGAAACAGATATCGAAGGCCTTATAGGTCTCGGAGTATATCTCGACGGCTCTTCCGGGGTGAATGTCGACTGCATGTCGATACGAGGCAACTCAGGCATCGGCCACCGCAAAATGAGTCTGCCGCTTGCGATGCAGATGCGCGAGCATGCAGACTACGACCTCATAGTTCTCGAATATGGTATCAATGCCCTTTCGGCCGAGCAGACCGACTACACGCCGTATGGAGCGGCCATGACACACACAATCGAACGTATCAAAGCATGCTATCCGAATGCTGACATCATAATAATGGGTATAGCCGACAGAGGCACCAAAGACGGAAGCACCGTGCGCTCATTGCCTACATGCGAGGCTATGGTGCATACTCAGCGCGGCATAGCACGCTCTTCTGCCTGCATTTTCTGGGATACCCGCGAAGCAATGGGCGGCGACGGAGCCGTTGTCGACTGGCGAAAGCGCAAGCTTATGAACGCCGACTATATACATATCAACCACGATGGCGGCAAAGAACTGGCAAAACTTTTCTACCAAGCGCTCTCAAAGGCTCTGAATGAATAAGACAGCCCTGACATACTTTCTTGTGGCTTTGCTGATTTCTCTGTCAGCCAAAGCCGACGACGAAGCACAGACCGAACTGCGCCTCAACCCCAAGATTGAAGAAAGCAGAGCTCTTGCGCGCGAAAACTATCCTTTCATCAGGCTCGACGCCAATAAAATAATAATGAACGGGGCCGACTGGGGCGAGCTCAGAAGCCGGTTTGCGGCCGCACGCGACAGCGGCGAATTGTTCTCGGTGGTCTATCTCGGCGATTCTCACGTACAGGCCGATTTCGGGGGCGCTGTGCTGCGGGCGCGTCTGGCGCATGAGGCTAATTCGGCAGGGCGAGGACTTGTGATACCATTCAAACTTGCCGGCACCAACCAGCCTTCCGACTATGGAATACATCTTCACTCAGCATATCTGTCGGCAAAACTGCTCAAAATGCCTTTCACCGTCGAAATGCCTTTCACCGGCATAGGCATACAGCCTGCTACGGCCAAAGCCCGCTTCGAAATCACGGCCGAAGAGCCTTTCGGCCTCGTCCGCATGCATTTCAGAGGCGCATCACCGTCGGTAGCATCAACCCGCGACCTTGCAATGAACCGCAGTGTTGACTTCGAATATGCCGACTCCTCTGTCATACTTGCGCGACCGACCCACAGACTGCTTATAGAGTTTGAGGAAGCCGACAAAACCGTATTCGGAGGCTTTGAGCTTCTCAACGGCAATGGAGGGGTTCTGACACACTCCATCGGAAACAACGGCGCCACATATTCATCGTATGCCAATATAGACCACTTCGGCCCTCAGATAGAAGCACTCGGAGCAGATCTCGTTGTCATAGCCCTCGGCACAAACGAAGCCTTCGGCAACACAAGCGAGGAATCTCTCGAAAACGACATCGACAAACTCCTGGCCGCAATACGACGCCACAATCCGAAGGTAAATTTCCTGCTTGTAGCACCCACAGAATGCTATCGGCGCACATACAGACGGCGGAACGGACGACGTCGTGCCGTCGGCAGCACAGTAAATGCCAAGGCCGCCCGAATGAAAGACGTAATCAGACGATATGCCGAACAAAACAGCATAGCCTTCTACGACACCTATGCCGTGGCCGGAGGCAGCGGTTCGGCGGCAAAAATGAAAGCGGCCAAAGTGCTTGGAGCCGACGGCGTCCATTTTACAGCCGGTGGCTACCGGCTATGGGGAGCACTCCTTGCCGACGCTCTTATCGAAGAGCTTGAAAATGAACAAGCAAGCACATCCACCAAATAAGGAAGTTTTATTTAACCAACACAGATACAAGGCTTTATTTTTAAAAGTTTCCCATTTCACACATCCACTCCCTTGATTTTAAGGGAATTATATTTTTCGAGTGGTCGAAAAGTTTTCCAAAATGAAAATTTATCTTCATTTTCAACCCTAAAAAGTTGCCCGATTCGTGAAATATTTATAGCTTTGCAGTGTTATTCGAAAGAGCTCCCGTACGAGCTCTTTTGAAATGTCAAATCGAACAATATACACTAAAAAAAACGATGATACAGGTAGTAGTCAAGCGCGACGGTCGCGTCGTGGGTTATAACGAAGAAAAAATCAAGGCAGCAATAAGAAAAGCCATGCTCACCACCGAGCTTGGCGAAGACGAAGCCCTGATTCAGAAAATAGCCGACCGCATTGGCGCCAAAGGCCATGAGCGCATGACTGTGGAAGACATTCAGGATATGGTAGAGCTCGAGCTCATGAACAGCCCCCGCAAGGAAGTGGCCAAGCGCTATATCGCCTACCGCGACCAGCGCAGCATAGCCCGCAAAGCCAAGACCCGCGACATGTTCCACGAAATCATCGAAGCCAAAAACAACGACATCACCCGCGAGAACGCGAACATGAACACAGATTCGCCCGCAGGCATGATGATGAAATTCGCCAGCGAAACCACAAAGCCCTTCGTAGACGACTATCTGCTCACACCCGAGGCCCGCGACGCCGTGCGAAACAACTACATACACATACACGACAAAGACTACTACCCCACAAAGAGCCTCACCTGCGTACAGCATCCCCTCGACAATATCCTCAACTACGGTTTCATCGCAGGCCACGGTGAGTCGCGCCCGGCAAAACGTATAGAAACCGCAAGTGTCATCGCATGCATATCGCTCGAAACAGCCCAGAACGAAATGCACGGAGGCCAGGCTATTCCGGCTTTCGACTTCTATCTGGCGCCGTTCGTCCGCTCCTCTTTCATTGAAGAGATAGAAAATCTCGAAAAACTGACCGGCCGCGACCTCAGCGAAATGAAAAACATGAAGTTCGCCGACTACCTCAACAAGCCCGTCGACGGTCTTCAGGGCGACGAACGACTCTTGCAACACGCCATGAACAGGACTGTGGCCCGCGTACATCAGGCCATGGAAGCGTTCATACACAACATGAACACCATTCACAGCCGTGGCGGCAACCAGGTAGTATTCAGTTCTATCAACTACGGCACCGACACCTCAGCCGAAGGCCGTTGCATAATCCGCGAACTCCTGCACTCCACATATGAAGGCGTAGGCAACGGCGCCACCGCCATCTTCCCTATCCAGATATGGAAGAAAAAACGAGGCGTAAGTTATCTTCCCGAAGACCCCAACTACGACCTCTACCGCCTGGCCTGCAAGGTGACAGCACGCCGTTTCTTCCCCAATTTCGTAAACCTCGACGCAACTTTCAACCATCACGACAAATGGCGCGCCGACGATCCCAAGCGTTATCTCTATGAGGTTGCGACGATGGGCTGCCGCACTCGTGTGTTCGAAAACCGTTTCGGCGAAAAGACATCTGTCGGCCGAGGAAACCTCTCGTTCACCACAATAAACCTCGTTCGCCTCGCTATCGAATGCATGCCTCTTCAGGACAGCAACGAGCGCATCGAAAGCTTCTTCCGCAAACTCGACAACGTACTCGAAATAACCGCCCGTCAGCTCAACGACCGTTTCAACTTCCAGAAAACAGCTCTTGCCAAGCAGTTCCCCCTCCTTATGTCGAAACTGTGGAACGGAGGCAACGCCCTTAAACCCGAAGACACAATCGAACCTGTAATCAATCAGGGAACTCTCGGCATCGGCTTCATCGGTCTGGCCGAATGCCTTATCGCTCTCATTGGCAAGCACCATGGCGAAAGCGACGAAGCCCAGGCTCTTGGCCTGCGTATTGTTAGCTATATGCGTAGCCGTGTCAACGATTTCTGCGAACGATACCAGCACAATTTCTCTGTCCTCGCCACTCCTGCCGAAGGACTGTCCGGCAAGTTCACCACAAAAGACCGCAAAACTTTCGGCGACATTCCCGGCGTAACCGACAAAATATACTACACCAACTCGAACCATGTGCCGGTCTACTACCACTGCTCGCCCAGACACAAAGCCGAAGTAGAAGCTCCTTACCACGCCCTGACCGGAGGCGGACACATCTTCTATGTGGAAATAGACGGCGACGCAACCCACAATCCGGACGCTATCGCCTCGATTGTAGACCTCATGGACAAAAACAATATCGGCTACTGCTCTGTAAACCACACCCGCAACCGATGCATGAGCTGCGGATATGAAGACGCATCAGCCGAACTCGACGCCTGCCCTCACTGCGGTAGCCATGCTATCGACCGTCTGCAGCGTATAACAGGCTATCTCGTAGGCACAACCGACCGTTGGAACAAGGCCAAACTCGCCGAACTCAACGACCGCATTGTTCACGAATAATCAGCTTTACAGAATAAAAACAGGAGTTTAGATGGTGCTTGTCATCTAAACTCCTCTTTTCTTGAATAAAATGGACACAATAAACATCGTGCGCATCGTCGAGGGCACATCTGTTGATGGTCCCGGCTTGCGCACATCCATATATTTTGCAGGCTGCCGTCACCAATGCCCGGGTTGCCACAATCAGCAGACATGGGATTTTGCAGCCGGCACACCGATGACCGTCGAAGAAGTGATGAAAACCGTTTGCTACAACGACTTCAACGTCACATTCTCTGGAGGCGACCCCATGTATTCAGCCCAAGCCATTGTGCCACTCGCAAAAAAGATAAAAGAAGCCGGCTACTCCATATGGTGCTACACCGGCTTTACTTTCGAAGAAATCATGGAGCGCGGAACAGAGCACATGCGCGAACTGCTGCGCCTCACCGACGTGCTCGTAGACGGTCCATTCATCGCAGCCCTCCGCGACACCACCCTCCTCTTCCGAGGCTCCTCCAACCAACGCCTCATCGACGTTCCCTCGAGCCTGTGCAGACAGATTATCGTAGAACTCTAACGATTATTTCCTTTATCCGAACCTACTAATTCTTCTTTATACACCAAAGCCTTGTGGCAGCCGAGGCGTATGGCTTTTTCGAGGTATTCCAGCCCTGTAGCAAGATTTTTTTCTACACCTCGACCAAACGCGTAGGCCGCACCGAGAGCAGCACACAGCTGCCCATCAAGCGGAGACCAGAAGTTATCAAGATTTCCGCTTTCTACAATATACTCGAGAAGCTCGAAAGCCTCGTCATCGTCCTGCTCGGTTCCAAGACCGTTCTGCAGACACACAGCAAGAACTCCAGCTGCTTTCCAGTCGCTTCTGAAGCCGTTTTCGATAGCAAGGCGCATCCATTTCACGGTCTCTGCATAATCCTGTACGACCGGCTCAGTTCCTTCGAAATAGAAACAACCGAGCATAAAGAACGCGTTCACATAATTCTGCGTGGCCGCCCGGCTGAAGTATTCAAAAGCCTTTACGCTGTCTTCCTCTACCCCTTCGCCATTATAATACATGCTTCCGAGATTGTACAAGGCATTCACATTACCGCCTTCTGCAGCTTTTATATAGTACTTGAGAGCTCTCTGGTTGTCGTCTTGTTTACTGCAATAACAAGCATAGTTGTTACAGATATCAGGGTCGCCGGCATCGGCCAAGATATTGAAATAGTATTCGAAACGAGTCTGCGGAATACGCGCCAGCCCCGAGTCGTAGATTTCCTGATAATTACCGAAGGCAAGCCCGAGACCGCGTTCAAATGTATTCTCGAAGAATACCACAGCACTCGGCCATGCCACCGCATTATATATTTTCACATCGGTGAATTTAGCCTGCAACTCAGGACATATCAACAGCAAATCGCCCCAATACCAGGCATTGCCGATAACATACATAGCAAAAGCGCTGCCGGACTGAGCATATATCATCACTTTCTCAAATGCCTCGCGCAGATTTGCAAATGGCATTTCTTCTTCAAGAGAAGGAGTGAGAGCTCCACACCGCAGAGCAACGAGAACTCCTGTTGCACTGCCGCGACGCACGCTCTCGCGTATCAGTTCGAGGCCTTTTTCATCGTCAGACTCGAAAACCTCTGTATCGCGCACATATTCCGGCCCAAGATAGCAACGCCCAAGGAAGCAGAACGCATCGGCATCGTCTTCGCGCGCAGCCTCAACGAGCAGATTAAAACCCTCGCAATGCGACGCACTGTCGAAATGCTGCCATATAAAGTCTATCGCGCGCAATACTTTGCCACTATAGTTATTTTCCATTTTCGAGATATTTATCAATCAGCTTTTTATAGTATTCCTGTATATCAAACTCTGTCCAGCCGGTGTCGAAAACAGGATAAGTCATTTCGTCGTAGAATTTGCGCAGCCATGCAAGCAAGCGGTCTCTGTCGCGACATTCGGTGCGGAAACCGCGTCCTTCGTCGCCAATACCGGTAGTTACTTCAAGAAGATAGCACCCGTCGCCACGGCTCACTTCGAAATACCCCTCCTGCCCCGTTTCTGTGCGGAGACTGAGCATAGTGCATGTTCCTTTGTCTATACGCGACAAGACGGCCTCTACATCGCGGAAACTCACAAATCGATATGTATCGTCCGACGTTACAAGCATGAACGATTTGTCACCTGCAGCCCCGGAGCAATATTTTTGCCAGCATATACATGACGGCAAGACACTCTTCTCAAAGAAATCTGTAAGAATGGCGGCTGCTTTATCAAAATCCATTTCAGCATGATAGAATAAACGCTCCCCTTTGTGCATCACTTCAAGCCAGACGATACCTCCGGCGCACCACACCTTCTTACACGAACCGACCGGCGAGACGATCGCCCGGCTTCTTTCAAGCACAATAATAAGTTGCTTTGCAGCGCATGCCAGCATAGCCTCACGTATCATCGCCATATGTGTGAGCGGAAAGCAGACCGGCCCATATTTTATTGTATAGCTGGGCGGTTTGTCTGCCGTCTTGAGAAAATCATCGATATTCATATTTTATCAAGCGAAATCCGAGGGGGTTGCAGCTTTATATATTCGGTAGGTGTCATGCCTGTCACCTCTTTGAACCTGCGCGACAGATGCGCCCCGCTTGAATAACCTACTATGTCGGCTATTTCATCGAGCGAACGGTGCCCCTGCTGCAGAAGTTCCTTTACCCGCTCCACTTTCTGGGCCTGATGGTATTTCTCTATTGTGCGACCCTCGTGCTGAGAAAACAGACGGCTCACAGCCGCATAGCTCATGCCAAGCTGAGACTCTATGCACGCCGAAAGTTTAAGACGGCACTCAGCCTCATCGCGCACATGATGCATAACCGCCCGTTTGGCTGCCTCTACAATCGCGTCTTCATCGCTGTCTATACGGCGGAAGCCAAGAGGAGCGAGCTCGGCGTCGAGAGCTTTCGTCTCCACCTCCGACATAGGTCTTTTAAGATATACTTTCCCTATTTCCACTGCATCAAAGGCAATGCCGGCACGCTGCAATGCGCCCTCAACTGCCGACACACAGTGACGGCACACCATATTGGATATAATGACAGTCTTTTTCATGCGCCTTTAGAATGATATTTATGATAAAGGACAAACAGCGAAATTGCCCCTATCACAGCACAGGGCACACCTACAAGAGCTGGCGATGCAAGCCCGAAACCATGACGGATTGCCATACCTCCTATCACTGCCGCCACTGCATTAGATACGTTGAACGCTATCTGAATGCCGGCACCGCCGAGCATTTCGCCTCCCTTGGCAAACTTGACAATGATATACTGCAGCGGACCACCGATGCCAAAGAGCAAGCCCGGCGCCACAAACGCGAAAATAACCGAAGGAATCTTATATCCTGCAAAGAAATAGACCATAGGCATCAAAACCACTACAACCGATGCGAAAACCGCCGTGACAAGCGCCGGAGAATATCGGTCTGCCAGTTTTCCGGCCAGGAAATTGCCGAAAACCATGCCACCACCTACTATGACCATGATAAGCGACATCGCGTCGTTGCTGAAATGTGTTACCTGGGTCATTATCGGAGCAATATAGCTTAGCCAGCAGTAGACACTTGCCTGTCCGAAAAACACACCACCATAGATGAGCCACGGCGCAAGATGAGTCAAAAAGCGAAACTGCCCCTTGACTCCGGTATCGGGCAGCGGAGAGAGCACCGGCACCCAGCTACGGATAGCCACAAAAGCCAAGGCTCCGCCCAATGATACGATGGCAAATGGCAGTCTCCACGACACCAGATGGCAAAGGAATGTGAACCCGGGAACTCCAATGAGATTAGCTACCGTCATACCGCCTACAAGCACCGCTACCGCAGATGCCCCCTTTCCTTGCCCCGCCAGACGTGAGCAGACTATGGCTCCGGCACCGAAAAACGCACCGTGAGGAAGACCGGAAATGAATCTCGAAATAAGCAGACATGTAAAATTAGGCGACAAGGCCACCATAGCATTGCCAAGTGCGATAACTGCGGCAAGAAGCAGCATCAGCCTCCGCAACGGAAGCTTGCGCAGTATTATCAGAAATGGAGACCCGACCGCCACGCCGGTAGAATATGCCGAAATCAGATGTCCTGCATTTACAACACTAATACCGAGGTCGGCAGCAACATCATTGAGAATGCCCATCATGCCGAATTCGGCTATACCGAGGGCAAATGTTCCGAAAGCAAGAGACAGAAGCGACTTTTTCATAGTCTATTCCATATATGCAAAAAGGATTAACAGTCTCAAATTAATCCTATTTTTTTAACTCATCAGCGGCGCCGACGCACAGACCGGGTGGCATTAGACGCTCCAGACGAAGAATTTATCTTCGACTCTTTGACTTTAGGAGCTTTCGACGAGCGCTTTGTCGAACGGCGAGCCGCACGTGTGTTAGACGTCTTTGTTGTCGCCTTCACCGACACCGAGTCGGGATTCTGGCCGGCGGCGATAGCTTCGCGCGCCTCACGAGCGGCAATAACCTCTTCGCGCGACGGCACCCACAGCTTTTTCTCAAACTCGTCGAGCCGGTTCTGAATACTGTCCTGAGCCTTTTTCAGATTATCCGGGTCGGGATAGAGCTGCGCCATAGAGCGGTTTTTGAGATTGCGGGTCTTGTAGATGTCGCCGTCGTACATCGTAAGAGTGAAGAAATCGTCGTAGGTGCACGTGGGCAGATTGTTATCGTCGTCCACAAAAATAGTCTGGGCGGCAAGATAGGGGCGGATATCTGTAAATTTCACCCAGAACATCGGATATTTGAGAGCATCGCCTCCAAAGTCGCCGCTGCGGTGCAACACCGGACAGATAGCTTCTATGGTAGGGCGCAGACGGTTGTTGCGGGTGTCGTATTCCCAGCGCTCTACAATATAATATGACAATACCTCATTTGTCGGCACATCGTTTTCATCGATTTCGAAGCGCGGATTCTTTTCCGATGAGCCTTTGGCATCAGTAAAAGGAATGTAGAAGCGTTCGAGAACATCGCGCACTTTCACACGATAGTTATCGGTGAAAATTTCGCGGCCGTCGAGATATTCATATGCAGGAATGGTATTCGACGCAAGCAGACGCATGATTATACGGAAAAGATTTTCCTGCCCTGCCACCGGCTCCTCCGGGAAATAGAGAGCCGCGTTCTTATCTTTTTCAAGGTCTATGGAGCGGTATATCACGCGCATCCACTGGCGGTCGGCATCACTCACCGAATTAGGATTCTCGGAGTAGAAATTTTGCATGCGCTCTGTCACAACAGTACCGTCCTGCTGTTTGGGCGCATTACGGTCGGCCGTGCGGCGACGCACAACCCCCTGCTCGTCCTGAGCAACAAGGGTCGACGCGCAGAGAAGAGCTGCGGCAAATATGCTGATTCTGTGTAGTATATTCATGGGTGACAATGATTATCCTATTATTACTTCCATTGGCGAGAGGTCGCGGGTGATACCGTCGGGTCCTTTTGCCCGGATTCGCGAAATAAAGAAGCGCTTGCCTCGGCTGAGACGCTGTATCTGCTGCTTCTGACGTGGCGAAAAGGCTGCTCCGGCGCTTACCTCGGGCATAGCATTGCCCGATGAGTCGAAGAAGACCGTCTCGAAACTTTCTACCGCAAAGGGAGTGTCAAGCAGACCGTCGTCGATAGCAGCCTCGAGGCCCGATGCAGACAGAAGCAGAGCCTTTGCAAAGGGCTTGCCTCCGCGATAATGGTCTATAGCCCCCAATGCGTCCTTGAAAGCGATGAAAGGCGTCGGGTCCGGAAGCTTCCGCACGCGAAAACTGGTTGTGCCTACATTTACAGGCTTGCCGTCCATTGTGGCCGTAACAGTAATAACTGCGTCAGAGCCTACAGTCGTCGGGCGTGCTATCCATATATCGCCGTTGCGAGTTAGCGCACCGTTGCTCATGGTGGCAGATATGCCGCTCATGGTAACGCCCGGCACCGAAATGCTCACCGGATTGTCGATACCGGCATAAAGCACATTCATCAGCGTAGCCGAAACAGTTGCCATCGGCTCCATCACCGTATATGACGACTCAAAATCGTGGCGAGTGCTCGAGCCGTCGCCATGAGGCACCTGAAGCCAGCCTTTGTAATTGAAAGTGCCCGTAGTAGACGCATTTATTTCATAGAGACCGTTGCTGTTCTCAAGTTTTTTGCCCTCTATGAATATTTCAGGGCGCTGGGTGGTATCTACAGCCGCAAGAACTATATTGGCCGAATATTTCCCGCCGCGCATCACCAGCCTCGACTGCGGCATGACATATGCGTTGAGCTCGTTCACACGCACATCGCCGGCATCAACCTGCGACAGAAGCGACGACAGCACTTCGCCCTCGGCATAAAGAATGTCGTTCTGCAGTTTCGACAGAATAGTCACAGCGGCCACAACCGGCTGCTGGTCGAACTTAGCCTCCTCCCACGACTGCGAGGAAAGGGTTCCTCGACGGAGGACACCATCTGTGCAAAGAGCTTCCGCAATCGTGGCACGCTTGAGTGTGTCTCCGATAAAAGACTCGACAAACTCACGGTAATCGTCGATACGGCCACGGAGTATGGTACCCCGCGGATTGCCGGGCGCCAGCATGACCACAGCAGCCGACTCGAGGTCGTCGCGGTTGACAATATCATCGGGGTTGCCATCTTCGCCATCGGCCTTGCGCACGATTTCTCGCTTAAGAGTATCTACATATTTATATAGGTCCTCTGTACTGCGGCGCACCTGAGTAGCCTTGTCGAGCCAGGCGTTGACCTTGCCCGGATTCTGCTCGGCGAGGGTCTCGAGCTGGCCATAGATGGCACTGTTTCGCTGACCGACGTTGGCATTCGAGCGGTTGAGGCCCTCGTGCACCTGAGTGAAACCGTCGAGAACGTCGCTCGACACATTGAGCGCGAGCATAGCCGTCAGAACGATATACATAAGGTTTATCATCTTCTGACGTGGCGACAGCCTTGTGTTGTTTGCTCCCATCGCTCTTACTTTATTTCACAACCTCGCCATTGACATGTACTCCGTGTTCCGGTGTGACAGGAATACCCTCTATTCCGGCACCCATAGGGCGGAACATATTGACGGTCATGGCATTTATCATCTTCTCATATATACTGTTGAGCTGCTGCATATAGCGGGCCATTTTCTCGGTTTCCTCGCAGTAGCGGGCGCTTTGTGCAGAACTCTTCTCATACATATCGCGGATATCCTTCACCCCGCGGTTCACACGGTCTATCGATTCAATCTGCGACGATATGCTGCGAAGCTGCAGCTCGTATATAGCATTAAGACCGCCGATATTGCGGTGGAGTGCCTGCATCTGGTCTACATATCCACGGGTGCTTTCGCCGATATTGGTGGAATTGTCGGTTATGGCGCGATACGATTCGAGGAGCGTCGACGACACCTCGTTGAGAGCTGCGGTAGTAGCATGGAGCTGTTGCATATCGGCTGCAATCGCTTCCATCTGGCTCAGATATGTCTGTGTGGCTGTAGCGAGGTCGGCCATCTTGCCCAGCTGTTCGGCTGCGGCGGCCATCTTGGCAATGCTGTCGGTGAGCGACTGTGTCTGCCCTGCATCAAGAGAGAGAGAGTCGGCCATGTCGGCGGCCATGCGCTCATGAGCACTTCCGCCAATGGTTGCGCCTGCTATGCCGCCTCGAACTTCAGCTCCTTCCTCGCCTTTAAGAGCCGGAAAAACTTTCTCCCAGTCATAATCTTTCGGAGGACGGTCGAATGCGGTGAGCACGAACATGAGCACCTCGGTACCCATACCAAGCGAAAGGAGAAGGTTACCTCCGGGCAGATGCAGAATCTTGAAGAGCGCGCCCCAGATAACGACTGCGGCACCTATAGAGTATGCGAAATTGAAGAAGCGCTGGCCTTTCTCGCTGCTGATGAAAGCACTCAGCCCTTTCTTATATGTCTGTATTGTAGTCATAGTCCTTGATAAGTGCTATTTTTTATTCTGTTTCTGCCCTTTGGCAAATCCTATCTGAGTGCGCACACAGCGGAAGCCTATATAGGAGCGCTGCTCGTTCTGATACTCCCACATGCGGAGGTCAGAGCGCACATTATGAGCCACATCTTTCCACGAACCGCCGCGAATAATCTTGCGCTTCATCTTGTAGGGGTCTTCGAGCGCTGCGTCGTAGCGGTATTCCGGATTGAGGTCGTTTGTAAGACGGCCTACGCTTTCAGTAAAGGCGGTCGAGGTCCACTCGCTCACGTTGCCGGCCATATCGTAGAGACCGAAATCATTAGGAGCATAGGTGCCTACACGAGAAGTGATGACATGGCCATCCTTCACATAGTTGCCTTCCTGCGGTTTGAAGTTGGCATAGAAACAGCCCTTGTCCTCGCTCATGGTAAGGTCGCCTTCCCACGGATACATATTCTCATTTACACCTGCGCGGGCGGCATATTCCCACTCCGCCTCAGTCGGCAGGCGGTAAGGCTCCACATAGATGCCCTCCTTGCCGAGCGAGCGGCGCAGATAGTCTGTACGCCAGTTGGCAAAAGCGTTTGCCTGCTCCCAGCTCACTCCGACCACAGGATAGTCGGTATAACCGCCGTGCGCAAAATACATGCGGACGTAAGGCTCGTTATAGGCGTTCTCGAAGTCGTTTACCCAGGCGGTAGTGTCGGGATACACATTTACTATATATGTATTCACGAAATCGTAGTCACCGGTGAGCTGGCGCGATATAGTGCGACGCACAATCTCGCCGTCATCATTGATATAGGCGGTATCCTTCGAAATCATCGGACGGTCGGTCGGAACCGGACGGTCGGTGTTATATTCGCGGCGACGCGGGTCGAGACGGTTGCGTCGTTTCACAGCCTCTGTCTGATTGTAGATTTCGTAACGGTAGTTGAGCTGGGTGTCATCGAGTTCGCGCACGCCCGTTATCGGATTGGTGCGGTACACGCTTTCGATAGCCCTAAGTTCGTCTTCGTTCGGATTGCGCCAGGGTATGGGCTTGTTCCAGTTCAGATGAGGTGTCACGGGGTTGCCCTCGCGGTCTTCTTCGATTTTAAAATCCTCGTTGCCGCCATAAGCGGGGTCGGCAAGACGTTCGCGGATAATGGAGTCGCGCACCCATAGCACAAACTGCTTGTACTTGCCGTTTGTGATTTCGGTCTCGTCCATCCAGAAACCGTCGACAGAAATGCCTCGGGCATTGGCCTCGAGATTCCAGAGCGAATCGGCCTTGGCCGGCCCGACCTTCATGGAACCGCGGTCAACGAGCACCATACCATATGGCGTAGGCTCCGCCCACGACACGCCTCCAACGCCGGTCACCTCTCCGCCGGCCGCCGAACGACCGCCGGGGGCACACGACGCAAGAGCTGCCGCTGCGCTTATCGATAGTATTATGCGGGTTGCTTTCTTCATATATTTTGCAAGTAATCTTCGGTTTACATTAGGCGCACACTTTTGTGGCGGTGTCGGTTCTTGTCCGACAAATCAAGTTTCATGCTGTAGCCGACGAACAGCTCATGGCTGCCGGACGATGCATTGTGGATTGCACTGGTGGCATAATCGTAGCTATAACCGATGTAGAAGTTCTTGAATTCGGCTCCAAGAGTAACCACTACGGCATCGTTCCAACGATAGCCCAGGCCTGCCGACAGAAATTTGCGGTATCGCACACGTGCGTTCAGTTCGGCTGCGGTAAAGGAGAAGTCGCTCTTCACCAATACCGACGGCATTATATCAAATAACGTGTTTTTAATCGGTATATTGCCTCCGGCCGTAAAATATAAAGTACGTTTAGCCTGATACTGGAATTTGCGGTCGCCCGATGTCTCAGAGCCGCCGCCTGCACTCTCCGCATTGAGAGTGATGGAGGGCGAAGTGAGGTGTGTGCACGATAGGCCGGCATAAAACAGTTTGTGCTCATACCACACGCCGGCTGCGGCATCAAAGGCAGTGCCGTGAATATCGTTTGTAGGTATCGCCTCGTCGTTTCCGTCGTGATAATCGTCATCGCCGGGAATAAATACCTCAGAGCCCTTGAACGACTGGTCGTAAAAACCGCCTTGCACGGCTACGGTCCAGACACCGCCGAATTTTTTGATTTTATATCCGACCTGGGCACCCATGCTGAGCGACTTATAAAGGCCGGCGCTCTCCTGATTCATAATCAGGCCAACACCGATACGCTTCGAGCCAATCTTGAAAGGCATATCGCTGGCCGCCAGAAAGCTCTGGGGTGCATTGTCTATGCCAACCCACTGCAAGCGCGCACCGGCACGGATACGCAGAAAATCGGTCTGGCCGACAGCTGCGGGGTTATAAAGCGTCGGAGCGGCAAAATACTGCGACAGCTGCGCATCTGTCTGTGCTACAGCCGGCAATGCGAGCACTGCAAGAAGCGCCGCCACTACAAAACGAAAAAACGCGCGTTGGTTCATACTATTTTAACGCACCGTCGCCCCCATTATTGCCTCATACAATTTATCTTGAATCCAAAAGATAGTAGCACCAGCCATATTTTTACTACTTTTGCACCTAAATTAAGAGGTTGTTTAATAACATATGTGAAATCACAGGCCAAAAAATACGAGATGG